>JBJTDR010000097.1:0-3954 GCA_046092445.1 Hyphomicrobiales bacterium | reverse complement strand
CCATTCTGCCGATTGGTGCCTATGAGCCGCGCTGGTTCATGGCGGAGCAGCACATGAATCCGGACGAGGCGGTGCGCGCGTTTATTGCGTGCGGTGCCGAGCAGGCGATTGCGCACCATTGGGGGACGTTCCAGCTGACGAGTGAAGGTCTGTCACGACCACTCGAGGCATTGCAGGTGGCACTTGCGCATTACGGCATCGAGAAAAGCAGGTTCAAGGCGCTGAGGCCCGGCGAGGTGTTCGAGTTTTGACCGGCGCCAAAGGGGCTATTGTTTCGGTTTCACGTAGATATTGATGTCGGTTTCGGGATCATCGCTCCGGGCACCCAAAACGAGGTATTCCTCCATAAAGGTGTCTTCGACGGTGATGTCCTTTGCGTCGAGGTAGGCGGAGATCTGCTCGTATGCACCATCGATTTCGTCGTAGGGGGCCTGGTAGACAAAGCGGAAGGCTGATCCCGAAGGAGTTGAGCCGAATTTGAGTTCGGGCGGAAAATCCGTGGGTGTCGCGGTCGGCGTTGATTCGATCGGGAGCATGGCATCGAAGACAAAGCCGGTATCGGTTGTCTCGCGAAAAATTGTGATGGGATAGCCGGTTTTTTTGAGGCCCGCTTTTGTCGCTGCCGTATCAAGGCGCTGAAAGATAATACGAAGCATATCATACCCTCCTTCCCAAAGCCCGTCACCGGAAACGATCAATGCGGGGCGGCCGGTGATGCTGACCGTATCGGGGAGGCTTGATTGCGTTGGGCGCTCGGCCATGGCTTTCGGCCCTGTCGGGAGCGGAGCAGGTTCAGTCGCGGGCGCCGAGGTCGCTGGTGGTTCCGGGGGTGTGGTTTGAGCATGTGCAGGCGCGAGCAAAAGAGTTGCAGCTAAAAGTGGCATCCAAAGCAGCATCTTCATCGGCTTCATTCGGAAAAGGCCTCCTGCACCAGCGACTCGCATGAACCGCCAAGCTCATGCACTATAGAGCCGTTCGGGCGTGTGGTCGAGGCACGTCTTACTGGCCTAGTCGCCCTCAATTATGATATGTCGCCGCCATGGTGGAACAGATGATGACGCAACCGCTTTCTGGCAGGCCCTATCTGAAAATGAACGGGTTGGGCAACGAGATCACGATTCTCGACCTCCGCAAGACCGGTCTCGGGGTGCGGCCGGAAGATGCGCGCGCGATTGCGGCTGATGCGGCGGCTGCCTTTGACCAGCTTATGGTGTTGTTTGACCCGAAAACACCCGGCACGGATGCGTTTATGCGGATTTTCAATACGGATGGCAGCGAGTCGTCCGCGTGCGGCAACGGGACGCGCTGCGTGACCTGGGCGTTGCTCGAGCATGATGCGCGCACGGCATTGACGCTGGAAACGGCTGCGGGATTGCTCGTCTGCTCGCGGGAAGGGCCGTTGTCGTTCACGGTCGATATGGGGGTTCCGCGGTTCGGATGGTCCCAGATTCCGCTGAGCCGCCCGATGGCGGATACCCGCGCGATTGATTTTTCGTTTGTCACATCTAATGGTCGGACGCTGGAGAGGCCCGCTTGCGTCAATATGGGCAATCCGCATGTGATTTTCTGGGTTGATGATGTCGAGGGGTATGATTTGGCGGTGAATGGCCCTGTTCTGGAGCATGATCCGCTATTTCCGGAGCGCGCCAATATCTCGCTTGTTCAGGTTGTAAGCAGCGATCATGTGATCCAGAAAGTTTGGGAGCGCGGCGCCGGATTGACGCGTGCTTGCGGTTCAGGCGCGTGTGCTGCCGCTGTGGCAGCGGCACGGAACGGGCTGACCGGCAGAAAAGTGCGGGTGACCTTGCCCGGTGGCGATCTGATGATAGCATGGCGCACAAGTGATGATCATGTGCTGATGACCGGCCCTGTGGAACTCGAGCATCGTGGCACGCTGGGTGCGTCGCTTTTTGAAACGGTTCCGTGATGGGTGTTGATCTCGTCACATTCGGTTGTCGGCTCAATGTGGTTGAGTCGGAGGCGATGAAACAGGCAGCGCTCGAGGCGGGGCATGATGACATTGTCATCGTGAATAGTTGTGCTGTGACTGCCGAGGCGGTGCGTCAAGCGCGGCAGATAATCCGGCGGCTGAAGCGCGAGCGCCCCGACACGCGGATTGTGGTGACGGGATGTGCGGCTCAAATCGAGCCGGAAAAATTCGCGAGTCTCACCGAAGTTTCGACAATTATCGGGAATGCGGAAAAGACGAAATCCGCGACCTGGGCCGCTCTGGCCAAGAACAATGCGGGCGAGGCACGGATTCAGGTATCGGACATGATGGCTGTCACGCAAACGGCGCGGCAGGTTCCGGACAGGTTCGAGGGCCATACGCGGGCCTTTGTGGAGGTGCAGAACGGATGTGACCATCGGTGCACGTTTTGTGTGATTCCGTTCGGGCGCGGCAATTCGCGGTCAACTCCGGTGGGGCAGGTAACGGATCAGATCGGCCGGCTGGTTGATCAAGGCTATGCGGAGGTGGTGCTGACGGGTGTTGATCTGACGAGTTACGGGCCGGATCTTCCGGGGGCACCGCGACTGGGCACCTTGGTCAAAGCGATTTTGCGGGATGTACCCGGGTTGAGGCGATTGCGCCTGTCATCGATTGACTCGGTTGAGGCGGATGATGAGTTGCTTGATGCGATTGCGACCGACAAGAGATTGATGCCGCATCTGCATTTGTCGCTGCAGGCGGGTGATGATCTGATTTTGAAACGCATGAAGCGGCGGCATTTGCGGGATGATGCGATCCGGTTTTGCGAGGCGGTTCGGGGGCTTCGTCCTGATATCGCCTTTGGTGCCGATATTATTGCGGGATTTCCGACCGAGACGGAGGAGATGTTCCAGCGCTCCATCGAGCTTGTCGATGCGTGCGGATTATCGAGCTTGCATGTATTTCCCTATTCGGCCCGACCGGGAACGCCTGCGGCGAAAATGCCATCCGTTCCCGCGGACCAGATCAAGGATCGCGCGCGACGGCTGCGTGAGAAGGGTGCAGAGGCGTTGTCGCGCCATCTTGACCGCCTGATCGGTAGTGAACAGGAAATTCTGGTTGAGCGCGGGGGAATTGGCCGTACGCCGTGCTTCACCCCTGTGAGGGTGGGTGACGGGCAGATTGCGGGGACGGTGATGACAAGTGTCAGAATTATCTCCCATAATCATCGAGAGCTGATGATTTAAAGGATTGAAATTATGCGTTACGTTAGGCGTAACGATTGCTGGATTTCCTTATGATTGTGAGCTACAAAGACAAGCGGACAGCGAGATTTGCCAGCGGTGAGCATGTTCGGGAGTTTTCAGGGTTTGCGCGTCAAGCCGAGGTGAGGCTTGACAGGCTCGACGCAGCCACAAATCTGGGGGACCTTGCCGCTCTTTCGGGGAACCGACTTGAAGCGCTGAAGGGAGATCGGCTGAGTTTCTATAGTATCCGAATCAATGATCAATGGCGGATCTGTTTCGAATGGCCCGCTCAATCGCCCGGGCCTCTGAATGTTGAAATTGTCGATTATCACTGAGGAATTCACATGAGCCGATCCCCGATCCACCCTGGTGTTCATCTTGCCGATGAATTATCCGAACTCGGTCTCTCTGCGGCCGCTTTTGCAAGGCAGATCGCCGTACCGGTAAACCGAATTACTGCGATCTTGAACGGGCAACGCGCGGTAACAGCGGATACAGCTTTGCGGCTGGGTCATTGGTTCCGGATGAGCCCGGATTTCTGGCTCAATCTACAGAAAACTTATGAATTACGTCTCGCGATGAAAAAGGCGGGGGACTCAATCGAAAAATTGCCGCGTAAGAATATGACGTCAGATATCTCCAATTAACCCGCACGCATGCAACCGCGCGAGCATGTGGGCGGGAGGAGGGGCATCGACGGTGATTGGGGGTTTGTTTTTATAGAGCGGGATGGTGATTGACCGGGCGTGGAGATGCAATCTTTCGCCGCTGCGCCGA
>JBJTDR010000096.1:0-2456 GCA_046092445.1 Hyphomicrobiales bacterium | reverse complement strand
ATCCAAGTTTCCGTGTCATGGTCCGGATGTTGATATGATTTGATGGCATCCAGGAGTTCGGCGGGCGTTGACGCGGCTGTCGGTTTGGCAGGCAGTCCTGCAAGCCAATCAAACCAAGGCATTTCCGCCTCCGTGCCAAAGGCGATGACGGGGATTACCTCTTTCGGATGATCGAGGCTGCCAAGTGCAAGGTCGGTGATGTCCTCGTGGTGATATTTGAAGGTGAGCGGCGTGCCGCACGCTTGGCAAAATCCGCGTTCGACAACGGCTGAGCTATTGAAAATGCCTGGTTTGCCGCGTGTCCAGACAAGATCAGCGTCTTTCACGCCGCCGAGTGGCGCAAAATAGGACCCAAACGCCTTCTGGCACATCCGGCAATGGCAAATGCTCGGGTCGATCATCTTGCCTTTGAAAGCATATCTCACGGCTCCACACTGGCAACCGCCTGTGGTTATCGGCTGCGCATTGTTCATCCTTGTCTCCCATGCACCGTTAGCAAAAAGGCCCGGTAAACCGGGCCTTAAGTTTTGATTGGAATTTTCAGCAAATCAAGCCAACAAAAGCGAAGGTTTAAACAGCCACTGCCTTTTTCAGGTTTTCGTCAACCTTGTCGAGGAAGCCTGTGGTGGAGAGCCATTTCTGGTCGGCACCCACGAGCAAGGCCAGATCCTTGGTCATGTAGCCGGCTTCGACTGTATCGACGCAAATTTTCTCGAGTGTATTAGCAAAGGTATCGAGTGCCGAATTGCCATCTAGTTTGGCGCGGTGGGCCAGGCCGCGCGTCCACGCAAATATCGAGGCGATTGAGTTGGTGGATGTTTCCTTGCCCTTCTGGTGCTCGCGGTAATGGCGGGTGACGGTGCCATGGGCGGCTTCGGCCTCGACTGTTCGTCCGTCAGGCGACAAAAGCACGGAGGTCATCAGCCCGAGTGATCCGAATCCTTGCGCGACAATGTCGGACTGGACGTCACCGTCATAGTTTTTGCAGGCCCAGACATAACCGCCAGACCATTTGAGCGCGGATGCGACCATGTCGTCGATCAGGCGGTGTTCGTAAGTGATCCCGATGGCGTCGAACCGGGATTTGAATTCGTTCTGGAATACCTCCTCGAACAGGTCTTTGAAGCGGCCATCATAGGCCTTCAAGATCGTGTTTTTGGTCGAGAGATAGACCGGATATTTCCGGCTCAGGCCGTAATTGAGCGATGCGCGGGCGAAATCACGGATCGAATCGTCGAGATTATACATGGATAGAGCAACGCCTGCGGACGGGAATTTGAAAACTTCGCGGTCGATCACCGTGCCGTCATCGCCTTCGAACTTGATCGTGAGGCGGCCTTTGCCGGGCACTTTGAAATCGGTTGCGCGGTATTGGTCACCAAATGCATGGCGGCCGACGACGATCGGTTGTGTCCAGCCCGGAACCAGACGCGGCACGTTGCGGCAAATGATCGGTTCGCGGAAAATCACGCCACCGAGAATATTGCGGATTGTCCCGTTCGGAGATTTCCACATCTCCTTGAGCTTGAATTCCTCAACACGTGCTTCATCCGGCGTGATCGTCGCGCATTTGACGCCGACGCCGTATTTGTTGATCGCGTTGGCGGCATCAATCGTGACCTGGTCATTTGTCGCGTCCCGATTTTCAACGGAAAGATCATAATATTTCAGGTCGATATCGAGATAGGGATGGATCAGCTTGTCGCGAATATAATGCCAGATAATCCGGGTCATTTCATCGCCATCGAGTTCGACGACGGGGTTTGCGACTTTGATCTTCGCCATGGTGCGTGCCCTTTTCTCTTGTAAAGTGTCCCTTCGGGGACAGAATCCGGCCCTGTCATAGCATTGGCTAAGTCTTCCGCAAAGGTCGCCTTTCGGGTGAGAGGCGGCGCCCGACACTCGTGAAAATAAGTTCCTTGTTCATGATGTCTCGCCAAGTATGCTGGACAAAATCATGCGTTTTCTTCATAGTAAGAACATCATTTTTGGGAAGTTACGAGATGTTGGACCTGCTGAAGCAAATTTTTACATGGTGGAATGGTGCGACGATCGGGACGCGCTTTCATACATGGAAACATGGCGAATTCGTTGGGCAGGATGATCAGGGCAATCGTTACTTCCAGACGAAGAGCGGCAAGATTGATCCTGCGCTTGGCATTGTCCGTCGCTGGGTGCTCTATAAGGGGGATGCGGAAGCGTCCCGGGTTCCGGGGGGATGGTATGGGTGGTTGCACCACAGGGTTGACGTGCCGCCCACGAACCAGAACTATCAGGCTCGCGATTGGGAATTACCGCATCAGGCTAATTTGACGGGAACGTCGGCGGCATACCGGCCGAGAGGTTCTATCCGCGCGTCTGAACGTCGTGTTTCGGCAAGGGACGGTTACGAACCGTGGTCTCCGAATCAGTGATGTCGAATTCGACACAATTTGAGCATTTTTTTTCAACAGATT
>JBJTDR010000095.1:0-55228 GCA_046092445.1 Hyphomicrobiales bacterium | reverse complement strand
GCTTCGCGTCTGATGCTGAAGGATGCCGGTCTCGCCGACCGCTCCGAGGAGATCATCCAACGCGCTGTTGAAGCGGCCCTCTCTGCCCGCAAGCGAACCGGAGCAAACGAGGTAGCCGTTGCCGCGTCCTTGTCACACATGGTGCCGATGTCGGCCGGAACCGCCGTGATTGATCCGGCCAAAATCCCGTCTTCGGCTGAGATCAGCGACGCCTTCCATGCCCTTGCCCACACGGCCAAGGCTGCAGGCGCAGAACTGATTATGCTGGAGATGATGTACGAGCCAGCGCGCGTCAAGCTGGCTGTAGAGGCCGCGCTTTCCACGGGTCTGCCGGTCTGGTTCGGCATGAGTGGCCGACGCGGCAAGGACGGCAAGGTTGTCAGCTTTCATCATCTCGAGGATATCCCGATCAGTGCGATCGCTTCGCTGATCCCGCAGACTGGTATTGATGCTGCCGGATTGATGCATACCGGGCCTGAACTGATCGGCCCCGCGCTTCAAGAGATGAAGTCATTCTTCGACGGGCCTCTTATGGCCTACCCGGATTCCGGCTATTTCGAAATGCCAGGCTGGCGTTTCGTCGATATTATTCCACCGGAACAATACGGCGTTTTCGTTCGCCAATTGCTCGCCTCGGGCGTTCAGATGGTTGGCGGCTGTTGCGGTCTGGGCTTGCCCCATATCAAGGAAGCAGCAAAGGTCGTGGCCGAATTTCGAGCCGCAAAGCAATAAAGCTTATGTGACGGGTTTTCGAAATTTTGAATTTCCAAACGATGCCATCAAGATATTGGCGGAGGAAATATGAGGCGCTGTCTGACTTTTCGTTGGTCGCGGGTCGACAATTCGGACATGAGCAGGCAAGACTAGAATAGATTAATCGCTCAAGAACTGAAAACGAAACCACACATGATCAACCTAACGTCACGCAGTGCTTTGACCCGTTTGCTGTCACCTCGATCGATTACCGTTATTGGCGGACGCGAGGCCGCGGAAGTGATCCGTCAATGCGAGCGGATCGGATTTTCAGGCGCGATCTGGCCTGTCAATCCGAAGCGTCCGGAAATTGCTGGACGTCCTGCCTTCGCGTCGATTGCCGATCTTCCCGGCGTTCCCGACGCTGCCTTCGTTGCCGTACCGCGCGATTTGACCGTTGATGCGATTGCTCAATTGGCATCTATGGGCACGGGCGGAGCTGTTTGCTATGCGTCCGGCTTTGCCGAAGTCGGTGGGGAAGGCATTGTCCTTCAGGAAAATCTTGTTGCCGCTTCGAGAGATATGGCGCTCCTCGGGCCGAATTGTTACGGCCTCCTCAATTATCTCGATGGTGCCGCGCTCTGGCCTGATCAGCATGGCGGGGTCGCTGTCGAAAAAGGCGTCGCGATCATCACGCAATCCGGCAATATCGGATTGAATCTAACCATGCAGGCGCGCAGCCTGCCGCTCGCCTATCTGATTTCAGCAGGTAACAAGGCCAAAGGCGATCTTGGCGATTTTATCAACACGCTGCTTGATGATGATCGTGTGACCGCCATCGGCCTTCATATTGAAGGCCTTGACGACATCAACCATTTCTCGAATGCCGCCTTGCGCGCGCTCGACAAGGGCGTACCGATTATCGCGCTGAAGACAGGCCGGTCAGAAGCTGGGGCCGCGCTCACATTGTCGCACACTTCGTCATTGGCTGGGTCCGATGCGCTTTTCGACGCGCTTTTTGCGCGCTACGGCATTGGCCGCGCCAAGGATCTGTCGGTATTCCTCGAAACGCTAAAATTGCTCCATGTTCATGGTCCATTCTCTGGCCGAACCGTCTCGTCGATGAGTTGCTCGGGCGGGGAGGCAGGTCTGATTGCCGATCTCGCTTCCGATGCCGGTTTGCCGACCCCGCCTTTGACACCTGAGACGGAGGCAAAACTCTTTGCCGCTCTTGGCCCGAAGGTGCCGCTCGCTAACCCGCTTGATTACCACACCTATATCTGGGGCAATGTCGAAGCCTCGACCGCAACGTTCTCCGCAATGCTTGGTGCAGGCTACGCGATGAACCTTCTGATCCTTGATTTCCCGCGTGCGGATCGTTGCGACGCATCCACTTGGGATGCCATGCTTGATGCCTTCGAGGCTGCCCAGCGCGCGACAGGTGCTAAAGCCGCGATCCTTTCGTCGCTGCCTGAATCCCTGCCCGAGTCAATCGGTGCACGTATGCTCAAATCCAATATCGCGCCGATGCAGGGAATTACCGAATGCATGGAAGCGATCCGCATTGCTGCCGATATCGGAACCGTTCACGCTCGCCCAAGAGCTTCGGCTCTGCAAAACACCCCCGGGCTCGATGCGAAAGCCGCCATTCGCATGCTTGATGAGCCAACGGGCAAATCGGCCCTTGCCGCCTTCGGCGTCAACATTCCAGAGGGCGTCGTCACGACAATCGGAGACGCTGCAAACGCTGCCGACGGCATTGGCTATCCGGTTGTCATCAAAGCCGTCTCGGACATAATCGCCCACAAAACGGAAGCCGGCGCCGTCAAACTCAATCTGAAAGACCGGGTTGCCGTAACCTATGCCGCCAATTCGCTCGCACATCTATCAGATCAGGTGCTCGTCGAAGCAATGCAACAAAATGTCGTTGCGGAAATGATTATCGGCATTACCCGTGACCCGCTCTTCGGGCCGACCCTCACCTTCGGCCTAGGCGGCATCTTTGTTGAATTGTTGCAGGACGCGGCCACCCTCTTGCTACCCCTCACGCGGTCCGACGTAGAGACCGCGTTTGACACGCTCAAACTCGCGACGCTGATCAATGGCTTTCGCGGTAAACCCAAAGGCGATCGTCAGGCGGCGATTGACGCCATTATGGCTGTTGCAGCCTTTGCCGAAGCCCACCGCGCGACCCTTGTCGAACTCGATGTCAATCCCGTCATGATCCGCGAGCACGGCGCTGTCGCCGTCGATGCCATGATCCGCATAACAGACAAAGGCTGAACCATGACCGCTCCCGTTCTAACCCGTCGTAATGGCGCGATTTTCGAGATCACGCTTGATCGTCCGAAGGCGAACGCCATCAATGTCCCGACAAGTCAGGCGCTCTACGCGGCGTTTGCCGAGTTCCGCGATGATCCGACATTGTCGGTTGCCATTCTCACGGGCGGAGGGGAGCGCTTTTTTTCCGCCGGGTGGGATCTGAAAGCAGGTGCGGAAGGGGAGCCGGTTGATGCCGATCACGGCCCGGGCGGCTTTGCCGGCCTCACAGAATTCTGGGGCCTCGACAAGCCGGTGATTGCCGCCGTGAATGGCCTTGCATTTGGTGGAGGCTTTGAATTGGCTCTTGCCGCCGATTTGATTGTTGCGTCCGAAACGGCTGAATTCGCCCTCACCGAAGTAACTCTCGGTATCATGGCCGACGCCGGTGGTGTGTTGCGTTTGCCAAAGCGGCTGCCACTCCCGATTGCAATGGAGATGCTGATGACCGCGCGCCGCATGGGCGCTCAGGAGGCCTTGCGTTGGGGGCTCGTCAACCGTGTTGTACCGCTGAACGATCTGATGGCTGAAGCACGTACCCTCGCCGAAGCAATCGCCGCCAATGCCCCCTTGGCGCTCGCTGCTGTCAAGGCGATCATCAAGGCAACCCTACCGCTCGATGTGAAGGATGGATACGCTCTGATGCGTTCCGGTGCGATCCCCGCTTATGATGCAATGATCGGATCCGACGATGCGATCGAGGGACCTCTCGCCTTCTCGGAAAAGCGCAAACCGGTCTGGAAGGGGAAGTGACAGGAAATTCTGTCTGGAGAGGGCGTGAAACACGTCTTGCCTTTTGTGCCATATTTTGCCAATCTTTGCCAAATTGTCTCTTGTGAATATGGAGAATGCACGATGGCAACAATGAATATCTCCTTGCCCGACCAGATGAAAGAATGGGTTGAGGCGCAGTCTGAGTCCGGCCGCTACAGCAATGCCAGCGATTATGTCCGGGATTTGATCCGCCGTGATCAGGAGCGGGAAACAAAGATTACCGCCTTTCAGGCATCGGTCACCGCAGGAATTGAGAGCGGCATTTCCAGTCGATCCATAAAGGAGGTGAAAGCCGAGGCACGAAAGCGCGCGGAGATTGGATCTGCCTGATGGGATTTCGTCTGACAGCTCTGGCCGAGGAAGATGTTATCAATATTTATGGAAATGGTGTGGCATTGTTTGGTGTTGAGGCTGCCGAAGCATATCAGGAGGGGTTGGAATTGACTCTTCAGATGCTATCCGAAAATCCCAGAGCAGCTCGGGAGAGGTCAGAAATTTTGCCACCTGTGCGGGTTTATCCGTATCGTTCCCATTTAGTTGTTTATTCAATCACGGGGCCGGACATTTTGGTTGTCAGAATTCTCCATGGGCATCAGGATTGGCAATCGGAACTTGGTTAAGACCGCGGAAATTATCCAAAATGTCCCCCACTGATCCTCTCCTTCAGCCCTATCGCCTGAAACATCTCATGCTTCGCAATCGCTTCATGTCGACCGCGCATGAACCCGCTTATACCGAAGACGGGATGCCGAAGGAGCGTTATCGCCTCTATCACGAGGAGAAGGCCAAGGGTGGCATCGCGCTCACAATGATTGGCGGTTCCTCGGTCGTCTCGCAGGATAGCCCGCAAGCCTTCGGCAATATCCAGCTCTGGCGCGACGAGGTCGTCCCCCATCTCAAAGCGCTCACTGACGCCGTGCATTCCCATGGTGCCGCTGTCATGATCCAGATCACCCACCTCGGTCGTCGTACGAGCTGGAGCAAGGAGGAGTGGCTGCCCGTGCTCGCCCCGTCAGCTGTTCGCGAGCAGGCGCACCGCGCTTTCCCGAAAGCCATCGAGGAATGGGACATTGCCCGCATCATCCGCGATTACGCCGATGCCGCCGAGCGTTGCAAGGCGGGTGGGCTCGATGGTCTCGAATTCGAAATGTATGGCCATCTGATCGACCAGTTCTGGTCGCCTGCCACCAACCAGCGCACCGACGCCTATGGCGGCTCGCTCGATAACCGGCTGCGCTTTGCCCGCCAAGTGATTGACGCCGTGCGGAACCGCGTCGGCCCGGAATTCATCGTCGGAGCCCGCCTCGTCTGTGACGAGGATTGGGAGCGTGGACTGACCCGGGATGACGGCGTCGCCATTGCCCAACACCTTGTCGCCACAGGCCAGATTGATTTTCTGAACGTCATCAAAGGCCATATCGACACGGATGAAGCGCTCTCTCATGTCATTCCCGGCATGGGCACGCGGTCTGCGCCCAGCCTCGATTTCGCGGGTGACGTTCGCTCCGCTACGCAGTTCCCCGTCTTTCATGCGGCCCGCATTCAGGATGTCGCAACCGCCCGCCATGCGGTTGCAACCGGCAAACTCGACATGGTCGGCATGACCCGCGCCCACATGGCCGATCCCCATATCGCCCGCAAAGTGATGGAAGGCCGCGAGCATGAGATACGCCCCTGCGTCGGCATGGGCTATTGCATCGACCGCATCTATTTTGGCGGCGAGGCCCTATGCATCCATAATCCTGCAACGGGTCGTGAAGCGAGCATGCCGCACGTAATTACCAAATCCGCCGCACCGCCGAAAAAAATCGTTGTCATCGGTGCAGGTCCGGCAGGTCTCGAAGCCGCCCGCGTCGCATCGGCCCGCGGTCACTCCGTTACCATTTTCGAGGCGGCCGACAAGGCTGGCGGGCAGGTGCTGCTCACTGCCGCGCTCAAACGTCGCTGCGAAATCATGGGGATAATCGACTGGCGCGTCGTTGAGTGCGAACGGCAGGGTGCCACTTTCCGCTTCAACACCTATGCCGAAACGGATGACGTCCTGGCTGAACACCCCGATCACGTCATCATCGCGACTGGCGGCCTGCCGAACACGTCCTTTCTCGACGAGGGCGATGATCTCGTGACAACGACGTGGGACATTTTGTCGGGCGCGGCAAAGCCTGCTGAAAATATTCTGCTCTATGATGATAATGGTAACCATCCCGGCATGACGACTGCCGAATTTCTCGCCGGTTCAGGCGTAAAATTCGAGATTGTCACGCCCGAGCGCGCCCTTGCGCCCGAAGTCGGCGGCACGAATTATCCGATCTATTTCAAAGCGATCCATCAGGCGGGCGCAACGATCACGCTCAATCTCCGTCTTGAAAAGGTCCGTCGCGACGGAAACATTCTTGTTGCGACGCTCTTGAACGATTACGACCGCACGCGCGTCGAACGCCGCGTCGATCAGGTCATCGTCGAACACGGCACACTCCCGAACGATGATCTCTATTTCGCCCTCAAGCCCTTATCCCGCAATCTCGGTGCCGTCGATTACCGCGCGCTTGCCGATGGCCGCTCGCAGGACAACGGCGATCCCGCCATCACCCGCGCCAATCAGTCGGGCACCTTCACACTGCACCGCATCGGCGATGCCGTATCCTCCCGAAACATCCACGCCGCAATTTATGATGCCCTGCGTCTCGTTACGGGGTTTTAGGCGCGCGGAAAGATGTCAACAATCCGCGACGTTCACCGCCAAACCGCCTTGCGCGGTTTCTTTATATTTGACGAGCATGTCGATGCCGGTTTGGCGCATGGTCTCGATCACTTCATCGAGCGAGACGCGATGGGTACCGTCGCCGCGCAACGAGAGGGACGCGGCGACAATCGCTTTGTTTGCGCCGAAAGCATTGCGTTCGATGCAGGGGATTTGTACAAGCCCGCCAATCGGATCGCATGTCATGCCGAGGTGATGCTCGAGCGCTATTTCCGCCGCATTCTCGACCTGTTCCGGCGTGCCGCCCAGCAATGCGCAGAGCCCGCCCGCTGCCATGGCGGAAGCTGACCCTACTTCGCCCTGACAGCCCACTTCCGCGCCCGAGATCGAGGCATTTTTCTTGATCAGCGCCCCGACCGCGGCTGCCGTCAGCAAATAATCCCGGCTCGCTTCAATCGAATATTCCGGGCAGAACTCTTTCGCATAGCGAAGCACCGCGGGAATAATCCCCGCCGCTCCGTTGGTCGGAGCCGTCACCACGCGCCCGCCTGCGGCATTCTCTTCGTTCACGGCGATGGCGTAGAGGCTCACCCAGTCCATGATTTCATGCGCCGGACGGTTATTCGCGCGCTTGCCCGCTTCAAGCTGCATCGAGATGGAATAAGCCCGCCTCTTCACCTTCAACCCGCCGGGCAAAATCCCTTCCTGCCGGCAGCCCCGGTCAATACATGCAAACATCACCTCGCGAAGCCGATCAAGGTTGCTATCGATCTCGGCATCGCGCCGGGTCACCCGCTCATTATCACGCTGCAATTGCGCAAAATTCTTGCCGGTTCTGCTGCAGAGGTCGAGCAACTGAACGGCATTTGTGAATTTATACGGCAGATTAGGGCCATCTGCCCCACCAGATGCCTCTTCCTCATCCGTGACAACAAAGCCGCCGCCGATCGAATAATAGGCTTTCTCCGTTAGTAAT
This sequence comes from Hyphomicrobiales bacterium, assembly GCA_046092445.1. Taxonomy (GTDB): domain Bacteria; phylum Pseudomonadota; class Alphaproteobacteria; order Rhizobiales; family Beijerinckiaceae; genus CAIUPE01. The sequence goes on along the minus strand of JBJTDR010000095.1, from coordinate 47,765 downwards.
GCCCCTTCCGGGTCGAATGCTTGAAATTTCATCGCATTGGAATGCCGCTTCATCAGCTCTTTTTTGTTAGGGACGAGATCGTCCTCCAGCGAGAATGGCATGGCGCGAACGCCGCCGAGATCCAGTGCGCCGTTACGGGTGATCGCTGAAATCATACCCTCGACTAGATCAGGATCAATTTCGGCGGGCAGAAATCCTGAAAGGCCGAGCAGAATGGCCGTTTCCGTGCCGTGCCCCTTCGCCGTCCACGCGAGCGAGCCGTAAAGCTCGGTCTTGATCCTGCCGACACGACCAAGCCCGATACTGTCCCGCACCAGCGCGACAAAGCGATGCGCAGCCACCATCGGCCCCACGGTATGCGAGCTTGAAGGCCCGATGCCGATTTTGAAGAGATCGAAAACACTGATCATCGGCACCTCATCGCAGAGAGTTTAATGTTTGCGCGCTTCCGACAATTCGAACGCGCGCAGCGTATTCGCCAACAGAAACGCGATTGTCATCGGGCCGACACCACCGGGCACCGGCGTAATCGCCGCTGTCTTGTCCTTGACTACATCGAAATCGACATCGCCGACAATCCTCGAGCCACCATCCGGCTTCGGCACGCGGTTAATCCCGACATCGATCACGATCGCACCGTCCTTCACCATATCAGCACTGACAAAAAGCGGCTTGCCGATGGCGGCAACAAGCAGATCCGCCTGACGGCAAATATCCGCAATATTCTTCGTCCGCGAATGAACAATCGTCACCGTGCAATTCTCCTGCAGCAGCAACTGTGCCACCGGCTTTCCGACAATATTGGAGCGCCCGATCACAACTGCATGCAGCCCTGAAAGGTCTTTTTTGTACATTTTCGCGAGATAGACAGAGCCGAGCGGCGTGCACGGCACCAGCGCATTCATGCCGATTGCAAGCTTGCCCGCATTGACGGCATGGAATCCGTCCACATCTTTGTCCGGATTGATTGATTCCAGCACCTTCTCTGCATTGATATGTTCGGGAAGCGGCAATTGCACCAGAATGCCGTGGATTGCCGGATCATGGTTCAGCTTTTCAACTGTCGCGAGGAGATCTGCCTCGCTTGTTTCCTCGGGAAGCCGATGCTCGACCGAGAGCATGCCGATTTCTTTCGTCTGCTTCGCCTTGTTGGCGACATAGACTTTTGAGGCAGGGTTCTCACCGACCAATACCACGGCGAGGCCGGGTTGCTTGCCTTGGGCGGCGAGCGCAGTAATCTTTTGACGTAATTCGTCGCGCAACTGGCTTGCTGCGGCGTTCCCGTCGAGGATCATGGGGGACATAGTAAACTCCTTGAAATGCAAATAAGTGCTCGTGCCGCGCTTTAGCCGCGGCGTCGTCGCCGTCCGCCTTCGCCCTCTGCCGGCTGGGCATGTTCTTTCGGAGGCGGCAATTTCACCGCCTGCATCAGATTGGTGAACACGTCCACCTTGTTCGGGATCGCCATGGCGCTCACGAAATGCGCTTGGAATTTCGGCTCCATCGCGGTTTCGATCTTCTCGATCTTGCCCACGACGCTTTCAATCTCGCCTCGCGCAGTCTCGTTCAGCAACGCGATCCGCGCCCCTGTTCCGGCGGCATTTCCTGCTGATCCCACTTTCGAGAGATCGCAATCGGGGATGAGCCCGAGCACCATCGCATATTTCACATCGATATGGCTGCCAAACGCGCCCGCTAGCGTGATCCGATCCACATGATCGACACCATAATGGTCGAGCAGCAGCTTCACGCCGGCATAAAGCGCGGCCTTGCCGAGTTGGATCGCGCGGACATCGGCCTGCGTGATCGTAATGCGCGGTTCGCCTTCATGCAGCACATAGGTGAAGGTACGGCCTTCATTGATGATGCGCGGGCTGCGCACCCGCAAATCGCCGTCAATCACACCATCCTGCGTAATCACGCCCGCCAGATACATCTCGGCAATCGCCTCGATAATCCCCGATCCGCAAATCCCGTTCACACCGGCTTTCGCAGCGGCTTCCGTAAACCCGTCTTCTGTCGACCAGAGGTCCGAACCGATAATCTTGAATTTAGGCTCAAGCGTCTCCGGGTCGATCCGCACGCGCTCAATGGCTCCGGGAGCCGCGCGCTGCCCACTTGATAATTGCGCGCCCTCAAAAGCAGGGCCCGTCGGCGAGGAGCACGCCAATAACCGCCTCTTGTTGCCAAGCACGATTTCCGCATTCGTCCCAACATCGACAACGAGCGTGACTTCATCATTCAAATGCGGCGCTTCTGATAGCACAACGCCCGCCGTATCGGCACCCACATGGCCCGCAATGCACGGCAGCAGGTAGACAAACGCCCCCGGCGCAATCGTCAATCTAACTTCCCGTGCCTTGACATCCTGCCCGCGATCAAGCGTCAGAGCGAAAGGAGCGCCGCCTAGTTCGGTCGGGTCAAGACCCAGAAACAGATGATGCATGATCGGATTGCCGACCACCGTCATCTCCACCACATCGGCGCGGTTGATTTTCGCTTCTGCCGTTACTTCGCCGACAAGATCGTTCAGCGCCGCACGCACGGCATCCGTCATCTCAATTTCGCCACCCGGATTCATCATCACATAGGAGACGCGGCTCATCAGATCTTCGCCGAAGCGGATCTGCGGGTTCATCAGTCCTGCGGAGGCAAGCGTCTCGCCCGTATACAAATCGCTCAGATGCGCAGCAATCGTCGTTGATCCGATGTCGACCGCAATGCCGTAGGCTGTCTCGACCAGACCTGGATAAATCGCAACAATCTCATGTCCCTCGCGGACGGCGACGGTCACTTTCCATTCGCCCTTGCGCAGTGTCTTCTGCAATTCACGCAACACGGCGAGGTCCGGCATGCCGGCATCAATCTGCCACTGGGTTTTCAACGCCTCGACGAGACGCGTGAAATCACTCGACGGGCTGTCAATATCCGGCTCCGCTACTTCCAAGAAATAGAGCCGCACAACCGGTTCCAGCGTGATCGACCGCGTTTCCGCCTTCTTGCGAACAACCTGCCGGTGCACTTGGCTTTCCGGCGGCACGTCGATCACGACATCGCCGCACAGTTTCGCCTGGCACCCAAGCCTGCGATGCGTGCCAAGCGCGCCGCGCTTTTTCGCGTAACGCTCTTCCACCGAATTCCATCCTGTCAGATGGTTCTCAGTGGATTGAATACCATGCTTGGCGAAATCACCCTCGGCAACCAGAACCTGGCAACGTCCGCAAATCCCGCGTCCGCCGCACACACTGTCGACATCAACACCGAGCGCGCGCGCAGCTTCAAGCACACTTGTGCCTTCGGCGAAATCGCCGCGTTTGCCCGATGGCGTAAAAACGATGCGGTTCAGATCAGTCACGGGATCTCCGGCGTCCTTCGCGGTTGCGACGATCATTGCCGCCGTCCTGACCTTCAGGGGCAGGTTCGCGATATTTGCGGATCCAGCTTGCACAGTTCGGATCATGGCCCATCATCACATCCGCGCCCAAAATCGCCTGAATATCTTCGGCATGAAGCGGGTTCATAATTGCGGAGGTCATCCCGGCGCCAATCGCCATCGGCATGAAAGCGGCTGCGAGGCCGCGACGGTTCGGCAGCCCGAACGAGAAGTTCGATGCGCCGCAGGTCGTGTTGACCTTCAACTCTTCGCGCAAACGCCGCAACAGATGCATCAGCTTCGCACCCGCATCATTCAGCGCGCCAACCGGCATCACCAACGGGTCGACCACAACGTCACAGCGCGGAATACCGTAATCGGCCGCCCGCTCGACAATCTTTTTCGCGATTTTGTATCGCTCGTCCGGATCTTCGGAAATGCCGGTCTCATCATTCGAAATCGCGACAACCGCGGCGCCATATTTTTTCACAAGTGGCAAGACCGTCTCGAGACGATCTTCCTCGCCGGTCACCGAATTGACCAGCGCCTTGCCCTTGTAAACCGCAAGCCCCGCTTCAAGAGCCGCGACAATCGATGAGTCGATCGATAATGGAACGTCGGTGACTGCCTGCACCCGCCTGATCGCTTCCGCTAGAATAGCGGGCTCGTCGGCCAAGGGAATGCCAGCATTCACATCCAGCATTTGTGCGCCAGCCTCAACCTGCGCCAAAGCATCGGAAATCACGCGGGTATAATCACCAGCGGCCATCTCGGCGGCAAGCAATTTACGGCCTGTCGGATTGATCCTTTCGCCAATCATCACAAAGCGGCGGTCGAAGCCGATGACGACGTCTTTTTTATGCGAACTCAGAACCGTATCAGTCATATCTGTCCCCTGCGAAAGCTAGGTTAAACTCCATCGCGCGCTTGTGAACGCCAAGCGCCTTAAGCCGATCGTTTGATTACGACGGAGGAGGGTGGCAACTCGCTATCCGCTGCTGTCGCAAATGCACGCCGGAACGGTTGCCTGCCACCCAACACGCCAGATTCCTGAACAATATGCCCCACACTTTCTTCTTGCCGATACGCCATGATGTGCACGCCTGCAACACCCGCGACCTCACGAATTTGCTGGATCAACTCGATGCACAGCTTGATCCCTTCGGCTTTCTGGTTTTCCGCGCTCTCAAGCCGTGCAATCACGTCATCCGGAATATGAACCCCCGCCACATTTGATCGCATCCAACGCGCGGTTTTGGCAGAGGGCAGGGGACCGACGCCCACGAGAATAAAGCACTTCTCGTGCATTCCTATGTCACGCACCTTCTGCATGAAGGTTTTCAGCATCGGAATGTCGTAGCAATACTGCGTCTGGAAATATTGTGCCCCAGCGGCAACTTTTTTCGCAAGCCGCAAGGCCCGGCAGTCATAAGGCGGCGCAAACGGATTTTCCGCCGCCCCCAGAAATAACCGTGGCGGATCGGTGATCTTCCGTCCTGAGAGGAACGTGCGGTCATCTCGCATTCTTTTGATCGTTGCGAGCAATGACGTGGAATCGAGATCAAACACCGGCTTCGCTTCCGGATGGTCACCCGACTGTACACCGTCCCCCGTAAGAGCCAAGACATTGCAGACCCCAAGGGCTGCTGCGCCAAGAACATTTCCTTGAATGGCAATTCGGTTGTAGTCCCTGCAGGAAATCTGCAAAATCGGCGAATAACCCACCCGCGTCAGCAGGGCGCAGATCGCAACGCTCGACATATGGCAATTTGCGCCCGAACCATCGGTCGCATTGATACCGTCAACCCACCCGTCAAAATGCGCCACACGCTCATAGACATCATCGGGATTTGCCGAGTCCGGCGGGTTAAGTTCGGCTGTTACGGCAAACTCGCCCCGACGCAGGACACGCTCGAGCCGACCGCGCGAGGAATGCTCGGGCAGTTCAGGTAGCGGTGCGGCCGGTGACGGGCCGAGATCAACGGGATCTATATTGGGCGGTAACATAACTAAACCTCACTCATGCGCGCCGCGTGCGACGGCCAACCACGACGACCGCCCCTTGAGCCGGTGATCAACCGGCGGCTGGACATTCAGAATCTTCTCGCCATGTTCCATGGCCTTGCTGCCTTCCCAAGCCTTCACCCAGACGCACGGCATTTCGGCGTAAACTTCGCAATTGCCATTGGCACGCACACCGCCGCACGGGCCATTGCGCAGATTTTTCGGGCAATTCATCGGACATGACATGCCGGTCGAGGAGAGAATGCACTGTCCGCACATCCGGCAATCGAACAGGGCGCCCTTGATGGTTGCCTCGATAGCTGCAACCGGCTTTTCAAGCCGCTCATAGCCGACGGCATTGAACAGAGGTGCCGCCAGATGCAGCATCTTTTCGACGACGGAATAGGTCGTTTCCATCCCGCGCGAATGGCGGTTGCTCCAGAAACGCAGGGCGAACTTCTTGGCATCACGCGGATCTTTTCCTGCGGGCTCAAAAGCTGCGGGCACGCGGGACATCAGTTTTGCTCCTCATAACCGCCAGCCTTCGCCAGGGCTACCAACCTGTCTTGCGGATATTCTGCTTCAAGCTTTGCCGCCCACGCAGCCGCTTCCGCCTCAAGATCGTCACCGACAGTAACCGGATCAGCCCGCCGCCAGTCTGCCAGATACGAATCCGTGTCTCGCGCACCCGCCTTCATGGCGGCAGCATCGATTGAGGTCACAAACCGTTCCGGCAATTCCCTCTTTGCCGCCGTTCGCCCCTGCTTCACAATCACTTGCGCAGGAATATCGCGCCAATAAACGATAATCAGATTAGGCATGCGTTCTTCCCCTTAAGATAAATCTGCGCCCGCGTCGGCATGCGCCGCGAGAAATGTCTCAATGCCGGAAATACCGGTTTGGCGAATGACGAGCGAAAGTCCGAGCCGCTCCGCAGCCTTCGCCGCCTTCCGCTCGAGTATCGCATCATGGGTCTGCGCCAGATAAACGATCCGTTTGTAATGGCCGAAATAGTCGCGGATGAGCTGCGGATACCTGTCGAGCCCGAGCCCTCGGATGATCAGCCGGTCGAAATACCTAACCAGATAGTCGGTGAGAAAAAACGTACCTATTTCCTCGTCCATTGCGGCATCAAACTGGGGCTCGCCCATGTAGAACGCGTAGCAATGCGGGCCATCAATGCGCTCGACGCCTTCTTCCTCCAGTACACGATCCAAAAGGCCGCCCGTGCCGCAATCGCCAAAGAGGCACAGAATATGATCGTAATTTGCCCGATTCTTGCGAATCTTCGCCCGAACGCCCTCCGGTATCTTCTCGGGTCGGTTGTGCCAGATCGACGGAAGACACGTCACATCCATATGCGTCCAATGGTTCAGCCGGATTGCGTCCAAAAGTTCGTGGGCGAGCGCGCCACAAGCGATCACCAACGTTTTGGGAGGCGCTTGAACGGTGCTGTTCATCGGCGTCCTCCTTGAGTTCGGATTGAAGTCCCGGGATTGGGAGTCAGGCGCGGATTATGCGTTGTGACAGCAAAGCCTTCGCCGTTTCGACAGCAACCGCTGCATCACGGCAATAGGCATCTGCCCCGATTGCCTCAGCAAATGCTTCATTTAGTGGAGCGCCACCTACGAGCACGAGGTAATCGTTCCGCATACCCTTTTCCTTGAGCGTATCAATCACAACTTTCATATATGGCATCGTCGTTGTCAGAAGCGCCGACATACCGACAATGTCCGGTTTGTGCTCTTCAATAGCCTCGAGATATTTTTCGACCGCATTATTGATTCCGAGATCGATTACCTCGAAACCCGCACCTTCCATCATCATGCAGACTAAGTTCTTGCCGATGTCGTGAATATCACCCTTCACAGTGCCAATCACCATCTTGCCGACTTTGGGTGCGCCTGTTTCCGCGAGGAGAGGTCGTAGCAGTGCCATTCCGGCCTTCATCGCGTTCGCGGACATTAGTACTTCCGGCACAAACAGAATTCCGTCGCGAAAATCAACGCCGACAATCCGCATACCTTCCACCAGCGCCTTTGTTAGAATGTCGTACGGCGTCCAGCTCCGCTCAAGGAGAATATTGACACCCTCGACAATCTCGTCGCCGAGACCATCATAAAGATCATCATGCATTTGTTCGACTAGTTCATCATCGCTCAACGAATTAAGGTCGAAATCAACACCGTCCGACATGTTCAATATCCTTAGAAGAAAAACCTTAGCGTGCTTTATCCAAATTAGACGGTTTCGTCGAGAGAATTGTCGGAATATGGACGCCTGCTAACATTGATACGACGCAACAGTTTTTTAGAAATTTGCCTCAGGCTCTCAACCGTTCATTTTCGGCATCAAATGGCGATTCCAGAATAATCGTCGTGGCATAACGTTTGCCGAGGATGACGATCTCGAGCTTTGTTCCTATAGTCGAGTGATCTGGCATGACCATCGCCAAAGCCAGCGATTTGCCGATACGCCAGCCAAATCCGCCCGATGTGCAACGCCCAACGACCCGATTGCCCAGATAGACCGGCTCCGATCCGCGCGCATCGACATCGGTGGTGCCGTGCACTTCCATCGTTACAAAACTATTCTTGAAGCCCTTTTGCTGCCATGCCACCAGCGCATCACGCCCCAAAAACTGCCCTTTGTTCGGATGCACGAAGCGCTGCAGACCGCTCTCAAACGCGGAATATTCGATCGACATTTCCCGCCCGACGAGCCGGTAGGATTTCTCCAACGCCATCGACATCATGGCTCGAATCCCGAATGGCCTGATGCCGAATTTTGCCCCTGCCTTCATCAGAAGATCGAACAAATGGTTCTGCATCTCGATTGGGTGATGGAATTCATACCCCAGTTCGCCAACGAAATTCACCCGCAACACATCGCAATGCACCGCACCCACCGAAATTTTCTGGCCGGAGAGCCACGGAAACGCCTCGTTCGAGATATCCGAGTCGGTCAGCGATTGCAGCACCTCGCGCGACTTCGGCCCTGCCAGAACAAGCACGCCATAGGCCGATGTCACCGGCGTCAGGCGCACGCTATCATCGCTTGGCAGCAGCTTTTTCAACGTGTCATGGTCATGACGTTCCAGCGCACCCGCCGAAACAAGGTAGAAAACGCCCGACGCGCTCTCATACAGCGTGAATTCCGCGCGCGTGCCGCCATTCTTCGAGAGCAAATGGCACAACGCGATCCGTCCGGCCTTTTTCGGAATGCGGTTGGCGAAAATGGAATCAAGCCATGCTCGCGCGCCCGGGCCTGAAACAATCACCTTCGCGAAGGCCGACATATCCTGAAGGCCGACGCCAGTCGTTACCGCCTTGCACTCCTCGCCGACAAACGGAAAGTAGTTCGACCGACGGAAACTCCACTTTTCCTTAATCTTGCCGTCCTCGGCTGGCGGCGCATGATTTTCGTTCAGAAGCACATCATCCGAGTTCAGTTCTTCCTTTGGCACTTCATAGCCCGGAGGTGCGAACCAGTTCGGACGCTCCCATCCATAGACAGAGCCGAACACAGCGCCCAGCGCCTTCATCCGGTCATAGCAGGGTGTTGTTTTCAAAGGCCGCGTCGCAAAGCGTTCTTCATCGGGATAATGCGGCGTGAAGACGTTCGCATAGGCTTCTTCGTTCTTCTCCCTGAGATAGCCACGTCCCGCATAAGGCCCGAACCGCCGCGGATCGACGCCCATCATGTCGATGGTCGATTCCCCGTCGACGATCCATTCCGCCAATTGCCATCCCGCGCCGCCTGCTGCCGTCACGCCGAAGCTGTGGCCTTCATTGAGCCAGACATTTGGCAGGTTCCATGCAGGCCCAATGATTGGGCTACCATCAGGTGTATAGGCAATAGCACCATTATAAACCTTCTTGACGCCGACCTGGCCGAAGGCAGGAACCCGCGCAATCGCTGCCTCGATATGGGGGGCCAAGCGGTCCAGATCTTCCTGAAACAGTTCGTATTCCGACTCCTTGTCCGGTCCATCGACATAACAGGCGGGTGCGCCCTTCTCGTAAGGCCCGAGAATGAACCCGCCTGCTTCCTCGCGGAGATACCACGATGAATCCGCTTCTCTGAGCACGCCCATTTCCGGCAAGCCCTTGGCATGCCGCTCCTGCACCGCCGGATGCGGCTCCGTCACGATATATTGATGCTCGACCGGGATCACTGGGATATCAAGCCCCAGCATCTCGCCCGTCTTCCGTGCGAAATTGCCGGATGCCGAGACGATATGCTCACAAACAATGTCGCCCTTGTCCGTTTTGACAAGCCACTCGCCGGAAGACGTCCGCTCGATACCGGTCACGGCCGTGTTCCGGTAGATCTCCGCGCCGCGATTCCGTGCGCCCTTGGCAAGCGCCTGCGTCAGGTCGGCAGGCTGGATATACCCGTCATCGGGATGCTGGATTGCGCCGATCAATCCGTCAGTTTCGCACAAAGGCCAGATTTCTTTCACTTGTGCCGGGATTAGCTGGTTTACCTTGATTTCGATCGTCTCGGCCACCCCCGCGTAATACATGAACTCATCCCAGCGATCCTGCGTCCGCGCAAGGCGGATATTCGACACCTGCTTGAACCCGACCGACTGGCCCGTCTCAGCTTCCAGCGTCTTGTAGAGAGCCACGGAATATTTGTGTAGCTGCCCGACGGAGTAACTCATATTGAACAGCGGCAGCAGTCCCGCGGCGTGCCATGTCGAACCCGAGGTCAGTTCCTTGCGCTCCAGCAGTACAACATCGCTCCAGCCTTTTTTCGCCAAATGATAAAGCGTCGAGACCCCCACAACTCCTCCGCCAATGACGACGACGCGTGCATTGCTTTTCATGTTTTGCGCTCCCGTGTTTCGACTGCAGTCGCTCCATAACCTATTCGATGCAATGAGCCTTCCGTTAGGGTGGTTGATAGGGTGTTGTTTCGCTAACGGCTTTTCGACCCCCGATGTTCCGATGGCGTCAAGTATCATTGCGAGATCAACTCATCGATCGATATGTCAGATAAACTGCGTTCACCTCAAGCGACGGCTTCCGGTAAAAAATGACGCGATTGGAGTAGTCGCGAGATATATCGAGGAATAAACAGATAAGAATTAGATCAGTTCGCAACGGACTTGGAGCGCCCCATGGATGACGTCGTTCAAGAACCAAGAAGTGACCGTCGCGGACGTGAGGCACGACGGACAGCCCGCGCACAGCGTAGTGGAGTCTCCATTCCGTACATCACCCGCAACAGCCCGCTGGTAGAATTCCTCAACGAGGAAGGTCTCGCCATCATAGAACACAATGCGGAACTCTTACTCGAAGAGATGGGGATCGAGTTCCGCAATTACCCCAGCGCGTTGAAGCGCCTTAAGGACGCCGGGTGCGATATCAAGGGCGAACGCGTCCATTTTCCGCGAGGTCTTGCCAAAAATCTGATCTCGACGGTGCCGTCCGAATATATCCAGCATGCCCGCAATAGCGAGCGAAACGTCCATATCGGAGGCAAATCAACCGTGCTCGCGCCCGTCTACGGCTCCCCCTTCGTTCATGATCTCGACAAGGGCCGCCGCTACGGCACGATCGAGGATTTCCAGAATTTCGTGAAGCTCGCTTATATGAGCCCGTCAATGCACCATTCCGGCGGCACGGTCTGCGAGCCCGTCGATCTTCCCGTCAACAAGCGCCATCTCGAAATGGTTTATGCGCATATGCGCTATTCCGACAAAGCCTATATGGGCTCCGTTACACATCCGGATCGGGCGCAGGATTCGGTTAACCTCTCGAAAATCCTGTTCGGCGAGGAGTTTATCCAGAACAATACCGTGATCACCAGCCTCATCAACGCCAATTCGCCGATGGTCTGGGACGATACGATGCTCGGCGCGGCCGAAGTCTATGCCCGGAACAATCAGGCCTGCATCATCACCCCGTTCATTCTGTCAGGCGCGATGAGCCCTGTGACCATTGCCGGAACACTCACGCAGGTTCTGTCCGAAGTCTGGGCTGGCACGTCTTTTGTGCAGCTTGTGCGCCCGGGTGCGCCGGTGATTTTTGGCACTTTTGTGTCCACACTCTCGATGCAATCAGGTGCTCCGACCTTTGGCACACCGGAAGGCTCTTTGGCTATTTTCGGCGCGGCCCAACTCGCCCGCCGCATGAAAATGCCGTTCCGCACGGGCGGGTCGCTGTGCGCTTCGAAGCTTCCCGATGCTCAGGCGGCTTACGAGAGCGCCAACACCCTCATGCCGACTTTGCTGGCAGGAACGAATTTCGTGCTCCACGCCGCCGGCTGGATGGAAGGCGGTCTCGCTTCTTCCTACGAGAAATTCATCATGGATGTTGATCAACTCGGTGCCATGCACGTTATGGCCAAGGGCATTGATCTGAGTGAAAACGGTCAGGCGATGGAAGCCTTCCGCGAAGTGCCTCCCGGCGGCCATTTCCTCGGTTGCGCCCACACGCAGGCTAATTTCGAGAGCGCGTTTTATCGCTCTCCGGTTGCCGACAATAACTCCTTCGAGCAATGGGACTCCGAGGGCCGCCTCGATCATTCGCAACGGGCCAATAAAATCTGGAAGCGGATGCTGACCGAATACGAGGCCCCCGCCATTGATCCCGGCACGGATGAAGCCTTGCGAGATTATATTGACCGCAAAAAGGCCTCGATGCCGGATGCCGCTTATTAAGATTAATCCCCCTCCCAAGGTCGCACGATCATCCCTGTTGAAAGCGGCGCGTCGGCCCGTTACGACAGGGGTGGATAAAGCGGAGGGTTGACCATGCCACAATCGATCTACGATCTTGATCTCGACAAGAATCCGGCGAATTATCAGCCTTTGACGCCGCTCGGTTTTCTCGAGCGCGCCGCCGCCGTCTATCCGGACCGCACGGCGATCATTCACGGCCCCCTGCGCCGCACCTATCGCGATTTTCACGCCCGCGCCTGCCGTCTGGCCAATGCGCTTGTTCAACGCGGCATTAAACGTGGCGACACGGTCGCGGTGCTGCTTGCCAACACGCCAGCAATGCTCGAGTGCCATTATGGCGTTCCAATGACGGGTGCTGTGCTCAATACGCTGAACACACGGCTTGATGCTGCAGTCTTGGCGTTCTCGCTCGATCACGGCGAAGCGAAAATCCTCGTTGTTGACCGCGAATTCTCGGCAACTGCCAAAGCCGCGCTTGCGCTCGCAACTGTCAAACCTCTCGTAATCGATTATGATGATTCCGAATTCGGCGGCACCGGCGAACGCATCGGCACGCTCGACTATGAGACATTTCTTGCCGAAGGCGACCCCCAGTTTGAACGTGCAGCTCCGCTCGACGAATGGGATGCGATCTCACTCAATTACACATCCGGCACCACCGGCAACCCGAAAGGTGTCGTTTACCACCATCGCGGTGCCTATCTGCTTGCTCAGGGCAATGTCGTCACCTGCGGCATGGGCAAGCACCCAGTCTATCTCTGGACGCTGCCCATGTTCCATTGCAATGGATGGTGCTTCCCATGGTCGATTTCAGTTGGCGCCGGCACGCATGTCTGCTTGCGGCAAGTGCGCGCCAAAGCCATGTATGCTGCCATTGCCGAGCATAAGGTCACCCATCTGTGCGGTGCCCCCATTGTCATGTCGACGCTCCTGAACGCACCGGACGATGAAAAGCGTCTGCTGCCGCATGTCGTCGAATTCTTCACCGCCGCCGCACCGCCGCCAGAAGCCGTTCTCGCCGGCATGAAACAGGCCGGCTTCAACGTCACTCATCTCTATGGCCTCACCGAGACCTATGGTCCCGCCGTCGTCAATGATTGGAAAGTCGAGTGGGACTCGATCGACCTTGCCGGTCAGGCTAACAAGAAGGCGCGTCAGGGCGTCCGTTATCTCGCCCTCGAAGCACTTGATGTCATTGATCCCGAAACCATGCAGTCTGTTCCCGCTGATGGCGAGACGATGGGCGAAGTCATGTTCCGCGGCAATGTCGTGATGAAGGGCTATCTCAAGAACCCGAAGGCTTCCAAAGAGGCTTTTGCTGGCGGGTGGTTCCACTCGGGCGACCTCGGGGTCAAACATCCGGATATTTATGTCCAATTGAAAGACCGATCCAAGGACATCATCATTTCTGGCGGTGAAAACATTTCATCGATCGAGGTTGAAGATGCCTTGTTCAAGCATCCGTCCGTTCAGGCAGCCGCCGTTGTCGCCCGTCCAGACGAAAAATGGGGCGAAACACCCTGCGCTTTCATTGAATTGAAACCTGGCCGTATGACCACTGCCGAGGAGCTCAACCAGTGGTGTCGAGAGCGGCTTGCCGGCTTCAAATGTCCCCGCCATTTCGTATTTACGGAGCTGCCTAAAACCTCGACAGGCAAAATCCAGAAATTCGTCCTGCGTGATCTCGCCAAAAAAGTCGGTGCGACTTTTTAACCGATCTCGCCTGAGGCCAGGCTCTTGGCGACCTCTTCAATCCGCCCCGCCGCAGTTATGATTGCGTCGGCGATTTCCTTTTCCGTCTGCGCGACGGATGTTTCAACCGATTTGTGACTGATTTTTAGTGCCGCCAATTCCTCTTCGAGCGCAGACACGCGCTTTTTCAGATCTTCCCGCTCATCCATGTAGGTGATGCACGCCATCACCGTCAGGCGATTGTCTCCAATTTCACCAAAGGCAACTCGCATTTCACTGATTTTTGCATCCAGTTCAGCCGCTAACGACAAGAGGTGCACTTCCTGCCCATCATCGCAGGCAATTCGGTAAGTCTTCTCTGCAATTGTAACAGTTACCTGGCCCATGGGTTCTATTCCACCAACCTTGCGGAATCGAGCGCGCTTCTCACCGACACAATAGCGAGGTCAATCCGATGTGAAAGATCGCTCGTGGCTGCCTCCAGTCGTTCCACCTTGCCTAGCGCGGCATCAAGTTCAAGTGCCAACTTTACACGATCCTCTCTCATAGCGGAAAGCTCTGTCAGCACCATCCGCGTGTCGCGGTCGCCTGTCTCTCTCACTGTCACTCCGTGCTCGAGAGCGCTGATTGCACCCCGCAATTGGATAAGCGCTTTACTGACGGCTGGAGAGAGGGCATTTGCCATGATCGGTATCCGGTCCAGTTAAATACTATACAGAAATTTTTGCATCGAAAACTTTTCCGAAAGAAAGCATCATACCAATTTAACAATCTGCCACCAAGACTTTACCGGACGCAAGACCTTATAGCACGCTGCGGAACTATGGACACCGCTTTTTACAATCGTTCGTACCTCTCAAACCCTGAAAACTTGCACTGTAAACACGTAGTGGAGACGATATTTCAGCTTCATGACTGCCAGATCATTGACACCGGGAGACGAGATGGTATCAGTCCGGTGCACGCGGCGAGGCCCGTTTTCAAGGACTGTTCACATGAGTTCGCTTCCCCTCCATCAAGCGATGGCCAATGCCATTCGTTCCCTCTCGATGGATGGCGTCGAGAAGGCCAAATCAGGCCATCCTGGCCTGCCGATGGGCGCTGCCGATATCGCAACGGTCCTTTTTACCCGCTTTTTGAAATTTGATCCTGCCGATCCCGCATGGCCGGATCGTGATCGTTTCATCCTCTCCGCCGGTCACGGCTCCATGTTGCTCTATGCGCTTCTGTACCTCACCGGCACAAATGGCATGGCGCTTGATGATCTGAAGAATTTCCGCCAGATGGGCTCGAAAACGCCGGGCCACCCGGAATTCGGCCATACGCAAGGCGTCGAAGTCACCACCGGACCGCTCGGGCAGGGGCTCGCAACCTCCGTCGGCTTCGCGCTCGGCGAACGCATCATGGCAGCGACCTTCTCCGACGACCTCGTCGATCATCACACCTATGTTCTCGCCTCCGACGGCGATTTGATGGAAGGCATTTCGCAGGAGGCCATCGCCCTTGCCGGGCATTTGAAACTCTCCCGCCTCGTCGTACTGTGGGACGATAACGGCATTTCAATCGACGGCCCGCTCTCGATTGCCGACTCGGTTGATCAGCTGAAGCGCTTTGAATCGGCTGGCTGGAATGCAACCCGCGTTGATGGTCACGACCACGATGCGATTGCCGCAGCCATCACCGCCGCGCAATCGTCCGACCGCCCGACTCTCATTGCCTGCAAAACCATCATTGGCTACGGCGCACCAAAGCGCGCCGGAACATCGAAAGCCCATGGCGAGCCGCTCGGTACCGAAGAACTTGCTGGTGCCAAGGCGGCCCTCGGTCTGTCGCCCGAGCCGTTCGATGTTCCTGCTGATGTACTTCACGCATGGCGCGATCTCAGCAAGCGCTCGCAACCCATGCATGCGGCTTGGCTCAAGCGCCTCGCTGCCTCCGCGCATCGCGCCGAATTCGAGCGCCGCATCGCGGGCAAATTGCCTCCCGGTTTCGATCAGGCAATCGCGGAACTCAAATCCCGCCTCGCTGCCGAGCCGCAAATGCTTGCCACCCGCAAATCCTCGGAACTCGCGCTTGAAGCCATCACCGCCGTCGTTCCGGAACTCATTCTTGGTTCGGCCGATCTGACACCCTCGAACAACACCAAGACCAAAAACCTCGTCGCCATCTCACCCGGTAATTTCGCAGGCCGCTATATCCATTTCGGCATTCGCGAGCATGGCATGGCCGCGTGCATGAACGGAATGGCACTGCATGGCGGGGTGATCCCGTCGGGCGCGACCTTCATGGTCTTCACCGATTATTGCCGCCCCGCCATCCGCCTGTCGGCGCTGATGGGTCTGCGCGCCATCTATGTCATGACGCATGACTCCATCGGCCTCGGCGAGGATGGTCCAACCCATCAGCCGGTCGAGCATCTCGCCGCCTTGCGCTGCATGCCGAATGTCAACGTATTCCGCCCTGCGGATGCTGTTGAAGCGGCGGAGTGCTGGGAACTGGCGCTCAAATCCGCGACCACGCCAAGTGTTCTGGCACTCACCCGCCAGAATCTGCCGCAAATCCGTTCAGGCAAGGAGCCCGGCAACCTCTCCGCCCTTGGGGCATACGAGCTCGTTCCCGCAGAAGGCACGGCGCGCGTGTCGCTTTTTGCATCCGGCTCCGAGATCGAGATTGCGGTTGCCGCCCGCACCTTGCTCGCCGCGCGCGGCATCGCCGCCCGTATCGTCTCTGTTCCGAGCTTCGAATTGTTCGCGCAACAGGATGACGCCTACCGCGCCAAGGTGATCGGCACGGTGTCCGTCAAAATCGGTATCGAAGCGGCCGTCAGCATGGGATGGGATCGTCTCATAGGCTCCGATGGCATTTTTGTTGGCATGACTGGCTTTGGTGCCAGTGCGCCTTACAAGGAACTCTATGCCCATTTCGGCATTACGGCGGAAGCCGTTGTGCAAAAAGCGATTGCCCGTCTCGGGTAAGCGTTCCGTTCGTGTATTCCCGATGCGTTTTCATTGGTCAGATAACAGGAGATTTCCATGGCAGTCCGCGTTGCAATTAATGGGTTTGGCCGCATCGGCCGCAATGTTCTCCGTGCGATCATCGAATCCGGACGCACCGACATCGAAGTCGTGGCGATCAATGATCTCGGCCCTGTCGAGACTAATGCCCATCTCATGCGTTTTGATTCCGTCCATGGCCGCTTCCCCGGCACAGTAACTGTCGCAGGCGACACGATCGATGTTGATCGCGGCCCGATCAAGGTCACCGCCGTGCGCGATCCCGCCCAGCTTCCGCACAAGGAACTCGGCGTTGATATCGCGCTCGAATGCACAGGCATCTTCACATCGCGCGACAAGGCAGCCGCCCATCTTGCTGCCGGCGCCAAGCGCGTTCTTGTCTCCGCTCCGGCTGATAACGCCGATCTCACGGTCGTTTTCGGTGTCAACCATCAGAAACTCACCAAAGACCATCTCGTCGTCTCGAATGCCTCCTGCACCACCAATTGCCTTTCGCCCGTCGCGCAGGTTCTCCACGAACTCGTCGGTATCGAGCGCGGCATGATGACAACGATCCACTCCTATACCGGCGATCAACCGACCCTCGACACCATGCACAAGGATCTCTACCGCGGGCGCGCTGCAGCGCTCTCGATGATCCCGACCTCGACAGGTGCCGCCAAGGCCGTCGGCCTCGTCCTGCCGGAACTCAATGGCAAGCTCGACGGCGCCGCCATCCGCGTCCCGACACCAAACGTCTCCGTCGTCGATCTGAAATTCATCGCCAAGCGCTCCACCACCAAGGAAGAGATCAACGCCGCCATCAAAGCCGCCGCCGATGGTCGCCTCAAAGGCATTCTCGGCTACACCACCGCCGCCAATGTCTCGATCGATTTCAACCATGATCCGCATTCCTCCATCTTCCACATGGACCAGACAAAGGTCATGGAAGGAACTTTTGTTTCGATCCTGACATGGTACGATAATGAATGGGGCTTCTCGAACCGCATGTCCGACACGGCCGTTGCGATGGGGAAATTGATTTGACTTTAAGTGCAGTGGAGAAAACTGTATCATTGGTCATTCGTGTGCGAGAAGGCGAGAAAGCGAGGGCACTCGCCCGTCTCATCAAGCACAAAGCACCATTATTGACCTGCACCTGGTGTGGCAACCGTGACTTTGCTTTGATCGAACAACCGGATTTCGGTTATAGGACCAACATCGAACGGTCGAGGATTTACGCTCGTTCCGACGATAAACCTTTTTGGGATGATGATTCCCCGAGTGCGGTCCAACAATTGCTCGTTACACTTTTATGCACGATATGCGGGCATGTTGAACAATTGAGCGACGCTATATTAAATGGTGCTCCGCCAACCGAATATGGAGCGGACGTAGATGAATAAGGTCGTCAAATTGTTTCCTGGAGATTATAATGGTCGAGGTAATGGCGGTTCAGGTCCGGAGGATCCGATGTTGGAACAACGCGTAGCACGGCTCGAGGCCGATGTTTCGGAGATAAAATCATCTGCGAAATCTATTGAGGTCACGCTCGCCGAAATCAAAGGCAAGTTGTCGCAATTGCCGACTTGGTTACAACTCGTCGCGGTTGTCATCAGCACATGGATGGCAGGCGCGGGAATAGTTCTAGCACTCATAAAGTTTTCAAAATGACCGCGTTCAACACCCTCGATCACGCCTCCGTCTCCGGCAAGCGGGTGCTCGTCCGCGTGGATCTCAACGTCCCGATGGAGAATGGCGTCGTCTCCGACGCCACCCGCATTGATCGCATCCTGCCGACACTCCGGGAGATTTCGGATAAGGGCGGCAAGGTCATCCTGCTCGCCCATTTTGGACGTCCCAAGGGCGTTGACCCGACCCAGTCCCTGAAGCCGGTTGCGGCCGAAGTGGCGCGCCGTCTCGGTCACCCCGTCGCCTTCGCAGCCGAATGCACTGGCCCCGTTGCCAAGGCTGCAGTCGACGTGATGACGAATGGCGATGTTCTCTGCCTCGAAACCACCCGCTTCCATACCGGCGAAGAGAAGAACGACCCCGCTTTCGTCGCAGCCCTCGCCGCGAATGGCGATGTCTATGTGAATGATGCCTTCTCTGCGGCCCACCGTGCGCATGCTTCCACCGAAGGATTGGCCCGCGTTCTTCCCGCCTATGCTGGTCGCACGATGCAGGCGGAGATCGAGGCTCTCGCCAAAGCACTCGAGACGCCGGAGCGCCCGGTTCTCGCCGTTGTCGGCGGTGCGAAAGTCTCCTCGAAGCTCGAATTACTCGGCAATCTCGTTAAAAAAGTCGATATTCTCGTTATTGGCGGCGGCATGGCAAATACATTTCTCGCCGCTCAAGGCAAGGCCGTCGGCAAATCGCTCTGCGAGCATGATCTGCTGGATACCGCCCGTTCCGTCCTCGCCACCGCGAAATCCTCGGGGTGCGAAATCGTGCTGCCGGTCGATGCCGTTGTTGCCTCGGAATTCAAGGCCCATGCCCCGTCCAGAACTGTCTCGGTCGATCAGGTCGGCGAAGCGGACATGATGCTCGATATCGGCGCAGCGTCGGTCAAAATGGTTGCGGCCAAACTCGCCACCGCCAAAACACTCGTCTGGAACGGCCCGTTTGGCGCCTTCGAGTTGGAGCCCTTCGATGCTGGCACCAGCGCGGTTGCGCGTGAAGCGGCACGCCTCACCAATGCCGGCAGGCTTCTGTCGGTTGCGGGCGGCGGCGACACCGTTTCCGCATTGAACCATGCGGGTGCAGCCGATGATTTCACCTACGTTTCCACCGCCGGCGGCGCGTTTCTCGAATGGCTGGAGGGCAAGCCGCTCCCGGGGGTCGACGCGTTGCGTGTTAGAAAAGGCTGATTGTGCGCGAGACGGCATCACCGAATTCAGTGCGTAGCGTTCAAACATCTCACACGTATGAATGCGTAAGACGCAACCACAAGCTAAGCTGTATCGTCTTAATTGTAAGGTCCGGCACCTTTCTGCCACCACATCGGTGTTTTTCTTGACCGTCCGCAGTTGCGTTTTCCGGCCTATGCGGTAATTCCAGTCACTCAAGCTTATCTGGAGATCAAATCGATGGCGCGCATCACGCTGAGACAATTGCTCGATCACGCAGCCGAGCAAGGCTATGGCGTTCCTGCATTTAACATCAACAATATGGAGCAGGCACTCGCCATCATGGTTGCCGCCGAAGCGACGGACTCTCCCGTCATCATTCAGGCCTCCCGAGGCGCTCGCCAATACGCCAATGATGTTATGCTGCGCCACATGATGGATGCCGTGACCGAGATTTATCCGAAAATCCCAGTTTGCGTCCATCTCGATCACGGCAACAGCGAAGCCACGTGCATGACGGCGATCCAGTCCAACTTCACTTCCGTGATGATGGATGGCTCCTTGAAGGCCGATGGCAAGACACCGGCTGATTATGAGTATAACGTTCGCATCACCAGAGCCGTTGTCGAAATGGCCCATTGGGGCGGCGTTTCGGTCGAGGGAGAACTGGGCGTGCTCGGGTCGCTCGAAAGCGGCACTGGCGAGGCGGAGGATGGCCATGGTGCCGAGGGCGCGTTATCGCATGACCAGCTTCTGACGGATCCCGCTCAGGCGGTCGATTTTGTCCGGGCAACCAAGGTCGACGCACTCGCAATTGCGATGGGTACCTCTCACGGCGCTTATAAATTCAGCCGCAAGCCGGATGGTAATATCCTCGCTATGCACATCATCGAGGAAATCCATCGGCGCCTGCCGAATACCCATCTGGTTATGCACGGCTCGTCCTCGGTTCCGCAAGATTTACAGGACATCATCAACCAATATGGCGGTGAAATGCCCCAGACATGGGGTGTGCCGGTCGAGGAGATCCAGCGTGGTATCAAGCATGGCGTCCGTAAGATCAATATCGACACGGATAACCGCATGGCGATAACTGGCGCTGTCCGCAAAGTGCTCATGACCAACAAAGCCGAGTTCGATCCCCGCAAATACTTTAAGCCTGCCATGGATGCGATGACAAAACTCTGCAAGCAACGCTTCGAGGAATTCGGCACCAGCGGTCAGGCGTCCAAGATCAAAACCGTTCATACGGTCGCCGCCATGGCAACAGCCTATGCCGAGGGCAAGCTTGATCCAAAATTCGGTTCTATCGCGTGAGTGAATATACCCGTCTCGTCCTGATCGCGCCCCTCGCGGAAACCGCCGCCGAGATCCTGCCGCCTTTGCAGGCAGCTCTCGCCGCCGAGCGGATTGATGTTGTCATTCTGCCGCTTCCTGCCCTCGACGAGCGCAGTCTGATTAATTTTGTCAAAGAGATCTTGCCTACCGTGCATCACGGCGACGCCGTTCTGATGCTGGCAGGTCACGCCGATCTGGTTGTCCGCTCGGGTGCCGATGGTGTGCATTTGGCGTCCCCCGCCAATGTCGGGGAGGTTGTGTCCGCCCTGCATCCGCAGGAGCGTAATGTAGGCACGGGTGGCATAACCTCGCGCCATATCGCTATGGAGACCGCCGAGGCGGGTGTTGATTACATCATGTTCGGCGAACCAAAACCCGACGGCTACGTCCCGCTGCTCGAAGATACGATCGAGCGCGCCGCATGGTGGGCCGAGCTCTTCAACACGCCCTGCATCGTCTACGCGCCCGATTTCGCTGTACTTGAACTTCTCGCCGCAACTGGTGCCGAATTCATCGCGCTGGGCGACGCAGTGTTCAACCATCCCGAAGGCCCGGCAGAAGCCGTCCGTCAGGCGATGGCCATTATCAAAGCGGTGAAAGCACCTTAATGGGCATTGTTCTGTCGCATTCCGTGTATAAGGACACATGGACGGCGTTCCTTCGCGTCCGTCCGATTTCTGTACTCTTTTCGTGTTAGGACT
Source organism: Hyphomicrobiales bacterium (assembly GCA_046092445.1). Taxonomy (GTDB): domain Bacteria; phylum Pseudomonadota; class Alphaproteobacteria; order Rhizobiales; family Beijerinckiaceae; genus CAIUPE01. The sequence goes on along the minus strand of JBJTDR010000095.1, from coordinate 26,121 downwards.
TTTTATGATCCGAACGCCCCTGATGACCGTCATGGTCGACGCCGTCATGAAAGCGGCCCGCGGTCTCCGTCGCGATTTTGGCGAAGTAGAAAACCTGCAGGTGTCCCGCAAGGGCCCCGGCGACTTTGTCTCCGCCGCTGACCACAAGGCGGAGGCGATCATTCGGGAATCGCTGCAAAAGGCGCGTCCCGAATTCAGCTTCGTCATGGAGGAGGGCGGTATCCTCGAAGGCAAGGATCCGACCCATCGTTGGCACATTGATCCGCTCGACGGCACACTCAACTTTCTCCATGGCATCCCGCATTTCTCGATCTCGCTTGGCCTTGAAAAGGACGGCGCGATCATTGCTGGTGTCGTTTATGATCCGATCAAGGATGAATTATTCATCGCCGAGAAGGGTAAGGGTGCCTACGTCAATAATCGTCGTCTGCGGGTCTCCGGTCGTATCGATATTGCTGATTGCGTATTCGGCACTGGTCTTCCCGCATCGGCGAAGCGTGATCTGCCCGTCTATCTCGCGGAGTTGTCGGCAGTTACACTGAACTCTGCTAGCGTCCGCCGCATGGGTTCGGCCGCGCTCGACCTCGCTTATGTTTCTGCCGGACGTCTTGACGGTTTTTGGGAAAGCGGCCTGATCTCGTGGGATGTCGCTGCTGGCATTATACTTGTTCGCGAGGCAGGTGGCTTCGTCACCGATATTCATGGCACGGATTACACCCTAGCTGCAACGTCGATTGCGTGCGGCAATGAGACGGCGCATGATTTTCTGGTTAGAGCACTCAGATCAACGAGGGGTACTAGCTGATGATTATCTTGGCTGGTATTTTGATAAACGAGGATCTAATTCGTGGTGCCTGGAACATTCTTTCTGACTTATTGTTTCTGAGCACTTGATCTGATTACCTCTTCGAGGGATCATAGGTTGGAATTGGAACAAGGCGATATGGCGCGAGAAATCACCTCACGGCCGTTGACGAATCCGTGGATATTCATCGTTAGGATGACGGTTTTCATTATCCTTGGTGCATTTTTGACGCTTATTCTATACCGCGCCATCATACAGGCATTTAACGCCAACCCTCCGCTAAATGGATTGATTATCGGCGTTCTCGGCATGGGTATCGTCTTCGCTTTTACGAAAGTCATACGCCTCTTTAGGGAAATCCAGTGGGCGAACGCGTTCCTTGAGAGCGACTCCGGCATTGTCATAGAACGCCAGCCTATTCTTCTCTTGCCAATGGCGCGCATTCTCGCTGGTCGGTATAAGCGGGAAGCTTTGTCACCAACGACTCTGCGCTCTTTACTCGACTCTGTCGGGTCCCGCCTCGATGAAGCTCGTGATACCGGTCGGTATCTCACCGCTCTTTTGGTCTTTCTTGGTCTTCTTGGCACATTCTGGGGTCTGCTTGAAACAGTCGGGTCGGTCGGCAAGGTTATCCAGTCGATGAAATCGGGCTCTGATGCTGCTTTGATGTTCGAGGAGTTAAAATCCGGCCTAGCAGCACCTCTGGGCGGTATGGGTATTTCTTTCTCGTCCTCGCTTTTCGGGTTGGCAGGATCTCTGATCCTCGGCTTTCTCGATCTCCAGACGTCACAAGCCCAGAGCCGGTTTTATGGCGAGTTGGAGGATTGGTTGTCCGGACTTGTCTCGACGCCTCAGATTTCGACCGATCTCCCCCAGTTCGTCATGCCCGATATGAACGCCGCGCTTGATCGCCTCACGCTTGCCGTCTCCGAGCGCTCCGACGAGGGTGCGAATGTCGCCGCCATGAGCAACCTCGCGGAAGGCATTCAGGCACTCGTACAGCACATGAGGTCCGAGCAGCAATTGATCCGCGATTGGGTCGAGGCACAGGCCGCTCGCGAGCAGGAGCTCAAGTCTGTTCTCGAGCGTCTGGTTCCTCCTGTCCACAGGACACCCTGATTTTGGCCCGGTCACGACGTTACCAGCGCGAGATTGATTATTGGCCGGGCTTTGTCGATGCTCTGTCCACCCTCGTGCTTGCCATTGTCTTCCTGCTCACTGTCTTCATGGTCGCCCAATTTTTCCTGAGCCAGCAGGTGACAGATAAGGATGCGGCACTCGATCAGTTGAACTCGCAGATTTCCGAACTGACCGATCTTCTTGCCCTCGAACGGATCAACAAGAAGAACCTCGAGAGCAATCTAGCCCTCCTCCAGGATAATCTCGTCGCTGCCCAGAGCGAACGCGAGCGTCTGTCTGCTCTCGCTTCCGGCCAAATCGCGACAGCTGCGGATGCCGATGGTCAGGTAAAAGCTCTCAACCGTGATCTCGATGCCCAGCGTAACATCTCAGCCCGCGCTATGGAACAGGTCGATGCGCTGAATCAGCAGATTGCGGCCCTTCGCCGCCAACTTGCCGCCTTGGAAGACGCACTGAACGCGTCAGTGTCACGTGACCGTGAAAGTCAGGCGCGCATCGCCGATCTTGGCTCACGCCTCAATGTCGCCCTTGCCCAGAAAGTGCAGGAACTTGCTCGCTATCGCTCGGAATTCTTTGGTCGGTTGCGTCAAATCCTGAGCAATCGTTCGGACATTCGCGTCGCCGGAGACCGCTTCGTATTCCAGTCGGAAGTCTTCTTCGATCCGGGCTCCGCCGTTGTCAGCCCGACGGGCAAAAGCGAACTCGACAAGCTCGCGACCGCGCTTCAGCAACTTGATGCTGAGATCCCGCCCGACCTACCATGGATCCTCCGCGTCGATGGGCATACCGACAAGCGCCCCTTCAGTGGTTCGGGTCTGATCAAGTCTAATTGGGAGCTTTCCGCCAGCCGCGCCATCTCGGTCGTTCAATATCTCGTAACCAAGGGCGTCGCGCCCCAGCGGCTGATGGCGGCGGGCTTCGGCGAATTCCAGCCCATCGAGCTTGGTGATACCGACGAGGCCTTCCGCCGCAACCGCCGCATCGAGTTGAAACTTACCGACCGGTAATCCTCCGGTCAGTGCCCCTTGCCGTCGCCGCCGAATTGCAATTCGGCCAGTCTCGCATAAAGCCCGCCAAGTGCCACGAGTGACATATGCATACCTTCCTCGACAATCCGGCCCTTGTCTAGAACGAGGATCCTGTCCGCCCGCAAACCTGTCGCCAGTCGGTGTGCAATCACAAGCGTCGTCCGACCTTCCATAAAGCGGTCGAAAGCCGCCTGTACAAGCGTTTCGCTTTCTGCATCCAGCGCCGAAGTCGCCTCGTCGAGTAGCAGAATGGGCGCATCCTTGAGAATGGCGCGCGCAATCGAGAGACGTTGTCTCTGCCCGCCCGAAAGCGTCACGCCGCGCTCGCCGATCTTGGTCTCGTACCCGTCCTTCCACGCGCTCACAAAGCCATCCAGCGCCGCGAGTTCCGCCGCCTTCAGAACTTCTGCGTCGGTAGCGTCCGGGCGTCCATATCGGATATTCTCGGCAATCGTTCCATCGAACACGATGACATCCTGTGGCACCAGCGCAATACGGCTCCTGAAGGCCTCGGGCGCCGCCTCCGACAACTTCACACCATCGATCCGGATGGCGCCCGCTTGCGGGTCATAAAAGCGCAGCAATAGCTGGATAATCGTGCTCTTCCCCGCGCCCGATGGCCCGACCAGCGCCACCCGCTCGCCTTTCGCAATCGAGAAGCTCAAATCCTCAAGTATCAACTCGTCCGGCCGCATCGGGTAGGCAAAGGAGACATGGTCAAAAGCGAGTGTTCCCAAAGCAGACTCGGGGAGGGGGGTAGGATTGGCAGGCGCTTTGATCTTCGGCTCGACCGCCAGAATATCGGCCAAACGTCCCGCAGCCCCCGCAGCAGCGTTGATTTCGCCCCACACTTGCGACAATTCACCGAGCGCACCCGCCGCAAACACGGCATAGAGCAGAAACTGCGAGAGCGTTCCTGCCGTGATCTTTCCGGCGAGTACATCCTGAGCGCCATACCAGAGCACTCCCGTGACGCTGGCAAAGATCATGAAAACGGCAAAGCCCGTTAAAATCGCGCGCGATCTTGTCGCTGAAAGCGCCGAGCTGAATGCCTGCTCAACCGTTCGGCTAAAGCGCGCAATCGTCAGTTTTTCAGCGCTGAAGGCCTGCATCACGCGCATCGCGCCCATTGCTTCGGTCGCAAACGCAGACGTGTCAGCCAGTCGGTCCTGCGCCTCGCGCGTCCGCTTCTGGACCGAACGCCCGAAAGCCACCAATGGAAGCACGATCAACGGGATCACAAGCGCAACCATCCCCGAGAGCCGCGGGCTCGTATACACCATCAACGCACCAGCCCCGAAGAACAGCACGGCATTCCTCAACGCAACCGAGGCGCTTGAGCCGAATGCCGCCTTGATTTGCGTTGTATCCGTGCTCAGCCTCGAAACAATCTCGCCTGATTTCACAGAATCGTAAAAGCCCGGATCAAGTCGTGTCAAATGGTCGAAAACGCTTGAGCGGATATCGGCAACCACCCGCTCACCCAAAGTCATCACCAGATAATACCGGCTGGCACTCGCCAGTGCCAGAACCGCCACGACGAGGATCATCACCCCGAAATAGGTGTCGATCATTCCGGTCCGTTCGTCGGAAAACCCGAAATCGATCACCCGGCGCACCGCGACCGGAATGACAAGCGTTGCGCTTGAGGCCAAAACCAGCGCAACAAGCGCTGCCGTAATCCTGCCCTTGTAGTTCAAAACAAACGGTAATAGCGGCGTCAAAGACACGAGAGAGTTTCGCTGCCGGTGTTCTGATCGGGCGTCGGAGGCATCCGTGAACATGATTAGCTTTGATGGTTTCTGATTTCGGGGGCTTCTCACTTGTACACTGGCAGCGCCTGCGCTATAGCGAAATCCAGAATACGAAACAAATGCAGGTAGATTTTGAGTGCCGCGCATGCGAAAGGACTATAAAGTGAAGTCTGATATTCATCCCGATTACCACACTATCAAAGTCGTCATGACTGACGGCACAGAATTTCGTACCCGTTCCACCTATGGCAGGGAGGGAGACACGATGCAACTCGACATCGATCCCCTGTCGCACCCCGCCTGGATTGGTGGGCAACAGCAGTTGATTGATCGCGGTGGGCGCGTATCTCGGTTTAACAAACGTTTTGAAGCGTTTGGTGTGGGCTCAAGGAAATAGGCAACGTTCAAAGTGGCCAAACATAAAGTTCGGCACGACCGAACAATTGCTCAATTTTGCGCTTTTTCAAATGCGGACGACAAAAGCATATGTTGTAATGCAACGGCATTGCGCCCTGTGTTTCTGTGTTTTTCGTTTTCTTGATCAAAGAACGAGTCCAGATGAATAATTCGGGATTGGAGCCTAAGGGACGCAATTATCAGTCGTTGCATTTTTTCGGGCAGCTGGCTGTATATGTCTTTAGAAGTTGACGTATCAATCGGGACGATTCGGATTTTTGCGCGTTGACGGTTCAGTTCGTCAGTGCTGATTTCGCCGTCGGCGAGTGCTCTGTGAAGCAAAAGCCATGAAGCCACCTGCATCAACCGATTCGTTAGACGCATACTTTCATTTGCATATTCAAGAGCTTCAAGGCGCGGCAAATGCTGCGCCTCATCTCTTCCCTCGCCGTCAAGGTAAATCGATGCTAACTCAATGAGGCGCATTCCGTCGCGGAACAACGATCGAAATGCTTCGGAGGCGACATATTCTCGACCGAATAAAATGGTGAGTTCACGATCGGTTTTGATCTTCCGGATAGAGCTCTCCATATCAAATCCTATCAAAATAATTAACTTTGTACTCACATCTTACGCGACGAAATACGCCGACGCTTCATTATTATGAATTCGTCGTTAACGGCGATCAACCACGGGACAGCTTGAATTTTGAAAACATTTGATGCTGCGGCCATCCATGAGAGCTTTCGTGCTGAGATCTGGTTCAAACCTTCGTTTCCCTGCGTCAGCAAGCGGATGCATCTTTTGATCTCGTTGATCGACACCTTTGTCATTTCCTGCCCCACCCGGTGGAAAGGTGCGCGTTGGACAACGATGCGTCAAAATAAGATTTGATAGACATAGCACCTGCCTGCGTTATTTTCTCAGGGTGCGCACTTTAACCTCGATTAAGGGCATCTCTCAACATTTTCACATTGGTTAACATGTCATGACCCGTCAAGTCCCGTTAGCAATGACGGCCGTCACTATCCGGGAGTTCGGTGGACCCGATGTTCTCGCACCCGAAATCAAGCCGGTGCCTTTGCTCAAAACAGGTGAAATTCTTGTGCGTGTCGCGGCTGCAGGAATAAACCGCCCTGATATCCTCCAGCGGCAGGGGGCCTATCCACCGCCGCCCGGCGCACCTGACATACCGGGCCTTGAAATCGCCGGAGAAGTAATCGCAATAAGTCGTGACGCCTCCCGTTTCAAACTCGGTGACCGGATCTGCGCTCTTGTACCTGGCGGCGGTTATGCCGAGTACTGCGCCGTTCATGCGACAAATGCTCTCCCGATACCCGATGGCGTCTCGATGATCGAGGCGGCTGGTATACCTGAGACATTTTTTACCGTCTGGACAAATGTGTTTGAGCACGGGGCACTCGAACCCGGCGAGACACTCCTCGTTCATGGTGGGGCATCGGGTATCGGAACCACCGCGATAATGTTGGCGAAGGCATTTGGTTCGACCGTCATCACTACTGCAGGAAGTGACCGGAAATGCGCTGTTTGCCTTCAAATCGGCGCAGACGTAGCAATAAACTATCGAACTACCGACTTCGTTGTTGCAGTAAGAAAGGCAACCAGCGGGCGCGGTGCAGATGTCATTCTTGATATGGTCGGCGGGGGCTATATCTCCCGAAATTATGATGCTGCAGCTCTTGACGGCCGGATCGTGCAAATTGCGCTGCAGGGTGGTGCGAAAGCGGATGTTGATTACAGGCCCCTCATGACTAAGCGGCTGACCCATACTGGTTCGACTCTGCGCCCAAGATCCGTTCTTGAAAAAGCAAAGATAGCCGATCAGCTGGCCATCAACGTATGGCCGATTTTGCAGCGAGGACTATGCCGCCCCATTATTCACGCTGTATTCCCGTTAACCGAGGCAGCAGCGGCTCATTCCCTGATGGAGTCGGGCCAACACATCGGCAAAATTGTTCTTTGCATGTGAGTCCCCAACTTGTCATTGCCTTGCAGACGCTTCGGCACTATACCATCCTCATTGTCCCAGGATTTTATCGAGTTCGAGGCCGGAGCTGGTAGAACCGGTTTCGGCGGTTTCGGTTTTTTTTCAAACCGGATACGCTTGATGCGCAGAGAATGGAGAGTGAAAAAATGAGTACCGTACCATTAATGCCGAAGGCCACCGCCGTATGGCTTATCGACAACACCAGCTTAACATTTGATCAGATCGCAAATTTTTGTCACCTTCATCCACTTGAAGTCAAAGGCATTGCAGACGGAGAAGTTGCTGCAGGCATCAAAGGGCAAGACCCGATTGTTGCCGGTCAGTTGGTTCGGACCGAGATTGAAAAGGCCGAAGGGGACGAAAACTATCGCATGAAACTTGCTGTCTCTAGCGTTCGTCTCCCGGAACAAAGGCGACGCAAGGGACCAAAATATACGCCGCTTTCCCGTCGTCAGGATCGTCCCAACGCAATCCTTTGGCTTTTGCGCAATCACCCGGAATTGAAAGATGCGTCAATAATGCGTCTTGTGGGTACCACAAAAACGACTATCCAGCAGGTTCGTGATCGGTCTCATTGGAACGCTGCGACGCTCGTGCCGATGGATCCCGTCACCCTCGGGCTTTGCTCTCAGGTCGATCTGGATTTTGAAGTTAGCCGTGCAGCGAAGGATCGTCCGAATTTGATGGAGGAAGGAGGTCAGACATTGCTGCCCGCACAAGTTACCACCGCACGTACGGTGAGCGACGCTTTGGTATCTTCGCCAATAGATGATCTGAAAAGGAGGCCTGAGATCAGTCTCGAGTCTGTATTTTCCCGTTTTGGCGGCCCAAAATCTAACATTTAGTATCGACGCGAACTCAATGAATTGAATTCAAACAGCCTTACTTTAACTCCATAATAGTCTCGATATCTGCAGTTCGGCGCATAACGGAGATCGTTTTCTCGTGGAACCTTCCATTAACCATCATGCATTAGTATATTTGGGATTGGTCAAGGTTGATTTTGGGAGTATGGCGATGATCACGTCCATTTCGCGAGTACGCATGCTGCGACTGGCATCTTTATTTGGCGGGTTGCTGTTACTTGCGGCATGCGCGTCAGATAAGGCCACAGACAGCATGAGTAACACAGGCGGTAGTCTCGGTGGTGCGGCGGCTCCTGGTAGTGCGCAGGACTTCGTTGTATCGGTAGGTGATCGCGTATTCTTTGAAACGGACTCTACTGATTTGACGTCTTTGGCGATAGAAACATTAGACAAACAGGCCCAGTGGCTTGCGCAATATGCCAGTCATGCTGTTTTGATCGAGGGTCATGCTGATGAACGTGGCACACGCGAGTACAATTTTGCTCTTGGCGCGCGCCGCGCCCAGGCGGTTCGCGATTATCTCGCCGGGAAAGGTGTTGCTGGCTCCCGCCTGAAGACGGTTTCCTTTGGCAAGGAACGTCCGGTTGCTGTTTGTGACGATATTTCCTGCTGGTCACAGAACAGACGTGCCGTCACGACCTTGAGCGGGGGTAACTGAGGAACCACTGCCAGTGTGAAGCATTAGGTGGCATCTGGGCTCAGTTGGCTTTTTACATAGCCCGCCATCTTTTTGCCGTCGCATTCGAATATTGGAACCGATAAAATGCTGTCCGTTGTTATGCTTTTCGGGAGTTATCTCTCTATGGGCCGCTCGGGTTTCACCAGCACAGTCGCCTTCAACCTGATGGGGGCTTTTCTTGTTTTGTCTCTGCCGATGAACGTGACCGCTCAGGAAACGGCCGTGGAAACAGCTACAGCCCAGTCCGGCGATCCCGCCGAAATGGTTCTCCGCCTCAACAGGTTGGAGTCGATGATCCGGCAACTCTCGGGCCAGATGGAGGAACTCCAATTTCAGAATTCGAAGCTGCAAGAGCGCTTGAATAAGGCCGAGCAAAAATCAGCTTCCGAAAGATCGGAGACGTCACGAGCGGCCGACCAGCCTGTGATTCCCGCCAAGCCTCAGAAAACCGCCGATGTGTTCGATCCCAATCTCGATCCGAATGCGCCTGGTGCCCCCAAACCGCTTGGCACCCTGACTGCTGCAACGGAAACGTCAGCTCAGCCTGCAGGCGCTGCCCCTGGCGGTCCCATTGATCTTCTTGCCGCTGCCAATCCTGATCTCGCTGCTGGGGAGTCAGAAACCAAATCCACGCTTCCTCAGGGTGCACTCACCGCAACAGATGGTGTAGCAGCCACTCTCGAAACCTCGACTAGAACCGGTAACGACGACTTCGACACCGGCAAAGCGCTGTACAAGAGCGGCGAATTTGAAAGGGCTGCTTCGGCACTGCGTTTGTTTGTAGCCGCCAAGCCGGAGGATAAGCGTATCGCTGAAGCAACATTTATGATCGGCGCTAGCGAATTTCAGCAGAGGCGATATACTGAATCGGCCAAAAACTACCTCAAAATCATCCAATTTTATCCGAAAAGCACGCTTGCTCCGCAGAGTCTGGTGCAACTTGGCTCCTCGCTCATGGGCATGGGACAGAAGCTGCAAGCGTGTGCGACTCTTTCCGAACTCTCGAAGCGATACCCCGACGCCGCTACAAGTGTCGTTGCAATGGCCGAAAAGGAACGGAAGGCAGGCGGGTGCTGAAACTAAGCCGGTACGATGATATCGCACCAATCGGCCTTGAGGAGGCAGCAACTCTCTTCGGGCCCCTTCGACCCTTTTCCAAACTGGTACTGGCCGTCTCGGGTGGTTCCGACTCACTGGCGCTTCTAGCTCTCGCCGCGAAATGGCGGGCGATCTCCCCCGTAACAACCCCGGAAATCTCGGTCGCGACTGTCGATCATGTGCTTCGCGCCGAATCAACGGACGAAGCCGCCTACGTTCAAGAAATCGCGAATGCCTTTGGAATTCCCCACGCCACGCTGACATGGTCGGGCGAAAAGCCTGCAACCCACCTGCAGGAGCGTGCGAGAGCCGCGCGCTATGATCTCTTAATCAACCATGCGCGTGCCAGCGGCGCGGGCGCGATTGTCACCGCCCATCACGTACAAGATCAGGCCGAAACCGTGCTTATGCGTCTGTGTGCCGGAAGTGGCATTTCAGGACTCGCCGCCATGACGGTTGTTGCCCTTTACAATGGCATGCCCCTGATTCGCCCATTCCTTTCCGTGGACAAGGCACGGTTGATCGCCACGTTGCAAGCTGATGGGCTGCGCTGGTTGGAAGATCCCTCCAACCGGTCGTCCCGCTTCGAGCGTGTCAGGCTGCGCAGCGCATTTGCTGCGTTGTCAAACGAAGGGCTCGATACGCACCGCCTCTCGAAACTGGCCGCGCGGGCCAAGCGGGCCGATATCGCATTGGCACATGCGGCCGGAGCCGCTTTCGCCAATTACCTCATTCCTAGCGGATTGGACGGATTGCGTTTTACTCCCGAGCTTTTTCGTGAACCGGAAGAGATTGTTTTGCGCGTTGTCTCTCGGGCCCTCGCGCTGATGAGACCGGAACGAGAGGTATCATTGGAAAAAGCTGAAACTTTGGTTTCCCGGATTTTTGCCGCCCACGCTGAGCATCAATCCATCAGGCTGACCCTGTCAGGCCAGATCATTGCGTTGAGAGCCGACGGCACTCTCGAAATCATCCCCGAAAAGGACCGTCGTCGAAAGTGAGCATCCGTTTTGTTTGCGATTCTGGCCGGGTTTGTCACGCCAAGTTTTTTCGTTGTTCACTCGACCTTTTCACCAACTTCCCTTGGCAAGCGATGAATTCGTGCATAGATAAGATTGTCGTCAATGCTGAAGACGTTTATTTCGCCGAAAGGTTAGGGGTCCCATGAGCCCGAATGTCCGGAATTTTGCCCTTTGGGTGATCATTTTTCTCTTGGTCTTGGCCTTGGTTACGCTCTTCCAGAGCCCAGGATCACGTAATCCTGCTCAGGAAATGAGCTATAGCCAATTCCTTTCCGAGGTCGATGGTGGCAGGATAAGCAACGTCACGATTTCGGGTCAAGAAATTTCCGGCCTGCTTTCTGACGGGCGCCTCTTTCAGACATATGCGCCGAATGATCCCGGCCTCGTGCAGAAACTCACAGAAAAGGGAGTGAACTTCTCTGCCAAGCCGCTGACCGATGGCATGCCTTGGTACCTAGCTCTTCTCATTAACTGGCTGCCGTTAATCATCGTTATGGCGGCATGGTTTTTTCTCTCTCGTCAGATGCAGGGCGCGGGTGGTAAAGCCATGGGCTTTGGAAAATCTAAGGCAAAACTCCTCACCGAGGCGCATGGTCGCGTGACATTCGAGGATGTTGCTGGTGTCGACGAAGCCAAAGAGGACCTTGAGGAAATCGTCGAGTTTTTGCGTGATCCGCAGAAATTTCAGCGCCTTGGCGGCCGCATTCCGCGCGGTGTGTTGCTCGTGGGCCCTCCCGGCACTGGTAAGACCCTTTTGGCACGCGCCATTGCGGGCGAAGCCAATGTGCCCTTCTTCACCATTTCTGGCTCGGATTTTGTCGAAATGTTCGTCGGTGTCGGCGCAAGCCGCGTCCGTGATATGTTCGAACAGGCCAAGAAGAACGCCCCGTGCATCATCTTCATCGACGAGATTGACGCTGTTGGCCGTCATCGCGGGGCAGGCCTTGGTGGCGGCAATGACGAACGCGAGCAGACGCTCAATCAGCTACTCGTCGAGATGGACGGGTTCGAGGCGAATGAGGGTATCATACTGATTGCCGCCACAAACCGCCCCGACGTTCTGGACCCCGCACTCCTGCGCCCCGGCCGGTTTGACCGCCAGATCGTTGTTCCGAACCCCGATGTCGTAGGGCGTGAACGCATTCTGAAAGTCCATGTCCGAAAGGTCCCGCTTTCCCCCGATGTCGATCTCAAGACGGTTGCACGCGGTACGCCGGGGTTCTCCGGCGCCGATCTGATGAACCTCGTCAACGAAGCCGCCCTTCTCGCTGCCCGTCGCGGCAAGCGCATCGTCACGATGAGCGAATTCGAGGACGCCAAGGACAAGGTGATGATGGGCGCGGAACGCCGCACCCTCGTCATGACCGAGGACGAGAAGCGCCTCACCGCCTATCACGAGGCCGGCCACGCTATTTGCGCCTTCAACGTGAAAGCCACCGATCCGATCCACAAGGCAACGATCATCCCGCGTGGCCGTGCCCTCGGCATGGTCATGCAGCTGCCTGAGCGCGACAAGCTCTCGATGAGCCTCGAGCAGATGACGTCGCGTCTCGCCATCATGATGGGCGGTCGCGTCGCCGAGGAACTCACTTTCGGCCACGACAAGGTCACCTCCGGTGCCTCCTCCGATATCGAACAGGCCACCCGTCTTGCACGCATGATGGTCACGCGCTGGGGCCTCTCGCCGGAACTCGGCACGGTCGCCTATGGCGAAAATCAGGAAGAAGTGTTTTTGGGCATGTCTGTCGCCCGCACGCAAAATGTCTCCGAGGCTACCGCCCAGAAGATCGACGGTGAAATCCGCCGTCTGGTCGAGGACGGCTACAAGGAAGCCATGCGCATCCTGACAACCAAAGCCGCCGATCTCGAAACTCTTGCTCAGGGCCTGCTCGAATATGAAACCCTGAGCGGCGACGAAATCCGCGAGCTTCTCGCCGGCAATCCGCCCGTGCGCGACTCGGGCGACCAGCCGCCAACCCGCCCCACCGCTGCCGTGCCTTCAGCGGGCAAGGGCCGGAGCCGCAAGGAACCGGATAACGGGTTGGAACCTCAACCGCTATCGTAAACGGAATCTAAATATTCTCCCGACATAGATTATACAGGGTCAAACCTGTATAATCTGATTGATATGAGCGGGAAGAGGGGTTGCGGGATGGCGCGTAGATATTTCGGCACCGATGGCGTTCGCGGCAAGGCCAACAAGGTAATCACGCCCGATCTCGCACTTCGCGTCGGTCAGGCCGCCGGCCTCGTCTTCCGCCGCGGCGAACATCGCAACCGCGTCGTCATCGGCAAGGATACGCGGCTCTCCGGCTACATGATCGAGACGGCCCTTGTCGCCGGCTTCACCTCGGTCGGCATGGATGTGCTGCTGCTCGGCCCGATGCCGACACCCGCTGTCGCCATGCTGACTCGCTCCATGCGCGCCGATCTCGGCGTCATGATTTCCGCCTCCCACAACGCCTATGAGGATAACGGCATCAAGCTGTTCGATCCCGATGGCTTCAAGCTCTCCGACGAGACCGAGCACGAAATCGAAGCTCTCATTGACGGCAATTTGAATGACCGTCTTGCCGCCTCGGCCTCCCTTGGTCGCGCCAAGCGCATCGAGAGCGTCCATGCCCGCTACATCGAATTCGCCAAGCGCACTCTGCCCCGCACCATGGATCTCGACGGCCTCCGCATTGTGATCGACTGCGCCAATGGCGCCGCCTACAAGGTCGCCCCCGAGGCTTTGTGGGAGCTCGGCGCGGAAGTCTTCCCCATTGGCGTCGAGCCGGACGGCTTCAACATCAACCGCGATGTCGGCTCCACTGCGCCCGATGCCGTCATCCGCAAGGTCCGCGAAATGCGCGCCGATATCGGCATCGCGCTTGATGGCGACGCCGACCGCGTCATCATCGTTGATGAAAAGGGCCAGATCGTCGATGGCGACCAGCTCATGGCCGTCATCGCCAAAAGCTGGAAGGATGATGGCCGCCTCTCCAAGCCGGGCATCGTCGCCACCATCATGTCCAATCTCGGCCTCGAGCGCTATCTCGGCGGCATCGGCCTCACTTTGGCCCGCACCGCGGTCGGCGATCGCTACGTCCTCGAACATATGCGCGAGCACGGTTACAATCTCGGCGGCGAACAATCCGGCCACATGATCCTGTCGGATTATTCCACCACGGGCGACGGCCTCGTCGCCGCCCTGCAGGTTCTGGCCATGGTCCGCAAACTCGAGCGCCCCGTCAGCGATGTCTGCCATCTGTTCGATCCGCTGCCGCAAATCCTCAAAAACGTCCGCTACAAGAGCGGCCAACCCCTCAAGGACCAGCGCGTCGTCGAAGCCATCGCCGCTTCCCAAGCCGCCCTCGGCACCCATGGCCGCCTCGTCATCCGCCCCTCCGGCACAGAACCCGTCATCCGCGTCATGGCCGAAGGCGATGACCGAAAAATCGTCGAACAAGCCGTCGATGACGTCGTAAGCGCACTGGGCCAAGCGGCGGCGTAGGGGGGTACGATATCAGGTCGTCTTTGCGCGTTGAGGCTCGGGCGGTATACAGATGGCCTCAATAAAACGGTTGAGTTCGTCTTCCTCGGCAGAACCGTTCGCCACTGCCGTCAAAATGATGGTATCCCTTTCAAACGCGTCTCATGTTTCGAACAAACGAGGCTTGCGGCATGTGGTACGTCGAGAGTCGCTAAGAATTCTCTATAAATGGGGAAGAGTAGTTCGTGGGTGGTAAAACTGGGATCATCGATTCAAGCCCGATGGTGATAGCAAAATTTAGCTGAGTGGAATTTTCAGGAATTTGAAAACCAGTTCAAGCCAACCGAAATGGTTGGGAAATGTCGTGACTAGCCATCCAATGAGATTGTGTCCTACAGGAAATAAAACAACGGCCTTACCCGTCGCTCCTGCGACCTTGACCAAAGCTTTTCGTGCATTTTCAGCAAAGCACTCCATCATTTGCCGAGCGGTTTCCTTCGACCACTTGACTAGACCAAGCGCCGCTTCCGCCATACGATTGAGAACATTGCTTAAACTGGCAAGCACATCCTGTGCGATAAGATCATAGCCCTTTTCAAGCTCTTTGTAAGAAATACCGGGATGCTCTTTACCAAGGGGATCAGCTAATTTGTCCAGCCGATCCGGAATTTCCGCTGCAATGTAAATTCCGGGATCTTGATTGCGGATCGCCTCAGCGATAATAGGCACCGCCTTTGAAATTTCCCCGATCTGCGAACGCGTGAGCTTGCCATCAGCGGCGGCACGCGTGAATTTTTTCCAGCTTGAGAATTGTGTGACGGTTCGCCCGAACTGCATCTCTAGCGCGACATAACGCGCAGCTAGCAAATCCGGCCATTGCTCTCTGACAACGCTGCGATAGGCGGTCAACATTTCATGATAGGGTGCGATGCTATGAAGTTCAAACTCAGTGGGAATGTGATCGGGAACCCGATTAGCCAATCCTTGCAGGAAATCAACAACGTCTTCACTGATGTTCCACTGACGGGCATCTGCCACTAGACTTTGAAAATCATGTTTCCATGTCTGAAGCGCGGCAACAACAAGCGCATCAGAGGAGTCGTGAGAGGCTGCCCCATCCAAAAGGATGAGCCGTCCGTCTTCCCAAACAGGATTAAGGGCAGCTGGCTGCTGCTGTGGAAGTTGAGGAACCTGGGAGGCAGATTCAGGCTTATTCTTGCTTGCCTCAACCTCCTTCTTTGCCACCGCAACTAGCCGCTTAAACTCGGCGTTGAGCACAACCGGACCGGCCTTCCATGTGGTATCGTCGATCAGCGCAACATCTTGCCAAAGCTTGAGCGCGCGCAGCTCGGGCAGGTCGAAGAGGTAGACCGCACCTTTTCTGCCTTGGTAGACCCCGTCAAACCAATCTGCCCAGACATCCCAATCGTCACCGGCTTCACGCAAAATCGTTGAAAACGCAGCCCATTCACGCAGGAAAAAATCCGGATCGGTGCGTCGCCAAGTGCCGAGTCGGAATTCGTGTTCCCATCGCGCATTTTCCAAGCCAATGCTGGGCCAGAGAGGCTCCCACGCGACGACGCGTAAAGGTAAGTCATTGAGCAGGCCGAGATCATATATAAACGCAGTGGCAAATCTGGAGGAGGCGCCGACGCCGAAGGATGCTGCAGCGTATACGGCGGCTTGGGCCGCGGCGTTGATGGACTGTTCGATGCCGGCGGATATCGCGGCGTGGTAAATGGATAGTTCGGCGGCACTGTCGGGGGCGGCGGCATCGGCGACTGCAGTCATGGCTGCGGACAGATAGAGGTCTTCATCCCTGGCTGAGGACAGCGAGGCGATCACGGTAACAACACTGCAACGCAACAAGGGAAATATTGTATCTGTAAGAGCGTTCTGCGCTTTTTGATCGGGAAAATCGTCTAGCATCGAATGCAGCATCGGTAACGCCCGCAACGCCGCGCGGCCCGCTAGCAGGATGCATTCTTCGCGGGAGCGATATCCAAGTTTCGCAGCAAACCAGTCTAGCTGGACGCCAAAACTGTTGAGCGCCGGAAACGCGTCGATCTCCTGCCTTTCCGTCTTATCCGACACGCCGTAACTTTCTTTTAGATCTGTTTAGCCCTTTAGTCCCAGCACTGGCTTGGTTTGAGTCCATCGGACCAACTTCGACAGAGAACGACCAGTCGGTTGCCTTCTCAACAAACCCCAACAATTCCGCCTTTCCACCTTCGTCTGCATCAATGGCCCGAGCAGCCCGCCGATAACGTTCCATGATCGCCGGTTGGCGAAGATCAGGCACCCACATCTGCACCTGCCGAAATCCCCGCGCGAGCATTCTTGCTCGGAAGCCCGAGTTTCGCTTTGATGATGGAACCTCCTTCATGCGCGGCTCGCTCATCGTTAATCTAATAGTAAAATATAACACTACGTAATATTAACGCAAAAGTCACGGCCCTCGTGACCCGCAGCTTCAATCAAAGTCGAGCGCTATCCGGGCAAAATTTGCGTGAGGCGCTATATCCATCGTTGATTAGAGATCGAATAAAACAGCACGAGCGGTTTTTACTTGAAGCAATTTTTGTGCATCGGCTTTGCCGATTTCATGTGAAATTTTTACCGGCGGAGTCGCCGCGACTTTATCAATGATAATGTGTGATCGTTCTCTCAGCCCGCTGGAGATCGTCGGATCGATTACAACCCGCAAAATTCGAATGTCTTCGCTGATATGGCTTGTGAGCGGGCAACGGCCTTTATGGCAAGCACCCGTCTAAATCCACCCCCACCCGAATATTTTTATCTCCGATCCGACATTTCCCATTGACGCCCCGGTCCCACCCGCGTACCTCCCGTAGCGGGACACCCTTCCCCAACGAGGGGCGCCCATCTGTGAGGATGGAGATAAAATGACACAGACAATGCCCGGCTTGCGGCCGGTTAATCCGCAATTCTCGAGCGGCCCCTGCGCCAAGCGCCCCGGCTGGACACCTGACGCCCTTAAAAACGCCCCGCTAGGCCGTTCGCACCGCGCGAACGCCGGCAAAGCCCGCTTGAAGCGCGCCATCGATCTCACCCGCGACATATTGCAAGTCCCCGCCGGATACCGCATCGGCATCGTGCCCGCCTCCGATACCGGCGCCTACGAGATGGCGATGTGGACCATGCTCGGCCAGCGCCCCGTCGATTGCGTCGCATGGGAGAGCTTCGGCGAAGGCTGGGTCAATGATGCCGTCAAGCAATTGAAGCTCAAAGACGCCCGCGTCATGCTCGCCCCCTATGGCGATTTGCCCGATCTCGCCGCCGTCAACCCCGTTCACGATGTCCTCTTCACCTGGAACGGCACCACCTCCGGCGTACGCGTGCCGAATGCCGACTGGATCTCGGCCGACCGTACAGGCCTCACCTTTTGCGATGCGACATCCGCCGCCTTCGCGCAGGATCTCGATTGGCCGAAACTCGATATCGTCACCTATTCCTGGCAGAAAGTGCTCGGCGGCGAGGCCGCGCACGGCATGCTGATCCTCTCGCCCCGCGCGGTCGAGCGGCTCGAGACCTATACGCCCGCTTGGCCCCTGCCGAAGATTTTCCGCCTCACCTCCGGCGGCAAGCTGATCGAAGGCATTTTTGCCGGTGAAACCATCAACACCCCCTCCATGCTCTGCGTCGAAGATTACATCGACGCACTCGAATGGGCGCAGTCGGTCGGCAGCCTCCAAGGCCTCATCGCCCGCTGCGATGCCAACGCCAAAGCGGTCGCCGATTTCGTGGCAAAAAAGCCTTTCCTCGGTTTCCTCGCCAAAGACCCTGCCACCCGCTCCAACACCAGCGTCTGCCTCACCTTCATCGATCCGGCCATCACCGCGCTCGCGCCAGAAGCTCAGGCCACTTTCGCCAAGGATGCGGCCGCCCTCCTCGAGAAAGAAGGCGTCGGCCTCGATCTCGGTTCCTATCGCGATGCCCCTCCCGGCTTGCGCATCTGGTGCGGCGCCACGGTCGAAGCCTCCGACGTCGCAGCCCTCATGCCGTGGATCGAATGGGCCTATGAAACCATCAAAGCCGGTCTCGTCAAAACCGCCTGATCCATCCCCGTTTCCCGCTTCCCGTTTTCGCCAGAGAAAGTTCACCCCATGGCCCCTCGCGTCCTCATTTCCGATGCCCTCTCCCCCGCAGCCGTAGCCATTTTCAAAGAGCGCGGTGTCGAGGTCGATTTCCAGCCCGATCTCGGTAAAGACAAAGACAAGCTTGCCGCCATCATTGGCGATTATGACGGTCTGGCAATCCGCTCCGCCACCAAAGTCACAGCGAAAATTCTGGAGCACGCCACCCGCCTCAAAGTCATCGGCCGCGCCGGCATCGGCGTCGACAATGTCGATATTCCCGCCGCAACGCAAAAGGGTGTCATCGTGATGAACACGCCCTTCGGCAATTCCATCACCACCGCCGAACACGCAATTGCGATGATGTTTGCGCTCGCCCGCCAGATCCCCTCCGCCGACACCTCCACCCAAGCCGGCAAATGGGAGAAGAACCGCTTCATGGGCGTCGAGATCACCGCCAAAACACTCGGCATTATCGGCTGCGGCAATATCGGTGCCATCGTCGCCGACCGCGCCATCGGCCTGCACATGCGCGTCATCGCCTTTGATCCCTTCCTCTCGCCCGAGCGCGCGCTGGATCTCGGCGTCGAAAAGGTCGAGCTCGAGGAGTTATTGGCCCGTGCCGACATCATCACCGTGCACACGCCCCTGACCGCACAGACCAAAAATATCCTCTCCGCCGACTCGCTCGCCCGCACCAAAAAGGGCGTCCGCATCATCAATTGCGCCCGCGGTGGTCTCGTTGATGAACACGCCCTCCGCGCCCTTCTCGATACCGGCCACATTGCCGGCGCCGCCTTCGATGTTTTCGCCGAGGAGCCCGCAACATCCAATATCCTGTTCGGCCATCCCAATGTCGTCTGCACGCCGCATCTCGGTGCCGCCACCACCGAGGCGCAGGAGAATGTCGCCTTGCAGGTCGCCGAGCAAATGTCGGATTATCTGATGCGCGGTGCCATCTCGAACGCCGTGAATTTCCCATCGATCACGGCAGAAGAAGCCCCCAAACTCCGTCCCTTCATCGCGCTCGCCGAGAAACTCGGCTCCTTTGCGGGCCAGCTCACCGATAGCGGCCTGAAAGAAATCCGCATCACCTATCAGGGCGATGTCGCCAGCCTCAAGATCAAGGCACTCACGGCCTCCGCCATCGCCGGCGTGCTCCGCCCCGCTTTGCAGGATGTCAATGTCGTCTCCGCCCCCGTCGTCGCCAAAGAGCGCGGCATCGTGATCGAGGAAACCGTGCGCGAGGAGGAAGGCGATTACGAATCCCTCATCACGCTCGAAGTCGTCACTGACGAGCTGAGCCGCTCCGTATCGGGCACCGTGTTTCACGATGGCAAGCCCCGCATCGTCGACATTAAGGGCATCAAGGTCGATGCTGAATTCGGCCCGTCGATGATCTATGTCACTAACGAGGACAAACCGGGTTTCATCGGCCGCTTCGCCTCATTGCTCGGCAATGCCGGCGTCAACATCGCCACCTTCGCCCTGGGCCGCGATGCGGAAGGCGGCTCGGCGATTGCCCTCGTCGAGATCGACGGCGCAGCCCCACTCCATATTCTGCAAGGAGTCCAGCGCCTGCCGGGTGTGAAGCAGGCGAGGGCCTTGGCGTTCTAATTAAATGTGGTACATCGTCAGAAATGCGATACGCGACAATCAGATCAAATCGCTTCGCCGCGCTTCCATTCTGTAAGCATAATCCTGCCGAGCACTTGGCTGAGAAGGCCTTCGGAGGGTGCATCACATCCGGAATTTGCCGTCGTTTGTGCGAAGGCCGATATGCAGCATGTTTGGGTGATCATGAGAAGTGACGTGACAATGCCGATCGTCATTCTCCCGAATATGGCTTTTAACCGGAATGAGCTTTGGACGCAATTTGAAGCGCGTTTCATTCTGCCCCCACATGATACGCTCTATTTGACTATAGGTAATGTGCCTGAAAATGCGGAAAACTATAGAGGCTTCTTGGCACCGACGATAGGCTGCAAACTTTGTGGGTTTACATCTTTAATTTTCAATATGTCTTTCCTTTTCTACTTGTCTCGCGCGACTCGTTTCACAATTCGGTGAAGAGGCATTCAATGACATGATCGCTTTGCCCTAGCGGCCGACGTCTTGAAGGCACTTTCTAATTCCTCACTGCCGACAGATTGAGTTCGAATTGCTCAAGCTTATTCACATTCCTCATCATTGAAATCGAAAGGTGTAAAGACACAAGAATCAATCTCATTTGTCTCTTCCATTGCTTTATGTTGCGCGGATTGCGTCTGATTCCGTTGTTGGCCAAGCTCGTCAGTTCGGTGATTGACCAGAATCGCAAATTGATTCACATCGTGGAAAAAATCATAAGCATAATATGCGGTCAGCTTGTCCTTGTTCTGGATAAAGGCAAGGATCGGTTCGCGTGAATCTTCTATCAATTTATCATATGAACTTGTTTTTGATTTGGTCGACGTAAGATGATTTTCAATTTCAATAAATTTTTGATGTGCTTCGTTCACAAGCCTCTCAAGAAGGGTCTTGTATGCATCGTCTGAGAGATATCTCGAAAAAGAATAAGAGTTGAACTCTGCAATCACGCCGCTCCGATATGCGAAATCTGTGTTCAGGCGCTGGATTTGTAATTCATATTCGGGGAAGCTTTTTTTGAGGCTGGACAATTTCGAGTTGTATTTTGTCAGATCTTTTGAAATCGCTTCGTCTTTCATCCATCTATATTCATTTATAAAGCGCCACTTCTTGTTGAGTGATACAGGATCGCAATAGTCGAAGAAAAACATAGGCTTGGATTTCTGCTGCCCGAGAGCGCAGGCTGCATTTTCCTGAATGGGGTCTATATGTTTTGCTTGCGGCGGATCATCTGCGTCATTCGGCAGCCGGGTTGCATATTTTTCGGCATTCAGCTCGGCTGTCTGCGCATCATAAAGAAAAGAAAGTCGTTCTGCCAAAACGTAGAGTCGCATGTGTTTAGTGGCGATCGAGGACCTAATCATCGCCACTTGAGTTTCATAATTTGCAATCAACCGATCATATTTCGTCTCCTTCTGCTTGTTTTTTGGTCGTTCCGCAATAACCTTATCGAGGTGGCGATAAACTTTGCTCACGTCCTCGTCGATTGTCTTGCGATAGAATTCGTCTTGCAAATAAAATTTTGCACTTGTGTCGTAAAGATTTTGAACAACTTGATCCATGTAATTATCGTCAGTCAGAATTCTCTTTAAATCGAACTGAAATTCGGGAAATTCGACGTTTAAAGATACGAGCCGTTTTTGGTATTCCATTTTATCATCAATGAATGATGCGCTATCAGCGAGCATGAACCGCAATATGAAGTTCAACTTGCGATGGATATCATTTGGTGCATCGCGATCATGAATAATGACTGTGAGGTGAGATGTCGATCTATTCGCATTTTCTTGCGATGGCGCCGTCCCATTCTGCGCGGTTGCGAGAGTTGGAAACGAGGCCGCGAGCAATCCGACGCATAAAATGGCGATAAATGAACCGAAGCAATTCGACAGCGCGTTAAGAATGCATTTGTGCAGCAAAACTTGCATTGCTATTGCGCCCCGCGTCATATGCAGTGATTGGCGTTAGCATAGCATTATCGACCGGGGTTACAAGGTTCAGCCCTCCATGCGGGATATGTTTTTGAGCTGTGAAGTTCGAAAATAGCCGCAAACTCTGCGGACAATCAGATCAAATCGCTTCGCCGCGCTTCCATTCCGCAAGCGTAATCCCACCAAGCACGAGCACAAGACTTGCCGCGTGGAAGAGATGAAACTCTTCGCCCAGCGTTAGCACCGCCAGCGCAGGTCCAAAAATCGGAACAAGATTGGTGAAGATCGATGCACGGCTCGGACCGATCAAATCAACAGCGCGTAAAAATGTAAGTTGCGCCAAGAGTGATGGAAATAGCGCAATGAAAGCGAGAATGACCCAACCTTTCGGTGTCGGCCATTGCAATGTGCCAAATTGCGATTCAATACCGATTAACGGCAAGGATGCTAGAAAGGCGATGATTGCCATCACAGAGAAAAAGCCGATCCCTGAGACTTTCGGTCGATTGCGAAGGCGGAGTGCGTAAAGTGCATAAAGCGAGCACGCAAGGATCAACCATATGTCACCGATATTGAATGTCAGCGATTTCAGCGTCTCGAAACTTCCTTTAGCTGCGACAACCATGACGCCGAGAATTGTCAGCATAACACCAATCCACTGGAGTGGTGACACGGTGAGCCGATAGAGCAGAGCCGAGCCAATCAATACAAAAATTGGAATTGAACCTTGCAGCAAAGTCATATTGACCGCGCTCGTCGTATGCGCGGCGATATAGAAGAGCGAATTGAAACCGGTGAAGCCCACAGCTCCACCGAAAAGCATTAAAACCGGATGATGCTTTAGGATTTGCCAATCCGCAAGAATTTGTCGGTGCGCGAAAGTAATCAAAATCAGTCCGGCGATCAGCCAACGCAGGCTGACAATTGCCATAGGCGAAACTTCGCCCACGGCCATGCGGCTTGCCATACCATTCGCGCTCCACATCAGCGTGGTCGCCAGCAGCATCAAATAGGCATTATTGGCCGCCCGTCTGAACATGAACTTGATCCTGTATTCGCCCCGAGACTTGCCCGGTTCGGCCACGTGAAGCAAGCGGGCTGAGAGCAAACCACGCATGTGTGAAAAGTCTGATGCGTGGAGGTTCCGCCATTCGGAATCGCGTGCTAAAAGCATCGCCGCGCATAAAACTGAAATAAGGTTATATCATGTCGCTCCGGTTTCTTGTCGTTGAAGGCAATGTTGAAGGTCCGCGCGAGCGGCATAGGGTGACCTATGGCAAGACTTATGCGGAATCCTATGGTACGGTTCTCCAATCGATCGAGAAAGATGCGATTTATGATATCGCGCTTCCAGCAGATGAGGGCGCGAATATTCCGGATGCCTCTGGCCTTGAAACTTACGACGGAATTTTCCTCACTGGTTCAGCGCTGAATGCCTATCACGCGACTCCGGAAATTCTCAGGCAGGTCAATTTGATGCGCGCGATCTATAAATCCTGCACGCCGGTATTTGGGTCCTGCTGGGGCTTGCAAATGGGTGCCATGGCCGCGGGTGGTGAGGTTCAAGCCAATCCGCTTGGCCGCGAAGTCGGCATTGCCCGCCGGATTACAAAGACTGAGGCGGGCGAGACCCATGCTCTCCTCGCTGGGCGGCCCGAGTCATGGGATGCGCCTGCCATCCATCTCGATCTGGTCTCGACTTTGCCGGGTGACGTTACCGTTCTGGCCAAAAACAGCCTGACGGCCGTTCAGGCTGCCGAAATCCGGCATGATGGTGGCGTGTTTTGGGGTGTCCAATACCACCCTGAGTTTAGTCTCGTGGAATTGTCCGTCATTCTCGACCGTTACAAGCCGACGCTCCTCTCAGAGGGTTTCCTCCGCTCTGAAGACGAGCATGCGACCTATGTTTCCGAGCTGCGCACCATGGGCGAGGACCCCACGCGCTTCGATTTGGCATGGAAACACGGAATTGATGCCGAGATTCTCGAAAATGATCGCCGTTTGACTGAAATTCGCAATTTCATCACGCATTATGTCAAGCCGGAAAAGTCGCGCCGCGGGCGTGCTTAACACCTCTTTAACCTTTACCTCGCGGGTCTGATTGGATAACTGTCGCTCGCAAGCCTCGACTCTCGTCCCGTTTGCGGAAATGGTCGGGGTTTTTTGTTGAAGAGTGTTCATCGTCTCGTTTGTGACCACTTTTGAGGATGACATGTATGGCGAATGTGGTTGTCGTTGGTGCCCAATGGGGTGATGAAGGCAAAGGAAAGCTCGTCGATTGGCTTTCCGAGCAGGCGGATACCGTTGTGCGCTTTCAAGGCGGTCATAATGCGGGCCACACGCTCGTCATCGGTGAGAACGTTTATAAACTATCACTTCTTCCCTCTGGCGTCGTACGATCGGGCAAGATGGGCATCATCGGAAGCGGCGTCGTCCTCGATCCTTATGCGCTCATCGCTGAAATAGATCGCCTCGTGGCCCAAGGCGTAGTCGTGAGTCCCGATAATCTTCGCGTTGCCGATAACGTGCCCCTGATCCTCTCGATCCACAGAGATCTCGATGCCCTTCGCGAGTCGGGGTCGCATGGCGCGAAACTCGGCACCACAAAGCGCGGCATCGGCCCCGCCTATGAAGACAAGGTTGGCCGCCGGGCGATCCGTTTGATGGACCTGTCGGACACCGATACCCTCGCTGAAAAAGTAGACCGGCTTATTGTCCATCATAATGCCTTGCGGCGTGGCTTCGGTCATTCCGAATATCGTGCGGACGCGATCATTGAAGAGCTGACCACAATCGCCCCACGCGTCTTGCCCTATATGGATGTCGTCTGGCGTCTGATGGACGAGGCCAGACGGTCCGGCCGCCGCATCCTCTTTGAGGGCGCCCAAGGCGCGTTGCTGGACATTGATCATGGCACATATCCGTTTGTAACCTCCTCCAACACCGTGGCCGGCCAGGCAGCAACCGGCTCAGGCGTAGGGCCTGGCGCAATCGATTACGTACTCGGTATTGCCAAGGCCTATACAACGCGGGTCGGGGAGGGGCCTTTCCCGACTGAACTGCATGATGAAGTGGGCGCAACAATCGGCGAAAGAGGCCGTGAATTCGGAACCGTAACCGGACGCAAGCGGCGTTGCGGGTGGTTTGACTCCGTTTTGGTGCGTCAAACCGTCAGAACTTCCGGCATTAATGGTATCGCCCTCACAAAGCTCGATATTCTGGACGGGTTTGACGAGATCAAGATTTGCATGCGTTATCGCCTTGATGGGCAGGAGATCGATTATCTGCCCGCCAGCCAGTCGGCACAGGCCCGTATTGAACCAATCTACGAAACAATTCCGGGTTGGAGTCAGACCTCTGCGGGCGCTCGGTCGTGGATTGATCTTCCCGCGCAGGCGATCAAATATGTCAGACGTTTAGAGGAGCTAATTGGTGCGCCAGTAGCACTTGTTTCAACCAGCCCGGAGAGGGAGGACACGATCCTTGTTCAGAACCCCTTTGAGACCTAGCACTCATCAATGATACCCATCAATTGGCGCAATGATGGCTGATTATTATCCCCTAATTTCCCGATCGATCGAAGCCCTCGTTTCATCGACGCCAGAGTCGCGACAGAGGATTTACGATCATGCAAAGCATGCTCTTGTCGTACAACTCCGCTTGTTGAATCCGCCAATTTCCGAAGTTGGGATTATGCGCGAGCGCTTGGCGCTTGAAAGTGCAATCCGGAAATTTGAGCGTACGTGTATCGCCACAAGGACTGACCTGACACAGAATTTAATCGAACGCCAACAAGTTGAAGGTCTTGATAAGTCACAAGCACCAATCTTTTCGGAAAATTTTCAAACGGGCGCTGTTGAACCAGTGCGCGACGAGGGTGATTTTCCCGTTAGTGTACTCGACGATCCTGATCTTTACGCGCAGGAATTGAAGGGTGGTGATATCCAGACTGTTGAAGATCCGCAGTTTATCAATATTATTCCTCGTCAAAAAGAAAAAAAAATTGAAGAAATTAATTTATATGTCAGTAGTTTGAATAATAAGCAGATATTTTCTAGAATTATTTTTAAAAATAGATATTTTTATCGTGTAACATTTATTATTATTGTGCTGTCAACGTTGTCTTTCTCAATCCTCCAAACTGCTCAATTTCTCCAAGCTAACAGGTCAAATATCGATGCTAAAAGTGCCTC
>JBJTDR010000094.1:0-2715 GCA_046092445.1 Hyphomicrobiales bacterium | reverse complement strand
CCGAAACCTTCCATCGATACCGGAATGGGTCTCGAGCGTATTTCCGCCGTTTTGCAGGGTACACACGACAATTATTCAACCGACACGATGCGCGCGCTCATTCGTGCGGTCGCTGAAGTCACGGGCGTTGATCCGGAAGGGCAGGTGAGCCACCGTGTCGTGTCCGATCATTTGCGTGCGGCTTCGTTCCTGATTGGGGATGGTGTTTTGCCCTCCAATGAAGGCCGCGGTTATGTGTTGCGTCGCATCATGCGCCGTGCGATGCGGCATTTGCAGTTGCTGGGGTCGCGCGAGCCATCCATGTATCGCCTCGTTCCGGCGCTTGTGCGTGAGATGGGCCAGGCCTATCCGGAGCTCGGACGTACCGAACCACTCATTGAGGAAACGCTGAAGCTGGAAGAATCACGTTTTCGCAAGACGTTGGAACGTGGTCTTTCAATTCTGGATGAAGAAACAAGGAGTTTCTCGACAGGCGCTAAACTCTCCGGCGATGTCGCTTTCACGCTCTATGACACCTATGGCTTCCCGCTTGATCTTACGCAGGATGCGTTGCGTCCGCGCGGGATTTCTGTCGATACGGATGCATTCTCGACGGCGATGGAGCGGCAGCGGGAGAAGGCGCGCGCCGCGTGGTCCGGTTCCGGCGATGCGGCCACCGAGGCCGTATGGTACGGCGTCCGCGAGCGCGTTGGTGCGACGGAATTTCTGGGCTATGATACGGAGCAGTCCGAAGGGGTTGTGACGGCGCTGATCTCGGGCGGCAAGGAAGTTAGTACGCTGGGGCCAAATGAAGCGGGTGTTGTAGTGCTGAATCAGACCCCGTTTTATGCTGAATCGGGCGGGCAGGTGGGTGACTCGGGACGTTTCATTGGTCCGAACGGGCTAGTCGCTCATGTGACTGAAACACACAAGAAACTTGGCGAAGTCTTCGCGCACAGTGTCCACGTCGAAACAGGTACTCTATCGGTCGGGACGCCGCTTGAACTTCAGGTCGAGCATGGTCGCCGCAGTGCGGTGCGCTCAAACCATTCAGCAACACATCTTCTGCATGAGGCACTTCGGCAGGTGCTCGGGGATCATGTCGCGCAAAAAGGATCGTTGGTATCATCCGAGCGCTTACGTTTCGATTTTTCCCACCCTAAGCCGATTTCCGAGCAAGAACTCGAGGAAATCGAGACGATTGCAAATCGGGTCGTGCTCCAGAATGATCCGGTCGTCACAAGGTTAATGGGCGTCGAGGAAGCGATCGAGACGGGCGCCCGCGCGCTCTTTGGTGAGAAGTACGGCGACGAAGTCCGCGTTGTGTCCATGGGTGTGACGGAGGGTTCGAACCGGCCCTATTCGGTTGAACTCTGTGGTGGCACGCATGTGTCCCGCACAGGAGATATCGGGCTGATTTCTGTGGTGTCTGAAAATGCGGTGGCGGCGGGAGTGCGGCGTATCGAAGCGATGACAGGCACTGCTGCGCGGCGTCATTTGACGGCCGAGAGCAAGAAATTGCATGAGCTTGCCGGATTGTTGAAGTCGACGCCGACGGACGCGGCAGAGCGGCTTGCAAGCCTCATCGAGGAGCGTCGCAAATTCGAGCGTGATTTGTCAGATGCGCGGAAAAAGCTCGCAATGGGTGGCGGCACAGCAGAATCTGCCGTTCGGCAGGTGAATGGTGTCAATTTCCTCGGGCGCTCCGTTTCGGGTGTCGAAATGAAGGATTTGAAGAGTCTTGCTGACGAAGCGAAGAAACAGGTGGGTTCAGGCGTTGTCGCGATTATCGGGCTCGGAGAGGATGGCAAAGCTGGCCTCGTTGTTGCCGTTACCTCCGATCTGACAGAGCGGTTCAACGCGGTTGATTTGGTCAGGATTGGGTCAGAAGTGCTTGGCGGCAAGGGCGGCGGTGGGCGTCCCGATATGGCGCAAGCGGGTGGGCCGGACGGAACGAAAGCGGACGCGGCGCTTGCGACCATTGAGGCGGCGCTCAAGGGCTGACGTTATTCCGGAGACTTTGGGTCCCAAGTTTCCGTGTCATGGTCCGGATGTTGATATGATTTGATGGCATCCAGGAGTAAGGCGGGCGTTGAAGTAGCTGTCGGTTTGGCAGGCAGTCCTGCAAGCCAATCAAACCAAGGCATTTCCGCCTCAGTGCCAAAGGCGATGACGGGGATTACCTCTTGCGGATGATCGAGGCTGCCAAGCGCAAGGTCGGTGATGTCCTCGTGGTGATATTTGAAAGTGAGCGGCGTGCCGCATGCTTCGCAAAATCCGCGTTCGACGACGGCTGAGCTTTTGAAAATGCTTGGTTTGCCGCGTGTCCAGACAAGATCAGTGTCTTTCACGCCGCCGAGCGGCGCAAAATAGGAGCCAAACGCCTTCTGGCACATCCGGCAGTGGCAAATGCTTGGGTCGATCATCTTGCCTTTGAAAGCATATCTCACGGCACCACACTGGCAACCGCCGGTCGTCATCGGTTGCGCCTCGTTCATCCTTGTCTCCCATGCACCGTTAGCAAAAAGGCCCGGTAAACCGAGCCTTGAGTTTTGATTGGAATTGTCAGCAAATCAAGCCAACAAAAGCGAAGGTTTAAACAGCCATTGCCTTTTTCAGGTTTTCGTCAACCTTGTCGAGGAAGCCTGTGGTGGAGAGCCATTTCTGGTCTGCGCCGACAAGCAGGGCCAGATCCTTGGTCATGAAGCCGGCTTCGACTGTATCGACGCATATTTT
>JBJTDR010000093.1:0-2763 GCA_046092445.1 Hyphomicrobiales bacterium | reverse complement strand
TGATCGAGGCGGCGTCGGCGCATGGCAAGCCGTATGATGCGGCGGTGGCGCTTGGCTGCGTGATCCGCGGCGAGACGGGGCATTATGATATGGTGGCGGGCGAGAGTTCGCGGGCGTTGATGGTTATGTCGGTGGCGTATGGTCTGCCGCTCGGCAATGGTATTCTGACCGTTGAAAATGACGCTCAGGCATGGGCGCGGGCGCGGGTCTCCGAGATGAACAAGGGCGGCGGGGCCGTGGAAGCCGCTTTGGCCGTGCTGCGGATCAAGAACCGCGCCGTTGACGGAAGCCTTTGAGCATGGCGCGGCCGGAATGAGGGACGTAAATCCGAGCCGTTTTGGCCGGATCGTCTCAGATCTTTTCCGGCGGCATCGGGTTACTCACGCAAGGCCATCATGGCGTTTATCTGGCAAAATTTTGCACCAAGCGTTGTGGCGTAAAGGGTCCCGGGGTGGGGTCAGCGCGATACTCAGACTGGTAGCGCGCTTCTATTTGTGATAGTATTCATCTCAATTGATGGAGATCGCGATGCGTGAACAAAAGCCAAAGTCTGACCGGGTCGGCGGTAGAGATGATCGCCGCCAAACCGTTACGATGTCAAAGTTTCAGCGCTATCGGCAGGCTAAAAGCGAACGCGGGATGAGGCTTTTGCGCCTATGGGTCACGGACCCGACGCAGCCGGGTTTTGCCGAGGAAGCGGCGCGTCAGGCTACTCTCCTGCGCGGACGGCCTGAGGAGCGCGAGGCACTCTCGTTTATTGATGCTGCGTTCGCTTGGCCGAAAGAATGAAACGGGGCGATCTTATTACCGTCGCGGCCTCCGGAGATTACGGGAAGCCACGACCAGCGATTATTGTTCAGTCTGATTATATTCCGCAGACCGAGAGTATTCTCGTTGCATTGATTACCAGTGACATCGCGGATACCCCGCTTTATCGGCTCAGTCTGGTTCCAAGCGATATAAATGGCTTAAGAGCCCCGTCGCAAATCATGATTGACAAGATACTTGCCGTTCCGCGTGCAAAATGCGGCGGCGTTATTGGCCGGGTTGATCGAGAATCCCTGAAGGTGCTCAACCAAAAGCTCATTTTGATCATGGGACTTTCTGATTTCGAGAGTTAATGACCGCCCGGCGGATGACTCTCTTCCACAAGGGCCGCTTTCCGCAGTATTTGACTCCGCCTGACGCGACTTCAGGAGTTTTCGCCGGTAGTGAGTCAGTTTGAAATTTTGGATGATTGACTGTTAACGTGAAGAGGTCGCTAATGGGTGACCCCATTGGGCCCCGAAACATGAAGCGAGCCAATCTGCGCGCCTGCTCTGTGTCCTTCGGGGATAACACATCTGGCACAAGGCATGCTCTAGCTGTACAAGGGTCCAAGGGCCACCTCATCCAAAGGTGGAGGCGTTTGCGATTATCGAGTTTGTATGACCAATATACCGAAACGCCCAACAGACATTAACCAGCTTGCTCGGTTCATTGTGAATGCCGCAAGCGGCGTCATACCCGCGCCAACGCCCAAACAAATACGGGCGAAGAAAGGCGGGGATATTGGTGGTGCTGCGAGGGCGCGCACTCTTTCGCCTGAGCAGCGATCAGAGATCGCGCGCTTAGCCGCTGAAGCTCGGTGGAAGAAGAGTTAGGCCGCGTCCCTCCTGCCCCAGTAGCGATGTTCCTCGACATCGTTGCGGAAATCAAACAGCATTGGGATCGG
The DNA here is from genome assembly GCA_046092445.1 of Hyphomicrobiales bacterium. Taxonomy (GTDB): domain Bacteria; phylum Pseudomonadota; class Alphaproteobacteria; order Rhizobiales; family Beijerinckiaceae; genus CAIUPE01. The sequence continues at coordinate 1,049 of JBJTDR010000093.1, read as the reverse complement.
GGGCTGTTCTTTCTTCATGTCGTTATACGCCTCAACGTCGGTAGCGAGCTGGAGGCAGTCACCAACAATCTGCTCACGGCGCTGGATAAATGCCTTTTGCATATGCTCGCGCGGCGCGTCCTTCATAATTGCCCAAAACGTGTTTTGGACTCCAGCCTTCGTGACGCGGACGGCATGGTTTACACGGTAGCGTCTGCCCTTTTCATCTGTCGCATATTCTTCGCGCAGAGCGGTTGCCATATCCTCAGAAAGTTTTGCGAACGGGTCAACCTCGGGGATTTCAACCATCCCGTTTTTAACGCCCCATTGGACGGCATCGCGCACAGTTGCGGGAACCGCTCCATGCACCTGCTCGTATTGATGCCAAACACGCTGTAACTGCTCTTTGTAAGTTGCCATCGTTCAGATTCCTTACAGAGTCACGGGTGCAGGAACACCCCATCCGTCAACATTTGATCCCCCGACTATGAACTGGCGTATTTTTGTTTTGTACCGGGTAAGCCAGTCATACCGGTTCATTTTACGCTGCAACTGACCAACTACGATTCCGGGGTGGCGCTGTATTCTTTTAGCAAATGCCAGCATGTCCCTTTCTGAAATAAAGGGAAATTTTCTTATGTAGAATGACTCAAGCTCCTCGCGCGGTACACAACAATTCGCAGCGGCCTCATTTGCGCGCAGTTCTTCTTGAGTAAGGTTTTCGCAATTCTCCTCAATATCAACATCAATCATGCCGACATTTGGCTCGCCGCGACCATCTTTATTTAAGACGTGCTCAAGCTCATGACGAAGCACAAACCAGAAATTATCAATGCGGTCATGCCGGAGCGTCATTCCAACTATGGGAGCATCATCCGCCAGCCAGAAGCATACACCGTCGATATTAGCCTTCGGCAATGTTTCTACAACCACAAACCGGATCCCGCATTCCGACAGCGCACGCGGAACATGCCGAATCTCCTCCGGATCGATCATGTAGCGGGGCATGTCCGAAATGAAAGACAGCAACTTCTTTTCAGAATACGCCGTTACAACCATTTCGCTTGCCA
>JBJTDR010000092.1:0-5159 GCA_046092445.1 Hyphomicrobiales bacterium | reverse complement strand
CATCCAGCCAATGCGCCAACCAGTCATGGCGTGGGATTTGGAGAGCGAACCGACGGTCACGGTGCGCTCGAGCATGCCGGGAAGAGATGATATGCTGACGAAAGCCTGATCGAAGACGAGATCGGCATAGACTTCATCGCTGACGACCCAGAGGTCATGCTTTACCGCGAGATTGGCAATGGCGTGGAGTTCGTTCACGCTCAGAACGGACCCCGTCGGATTATTGGGATTGGCGATGAAGAAGGCGCGGGTTTTCGGTGTGATCACCTTCGCAAGCGCTTCCGGATCGAGCGCGAAGCCCTCCTCCGATTTCAGCCGGACGCGGACCATTTTCGCGCCGGATGCGCCGATGCTGGCTTCATAGGTAAGATAGGCGGGATCGAGCACGATGACTTCGTCGCCCGGTTGGAACAGGCACTGGGCGGCGGTGAAGAGGCCATTTTGGGCACCGGCAGCAATCATGACATTGTCGGCATCGAGCGGAACATTCCACCGCTTTGCGTGCCAGTCGGCGACAGATGTGCGCAAATTCAAACGACCGGAGATTTCGGAATAATGGGTGTCACCAGCGGTCAGGGCCGCAATCGCGGTATCGGTTATGGCAGCGGGTGTCGAAAAATCGGGATCGCCGACGCTAAGAACGATCACGTCCTCGCCGCGCCGTTTGGCCGCCTGTGCCGCGTTGTGAATGTCCCACGCGGCGACTGCGCCACCACCAATGTGATTGACCCGCGATGAAAAGCGCATGTGAGACTCCTCCCTGTTTCGCAATCTGTTTACGACATATTGAACACATGTTCAATAGTGAAAATCCGGAATGACTGGAAAAGAGCGACGATGCGCGGCATGATGCGCCAGCGAGGAGACCCTATGAGCGAGTTGCCAATTCCGAAACATCACCGTGTCACGCAGGAAGTGAGGCGCGAGGCGCTGATCCGTGCGACCCTCGATTGCCTTGCGGAAGCCGGGAGTGATGGTGCCTCGGTGCGTAAAATCGCGGCGCGGGCTAAAGTCTCCATCGGGCTGATCAACCATTATTTTGCGGGCATCGAGGCGCTTGTGGCGGAAGCCTACAGGTTGCTGGCGACCGAGCTTCTGGAAAGTATCGAGAAGGCGGTTGAGGAGGCTGGTAGCGAGCCGAGAGCGAAGATCAGCGCGTTTTTCAGGCAGAGTTTTGCGCCGCCCAATCTCGACTACAAGGTGTTGCATGTCTGGATCGCCTTCTGGAGCATGACGCGACGGTCTCACGAGGTGCAAAGGATCCATGACGAGACTTATGGCGCTTACCGGGCCGTGCTGGAGGGATTACTGGGTGCGCTGAAGGATCAGGACGGATATCAGGAAATCAGTGTTCGGCTTGCGGCCATCGGGCTTTCGGCATTGATCGACGGGTTGTGGCTCGAATGGTGTCTGAACCAGAAAACATTTTCGCCAGACGAGGCGATCATGCTCTGCGAGGCATGGGTCGAGTCGCTGATCACCGCGCGGAGCGGTGAGCGGACCGGAGGTGATCCGAGATGAAACATGAACGATATTCGACGCGGTAAGAATGATCCAAAAATCCCTTGTGCGTCCGTTCAACTACTGAAATACTCATGGAATGCTTGGCAGATGAGGGGCGTCTCGGACGCAATTTACAGCCAATAACATGTGCGTTGAGCACGCGGGCACGATGTCTATAAAACGCGGCACATTAATTGTCCGCAAACTGGAGGAACTACTACATGCTCACGAAAATTCTCAAAGGAACGATGTTTGCCGCCGCCCTTGCTGTGGCATCATCTGCCATGGCGAAGGACAAGATCCGTGTCGGCATTTCACCGGAAGCCTATCCGCCCTTCACCTCGCTGAATGCCAAGAACGAGTGGGAGGGGTTCGAGATCGATCTGCTCGCAGCACTTTGCAAGCAGATGGATGCCGATTGCAAAATTGTTTCCATCGCGTGGGACGGTCTCATTCCGGCGCTGACGGGAAAAAAGATCGACATGATCTTCAATTCGATGTCGATCACCGAAGAGCGGATGAAAGTCATCGATTTCTCGGACAAATATTATAATTCGCCAGCCGAGCTGATCGGCGGCAAGGACGCGCCGAAGGTGACGACGGTTGCCAATCCTGACGGCAAGGGAGGCATGATTGCAAATCCGGCTGATCTGAAGGGCAAGACGATCGGTGTGCAAACGGCGACGATCCATGCCGATTACGCGCAGAAATATTTCAAGGACTCGACTGTGAAGGTTTATGATACCGCCGACAACCACAATGCCGATCTCGTTGCAGGCCGTATCGATTACGCGCTGCTCGATTCGGTTGCAGCAGGCGATTTCGTGAAAGCGAACACGGCGGCGGGTGTCGAGGGTAAACTGATTGTGCCGGGCGATCCGATCTTCGGCGTTGGTGCAGGCGCAGGCCTTCGCAAGGGCGATGCCAAGCTGAAGGACAAGCTCAATGCCGCGATCAAGGCGGTTCGCGCCAGCGGCGAGTATGACACGATCGCCAAGAAGTACTTCAACTTCAACATTTTCGGCGACTAATCAAGCATAGGCGCGGCTTTGATCCATTGCCGCGCCTTGTTTCCCGGAGCGATCGTCTTTTTCCGGGCTATCAGACTGACGATTGTGAGCACGATGGACCCATCACCATCCCTCCTTGCGCTAATGAGCTTCGGCCCCGATGGCTGGGGGATGCGGTTTGCTGAGGGGCTCCTTGTGACGCTGGAGGTTTCGGCGGCTGCTTACTTCCTCTCGCTGATTTTCGGGCTATTGGGTGCGAGCGCGAAGCTGAGCGCCTCACCGAGCCTGCGCCGGATTGCGGATCTCTACACGACGCTCGTGCGCGCGCTCCCTGAACTGCTCCTGTTGCTGCTGATCTATTTTTCAGGCGCGGATGCGATCAAATTTGTCCTGAGTTTCATCAGTGCCGATTTCGAAGATGTCGAGATCAATCCGTTCGTCGCGGCTGCGACGGCGCTAGGGTTTATCGGCGGTGCGTATATGACAGAAGTCATGCGCGGGGCGATCCTCGCGATCCCGACAGGCCAGATCGAGGCGGCGAGGGCCTCGGGCATGTCGAAATTCCTGACATTGCGGCGGGTGATTGTGCCGCAAATGCTACGCTACGCCTTGCCTGGCATGGGTAATCTCTGGCTTTCGGCAACCAAGGACTCCGCACTCATCAGTGTGCTGGGAAATACACAGGATCTGCTGTTCATGGGGTATCGTGCCGCATCGGTGACGAAACATTACGGCTTTTTCTACTCCGTTGCGGCGGCCCTGTTTCTCGGCATAACGATTGTCTCCATGATTGCCATCCGCATCATCGAGGCGCGTGTGAACCGGGGTTACCGTTGATGAACGAGTCGTTCACCTTCATCGCGTCGATCATGCCGACGTTGCTGGCGGCGGCGCCGATGACGCTGGTGCTGACGTTTCTCTCCGCCGTGATCGGCAATTTGCTGGCGGTGCCGATTGCGGTGGCGCGACTCTCGGGTAATATGCTTGTGCGCTATCCGAGTGCGTTCTTCATTTTCGTGATGCGTGGCACGCCGCTTCTGGCGCAAACCTATCTGATCTATTACGGGCTCGGCGAATTACTTCCCGGCTCGTGGGTGCAGCAGAGTTTTCTGTGGCCGTATCTGCGCGAGGGATTCTGGTATGCCGTTTTCGCATTCTCGTTGAACACGGCGGGGTACACAGGCGAGATTTTGCGCGGGGCGATTGAGGCGGTGCCGCGCGGCGAGATCGAGGCCGCCAAGGCCTGTGGCATGTCGAGCCGGATGATTTTCTGGCGGATCAAGCTGCCACGTGCGGTACAGATCTGCCTGCCGACGATGACTGGCGAGACGATCCTGTTGCTGAAGGCGACGTCGCTGGCCTCGCTGATCACGGTGTGGGAAGTGATGGGCACGGCGCGGCAGATCCAGAAAGTGACGTTCCGGGTGTATGAACCGCTCCTGTCGGCAGGCATGATCTATATTCTGCTGGTGTTTGTTCTGACGCGGATGCTGATGATCGTGGAACGTCGCATCAATCGTCACCGTCTCGCCCCTGTTGCCGCCTAGAGGATCTTCCATGGATACGACGCTGAAGGTTGAGGAACTATGCAAGCGTTTCGGCGAGGTTGAGGTGCTCAAGGGCGTTTCGCTCGCGGCGAATACGGGCGATGTGATTGCGATGATCGGATCGAGCGGCTCGGGGAAGTCGACGCTTTTGAGGTGCATCAACCTGCTTGAGGTGCCAAATTCGGGGCGGGTGATGGTGAATGGCGAACTGATCCGGATGAAGGCTCTGCCGGACGGCAATGCAGTGCCGGAGGATCAAAAGCAGGTCGAGCGCATCCGCTCGAAGCTTGCGATGGTATTCCAGAGTTTCAATCTGTGGTCGCACCGGACGATACTTGAGAATGTGATCGAGGCGCCGGTGCATGTTTTGAAAGTGCCGCGCAAGGAGGCGATCGAGCGGGCCGAGGCGCTGCTTACGAAAGTGGGGATTGCCGAGAAGCGGAATTTCTATCCCAACCATCTCTCTGGCGGTCAGCAGCAGCGGGCAGCGATTGCGCGGGCGCTGGCGATGGAGCCGAGTGTTTTGTTGTTCGACGAGCCGACCTCTGCGCTTGATCCGGAGCTTGTCGGCGAGGTGTTGCAGGTGATGCGCAAACTCGCGGAGGAAGGCCGAACCATGCTGGTGGTGACCCATGAGATGGGGTTTGCGCGGGATGTTGCGAGCCAGATCGTGTTTCTGCACAAGGGGCAGATCGAGGAACAGGGCGACCCACGCGAATTGATCAGGAATCCGAAATCGGAGCGTTTGAAGCAGTTCCTCAGTTCGACGCGACATTGAGCGAACACCGAACGATTTCCCGCTTCTTTCATTGAGTCAATTTCCGGTCAATAAGGGTCGGATTTTAGTCAAATTTGTTGACAGTGGTGCCCGACGACCTACATTCTGGCCAAATGATCGGGGCATCATTTTTATGTTTGCGCTTGAATTTCTGTTTTCAAAATTGATTCGGAGGGGAACGCTCACGGTGATTGACCCGAACGACCGGCGCATGGTCTTCGGAGACGGAAACGCGCCAAAGGCGACCCTTCGTGTTCACGATCGGATGACCGCGTGGCGGTTGATGCTCAATCCAGAACTGGAGGCGGGCGAGGCCTATAT
>JBJTDR010000091.1:0-23804 GCA_046092445.1 Hyphomicrobiales bacterium | reverse complement strand
TGGATCACTGAGGGCGAACCGCCGTTTGACCTCTGGGACGTGGACATCAACCGCCTCTATCCTCACCAGAACACCAAGCACTTTCTGATCCCCCGCGTGTCAGAAGCCCTGGGTCTTCTCTATGCGATGCACTGGCCGTTCAAGCAGTATGAAACCTCGCGCGGCGTGCGTAAAACCGCTTTGCACGATCGTATCACGACTGCAGGTGCATGCTTTGGCGAAGTAGCCGGGTGGGAACGCCCGAATTGGTTTGCAAGGCCCGGCCAAGAACCGAAATATGAATACACTTTCGGCAAACCGAACTGGTTCGAAAATTCACGCGAAGAATGCCAAGCTGTGCGCGAGACAGTGGGCCTGTTCGATCAAAGCACCTTTGCCAAATTCACAGTTAAAGGCCGAGATGCGATGAAGCTCTTGAACCGCGTCTCGGTCAACGAGGTGGACGTGGCAAACGGCAAGGTCGTTTATACACAATGGTGTAATGACAAAGGTGGAATCGAAGCTGATCTCACCGCAACACGGATCAGCCAGAACGAATATCTCGTTGTCACCGCTGCTGCGACCCAATTACACGACCGCCGCCACCTCGAAAACGCGATCCGTGACGATGAAGCAGTCGCCGTTGTCGATGTCACCTCCGGAACGTCAACGATTGCCCTGATGGGGCCAAATTCCCGCGCGCTTCTGCAATCTCTGACCCCGGATGATGTCTCGAATTCAGCGTTCCCCTTTGGTACGAGTCGCGAAATCGAAGTTGGTCCCGCGCGAATCCGCGCCACGCGCATCACCTATGTCGGCGAGCTCGGCTACGAGCTCTACATCCCGTCGGAATTTGCAGTTGTGGTCTATGATGTCATCGTCGCAAAGGGCGCAGCCCACGGCCTGAAACACGCCGGTTATCATGCCATGAACAGCCTACGCATCGAGAAAGCCTATCGGCATTGGAGCCATGATATTACGCCTGAGGATACGCCACTCGAAGCGGGCCTCGGCTTCTGTATCGCGTGGAACAAGCAAGGTGGCTTCATCGGCCTCGACGCATTGCTGCGCCAGAAGGAGCAAGGCATCACCCGCCGTCTTGCCCAGTTCGTGATCGATGATCCGAATGTAATGATGTACCATGACGAGCCGATCTGGATGAACGGCAAAATTATCTCGCGCATTACCTCGGCGATGTTTGGCTACACGCTGGGTGGCGCTGTAGGCCTCGGCTATGTAGGCACGGAATACGCGGCAAAACTGGAAGATGTTCTGGCAGGGAAATATGAGATCGAAGTTGCAGGTCGACGCATTCCGGCAAGGGTTTCGCTGAAGCCGATGTATGATCCGACTTCGGCAAGGATCAAGGCATAAGTCATGAAAATTCAAGACCTTGAAGTCTTCATCGTCGGCAATCCACCGCCCACCTTTGGCGGACGCTATTTCATCTTTGTCAAACTCACTACCGACAATGGCATCACCGGCATCGGTGAGGTTTATGATGCGGCCTTCAGCGCAAAAGCAATGAAGGTGATGATCGAAGACGTGTTCGAAAGCCATATTCAGGGTATGGACCCGTTTCACCTCGAAAAGATGTTCAAAAATGTCTATGGACGCGGCTACTCGCAACGCCCTAACCCGACATTGACCGCAGTCATTGCCGGTTTCGAAATTGCGATGTGGGATATCAAGGGCAAGGCGCTCGACAAGCCGATTTATGAGCTACTCGGCGGCAAGGTGCACGAAAAGCTGCGTTCCTACACCTATCTATATCCCAAAGGCGGCGACGCCTATGTCGACACCGATGTCTATTATAATCCCGATGTCGCAGCAGAGCGTGCGGTCGATTACCTGAAGCTTGGCTTTACCGCGCTGAAATTTGATCCAATATCCTTCGGCACCTTTGATCCACGGCAGCCTAGCCTTGAAATGATGGAGCGTTCGGAGCAGTTTTGCAAGAAATTACGCGAAGTTTGCGGCACGAAGGCTGACCTCTTGTTAGGAACTCACGGCCAATTCACCACTTCCGGAGCGATCCGCCTCGCGCGCCGTTTGGAGGCCTATGATCCTTTGTGGTTTGAAGAGCCGACGCCGCCGGAAATGCCGGAGGAAATGGCGATTGTTGCCAGGCAGACGACCATTCCGATTGCAACAGGCGAGCGGCTATCGACAAAATATGAATTCAAGCGCGTGCTGGAGCTCCGTGCAGCCCATATTCTGCAAATGGCGATCAGCCGGGTGGGCGGCTTGATGGAAACCAAGAAAATCGCAGCGATGGCAGAGACTTATTATGCCCAGATCGCGCCGCATCTGTATTGCGGTCCCGTCGAGGCGGCGGCCAACATCCATCTGGCTGCATCAATTCCGAACTTCCTTGTTCTTGAAAGTATTGAGAATTTTGGCGGTTTCTATGGTGCGTTGGTAAAGAACAAAATCAAATGGGAATGCGGCTATGTTGTTCCGTGTAACCACCCCGGATTGGGGATCGAACTGGATGAACAACTGGCACTAGCGCATCCTTATACCGGTAATGATCTCCATCTTGTTCCGGTCTTTGATCCCATCAACCTCCCCTCCTGACGAGCGAGTAAATATCATGCGTTACGGATATGTCGGCCTGGGCCATCTCGGCGCAAACCTTGCGATGAATCTTGTCAAGGCGGGGTATCAGGTCACCGTCACCGATCTTAACAGGGACAACGCCACGAAGCTGATTGCCGCAGGAGCGGTCTGGGCGGCTACGGCAAAGGGCGTCGCGGAAAACTCCGATGCGGTGATCACCTGCCTCCCCTCGCCGAAGGTCTCCATGGCCGTCCTCACAGGAAAAGACGGTATCCTTGCCGGCCTCAAGAAAGGCGGCACCTGGATCGAGAATTCAACGAACGGGAAGGACGAAATCGAGGCAATGGCCAGGATCGCATCCGGACATGGCGTCGAGACGCTGGAAGCCCCCGTGACCGGTGGGGTGCACAAGGCCGCACAAGGCACAATCACCGTTCTGGTAGGTGGCGACAAGGCGGTGTTTGAGAGGCACCTGCCCGCGCTTCAAAAGCTCGGCGGCGAGATTTTCCACATGGGCGATATCGGCTCCGCATCGGTGATCAAGGTGATCACCAATATGCTAGCCTTCATCCATCTCGTTGCATGCGGCGAGGCGCTGATGCTTGCCAAGCGCGGCGGGCTGGATCTGGCACAGGCGTTCCATGCGATCAAGGCGAGTTCGGGGAACAGCTTCGTCCATGAAACCGAAGGGCAAGTCATCCTAAATGGCAGCTACAATATCAACTTCACGATGGATCTTGCTCTCAAGGACCTCGGCTTCGCGACCAATTTTGGTCGCGAATTCGGCGTTCCGTTGAAGCTTGCGGGGCTTACCGAGCAGATTTTCATCGAAGGCCGTGAAGCCTATGGCGGTGGCGCTTGGTCTTCCCAGATTGTCAAGCTGCTTGAAGACGCACTGCACACGGATTTGCGTGCACCCGGCTTTCCGGCGGAACTGGAATAGAGCTTCAAGAATATTTCCGATAGCTCTTCTCTTCGACCAATTGTGATTTCAGGGCCATGTTCATTTGCTTCTTGAGCATGGCCCGACGATCATTTTGGAAGTAAACCGAACGCGCAAGTCCGATGAACTCTGCATCGAAGGCCTGCTGCAATTCTTTCTCGCGGATTCGATCTTCAACAGCCCACAATGCGAGGTTGACCGCATGTAGTTCGGCCTTGAGCACAGCGATGACAGGGTCATGTTGGATAACGGCATCCGCGATTGCCATGAGCATTGAAAGCTCTTCGAGAACATTTGCCGTGGCAATCTGGTCAGGTAGCCGCGTGCTCTTGATCTCCAGAATAGTGATCTTGTCGATCAGTTCGCCCCAGGAAACGGGAATGTACGGCGTTGCGATTGCATCTTTGATCATTCGTCCTCCGAAACACGCCTCGCAATCGTGATTCTCCTCGTTGCGTTCACGTCAATCTGTTCCGGAATCTTACGACACATTGTCGGGTAAACCTGTCAAATCTTCTTCGTTCCTGCAAACGGCTGAGACAAGTCGCGGTCTGAGTCTGAACGGCAGACAACGTCCTGATCGTAAGCGTAACGCACGGCTCCTCGATGAGTCCACCATATGAACTCCCACAAATGTCACATGTAACATAATCGACTATAAAGTTTATGAACAAAAAAATTCCCTCCAGGGTTGTATTTTTAATTAGGATTCTATATATCTCATCGTCAGGTCATCGACGGTATCGGTGAACCACGAGAATGCAGCGTCAAGTGAGTGAGGACTGATTTGGATCACCTGGACAACCTCGAGTCGGAAGCAATCGAGATCCTACGCGAAGTGCAAGCGACCGCCGCGCGTCCGGTCATGTTGTATTCCATCGGCAAAGACTCGTCCGTCATGTTGAGACTGGCCCAAAAGGCGTTTTTCCCCGGGCCCATACCCTTCCCACTTCTTCACATCAATACCGGGTGGAAGTTTCCGGAAATGATTGAATTCCGCGACCGGATGGCACGAGAAGTCGGATTTAAGTTGATCACCTACATCAATCCGCGTGGGAAACTGGAGAATATCGGGCCGTTCTCGCACGGCTCAAGCTATCATACCGATGTCATGAAGACGGAAGCGCTGAAATTGGCACTCGACACATACGGCTTTGACGTTGCCTTTGGCGGTGCACGACGCGACGAGGAGAAATCCCGTGCTAAAGAACGTATTTTTTCATTCCGCGGTGCTGGACACCGCTGGGACCCAAAGGCGCAGCGACCCGAATTATGGTCTCTTTACAATGGCCAGATCCGACCCGGAGAATCGATCCGAATTTTTCCGATCTCAAATTGGACCGAGTCGGATATCTGGAGTTATATAAAAAAAGAAAGCATTCCTATTGTTCCTCTGTATTTCTCGGCTGAGCGGCCGGTTGTCCGGCGTAACGGGCAATGGATCATGATGGCCGACGAGCGCATGAAGCTTGAACCTGACGAAATGATCCAAAAACGCCGGGTCAGATTTCGGACACTCGGATGTTACCCGCTGACCGCTGCCGTTGAGAGCGATGCAACGACGCTCGATGAAATCGTCATGGAGACTCTCAGCGCGACAACGTCGGAACGACAGGGACGAATCATCGATAATGACGGGGCAGGTTCAATGGAACGCAAAAAGCAGGAGGGCTATTTCTGATGGATACGCTTCGCTTCATCACCTGCGGCAGCGTGGATGACGGGAAGTCAACCCTCATCGGGCGTCTGCTTTTTGAAACAAAGATGATCCTGAACGACCAACTGGAGACGCTCAAGGCCGACTCGAGAAAATTCGGCACACAGGGCGAACGCCTCGACTTTGCTCTGCTTGTCGATGGGCTTTCAGCCGAACGTGAACAAGGCATCACGATCGATGTCGCCTACCGGTTCTTCGCCACGGAAAGTCGTCGCTTCATCGTCGCCGACACGCCGGGCCACGAGCAATATACGCGGAACATGGTGACCGGAGCATCGACCGCGGATGCGGCCGTCATTCTAATTGACGCCCGCAAAGGGCTTCTGGTTCAGACAATGCGACATTCGCGGATCGTATCAATGCTGGGAATCAAACATGTCGTTCTCGCAATCAACAAGATGGATCTTGTAGATTGGTCGGAGACAGTTTTTTGCGAGATCGAGCACCAATACTGGAGTTTTGCCGCATCGCTCGGGTTCCAATCTATTCAGGCCGTTCCGCTTTCGGCAGTTGGCGGACAAAATATTCTCGACGCGGCGAAGACAGAAATGCCCTGGTATAACGGACCTACGCTCATGCAGTGGCTCGAGAGCGTGCCCGCCGGCCACAACGCTTCCGCACAACCGTTTTCCATGGCCGTGCAATGGGTCAATCGACCCAATATGAACTTCAGAGGCTTTGCAGGGCGAATTGCAACCGGTACAATCAAGCCCGGCGATCACGTCCGAATATCGCCCTCAGGGCGGGAGAGCCGTATAAGGCAGATCATCGGCGGGAATGGTCCCTTGCGCTCAGCCAGTCGCGGTCAGTCGATCACGCTTGTCCTCGATGATGAAATTGATATCAGCCGCGGCGATGTCATCGGTACAGCGATAGCACCTGTCGAGGCTGCAGACCAATTTGCGGCAGATATCATCTGGATGAGTGAACAACCCCTGCTTCCCGGACGATCCTACACACTTCTGATGCATACAAAGAGCGCGACGGCCACGATCTCGGATCTGCGGTTCAAACGGGATATCAATGGCGGGCAGGAACTGGCGGCGCGCGAACTCCGACTGAACGAGATCGGCGTTGCCAATCTCAGTTTTGATCGACCTGTCCCGTTTCAGAGTTATCAGGAAAACAAGCGACTTGGTTCCTTCATCCTGATCGACAAGCTGAGCAACGAGACGGTGGCAGCGGGTATGATCCGGCACGCGCTCCGCCGCGCGGCAAATATTCACTGGCAATCGATCGATGTCACCAAGGGTGCTCGGGCATCCCTGAAAAGCCAGAAATCCCGCTGTCTTTGGTTCACCGGCTTATCCGGTTCAGGGAAATCGACGATCGCCAATCTGGTGGAACGACGTCTCTTTGCGGACGGTCGCCACACCTTCCTGCTTGATGGCGACAATGTCCGCCATGGTCTCAATCGTGACCTGGGTTTCACGGATGCGGAACGTGTTGAGAACATTCGCCGTGTTGCGGAGGTGGCCAAGCTGATGGTCGATGCGGGACTTCTGGTCATCGTTTCCTCGATCTCACCGTTCAGATCCGAGCGGGCGATGGTACGATCCCTTTTCGAGGCGGATGAATTCGTCGAAATCTTTGCAGATGCACCGCTTGAGGAATGTGAGCGCCGCGATGTCAAAGGGCTTTACGCGAAGGCAAGGCGGGGGGAGCTTAAAAACTTCACAGGCCTCGACAGTCCTTTCGAGGCACCGATCAACCCCGAGTTTCATCTTGAAACATCGAATCGGTCACCGGAGGAATGTGCGGACTCAATTGTCGCCAAACTACTTTGACGGTCGAGCCCATCGCCCGGCAACGGCGCTTTTGCGGATCACCCGGAAAGCCCGATAGGTGCTCTGATCGACCACGTTACCCGTCCATCATGCGAGACGGGGATAGCCGGCGTCTGACGCCTGCTTCTCGAGATCCAGCACGATATCATAGGCATGGGCCGGCAACACGTCGAACCCGGCAATCAACAATTTATCGAGAAACTCCGGACGGGGGCCGACCGTGCCCACTGCCATGAGCGCCTCTCTGATCACCTGCACGGTTTCAATTGATGTCCGAAGGGATGTGATGAGTGGCAGACTGGGCGTCTGCCCGGTTTCAGCGACGATCTTTATTCTTGCAACAAAATCGGGGTCAAACCGGCAAAAATGGAAGAATGACACGCAATCAATTGCTGCGATATCTGCCTCGCCAACCGCAACCATTCTCAGGCTTTCGCGATGTGAGCCCGAGATTTTAATCTCGCGGAAGAAATGCCCACCTGCCGCAACAGGTGCAAACGTGGCTCGCAAGAGATTCATGCCCGAATTGCTATCCATGCCGTTGACCGCGCATCTTGTACCGCGAAACGCCGCCAGCGAGCCGGCGTTCTCCGCGTTGCGGGCAATGACAACGCTGCGATGCAGCGGCCCTTCACACAGGGGAGCCGTGTAAACCGGCGTCGCGACATAGGTTACAGTGTCCTGAAGTTCCGTCATCAACGGATACCCGCAGGTCTGCCCCAAAATCAGATCGGGATCACGCCACAGCGAATAGATGTTCCCGGTGCGGCTCAGGTCTGGATCGAGATCCTTAATCCCCTTATTGCCGAGATAGGCCGCAATCCAGCGCCAGAAGGCGTCGTTTGCCGGGCGGAGTTCCGGATAATCATACATCGGCAACCCGGCAATCAGTCTCCGGTTCCGAGGGGCCGCCTCATTCACAGCGCACCTTCGGGCACGCGCCCGAACGGATGGACGGGCCTGTCATGCGGCCGCCAGAAGAAACGCCGGGCCACATCAAAATAACCATTATAGACGAGGCCACCGTTCTCGGTCAGAATACGTTCCCTGTTCGCTTTGTACCATGCCGGTATCTCGTACCATGGCATCGTCGGCTTCTCGTGATGGGCGGCGTGCAAATTATTATAGAGGAAAAGCAATCCAAGGAACGGGGCGTTTTCGACAATGGCGGTTCGTTCGGAAACACCTTCGCGCGCCCGGTGCTCTGCGAATGAGCGGATCAGCAGGATCGACGTCCCGGGATACACAATTGCAAAGAGGTAGAACCACACGCTCATCTGGCAGACGAGCGTGACCCAAGTCAGAATGAGCGCGCAGGCGATGGCGTGGGTGATCCAGATCGTGCGGTTTCGGCCTTGTGAGACAAAAGCCTTGCCTAATTCCTGCTTCAGGAACCGGGCGATATTCCAAGCAGGACCGATCAGGAGCCGTCCGATAAAGGTGGTCTGCAGTTTCACAAGGGCACGCCCGAGCGACCCAAGTTCCGCCCAATGTTCGGGCATCCAGTAATAGGACTCGGGATCATCGAGCGGATCAGTCAATCTTTCATCGCGATGATGAATGAGATGGGACCGGCGATAAAGCTCGAAGGGCAACCAAAGCGACAGGGGCGGAAAGGCCAGCGCACGATTGAGAGGCCGCCACTTCGTCGGATGCCCGTGGATCATCTCGTGCTGCAAGGATGAATGCCAGGTGATCAACACTGCACCGAGCATGCTGACAAGCCAAACCGGCATCATCTGGTGAAAATACGTCACCGCGAGCCAGCCGCCATAGATCAGAGCGGTCAAAAGTAGCGTCGGCCACTCTACCGCAATGGCCCTCTGCCCCACTGAAACAGAATCATCCTTCAACAATGTCCTCCGGCACGAATTTCAGACATGAGGTGCATTCCTATCCCGCCGACCAGCTAAAAATCAAATTCTTCCTTTGCCCGGCGTATCAAAAATGATCCGTCGAAAGTCCCCTGTTCATCGATCGAGCTTCGGCGACTGTTCACCGGCACCATCGCTGAGGCGCGGGACGGACCTCAAGGGACGCACGAACATCTGAAAGCATGCCCTGCCATGAGAGCCATGTCAAAAGTCAACCCACTCTGACAGCGCCTATTTTCAGGGCCCATGCGACGATCGCGACACTGATTTGCGAAATCTCAGCCGGATGGCAGATTTCGGCCAGGCTTGTCGGCGTGTCGCCCGGGATGCGTTCGAGAAATGCCATCACTTCCGGATGCGACGGCAAGGACCTGTCGAGCAATGGAAAACTCGGCAATTTGCGAAGATCCGCGATCTTGTCGGCTGTCATGTCGGGGATGCGAAGCAAACGTGTTGCACCGTTGATCAGCATTGAAGCATAGGATGTAAATGAGCCGAAGGGATCCATCCGGGCTGGCCAACCAGTCGTTCGTCGCTTCAAAATATCAAACTCGGGCGCGCTGCGTCTTTCCTCGGCGAGCTCGGCCCAAAGAGACTGATAGCGCGGAATGATCCGTGCCCAGTCGAAATGATCCCGGGCGTGTGCCCGACCATTGGCGCCAATTTCCCTCCGCAAAGCGGGGCTATCAATTAACCGGATGATTATTTCAGCGGTCTGTTCCGAATCGACGGAGACGAACTGGCTCGTCAGCCCGCAGAACTGGTCATAGGTATCGAGGCCAAGCGCATGCCTTGCGGCGAGGGTGTTGCCAAATCCAGATGACGGCATTGCAGTCCGGATCCGGAAGCCGTCGACACCGTCTCTCACCGTGTCCCGATAGCCATCCCAATCGGATACAACGACCGGAATACCTCTCGCCATGGCCTCTATCGGCGTTATGCCAAAGGTCTCCTGCAGATTATCCGACAGCGAACAGAAGACATCGGCAGCACCCCATGCCCTCCGGCGCTCCTCCGCGATCCGTCCGTCGAGAACAATCCGTCGGATAGTCGGACACAAAGCGGCTGCGGTCTTCTCAAACGCATCTTCCAATGCGTTATTGGCAAACCATCCGCACTCGATCAACGTTATTTTGCGCCCCGCAGCGGCCTTCTCCAGCGCCTGATACATCGCGATCGGGTGCGCCTTTGCGTGGAAAGAAAGCCGCCCGACAAAGAGGATCACGGTCTCGTCGCTTGTGATGCCGAGTTCAGTGCGGGCCTTTGCCGTTTCAGCATCCGAATATAAAAACTGGTCACACTCAACGCCAAGCGGAATGACGGGCAATTTCACCATTGGGAAGCGCGTTGCGCAAAGCCTTGCCGCGAGATAATCGCCTTGCGCTTCAAGAACATTCCGCACCGTATCCCGCACCGCGCGCGACGTGCAGATCAGCGCGTCCCAAGGATAAAGCGGTTCAGTCAAAAGGCCGGCAATTCCATCCATTGCACGCCCGCTCAATGTCGTGTGCGTAATCCCGCAGAGGCTCCACGCACGCGATCCGAAGAGCTCCCGCTCCCATGCGTGCAGACCAAGCCCCGGCCCGGGATAGAAAACGCATCCTGCTTCGGCGAGTTTTCCCATGCTTGCCTTTTGGATCTCCTGCACCGGAGCATGAGCACCTGCTTCGGCTGCCATGGATTTGAAAGCCCGAAAACTGGTGGGCTGATCGGTAAACGCGGTGAAATGATCAACCTTCGCATGCCGAAATAATCCGTTCAGGAAACCATGGCCGGCTGCATTTCGCCCCATCAATTTCGGGCCACTGATCGAGTACCCCTCAGGGTCAAAATAGAGCGCGGCATTCCCAAGCGTCATTGTAACTCCAATTAACAGCGATCATGATTGCCATTATTCTGCCAGAGACCTGTTAAAATCTTGTTTGTGTCGTGAACATCATAAAGCCGGTCGCGGCCTCAACATGACCGGGGGACAAAAGCGCGTTATGAAGAATTAGAGTAGAGGTTCCTGCGTTGATGTCGGCGCTGTAAAGATTCGTGTTTTGAAAAGAGTGAAGGCGACATGGCTCAATCTGCTACCCGCCGGGCCATTCTTTGGCTTTGCCTCGGCGTTCTTGTGTTTTCGTTGCAGGACATCATTATAAAAACCGTCAGCGGGTCATATCCGGTGCACGAAGTCATCGTCATTCGCTGCGTCGGTGCACTGCCCATTCTGATCTTTCTGGTTCATAAATCGGGCGGATTACGAACGATCAGATCACCGCGGGCTGCATCATTGTGGATCCGCAGTTGCCTTTTGCTTATCTCCTACACGACCTATTTTCTGGCCTTCCCCGTTCTGCCGCTTGCGAGCATTGTCGCGCTCTACGCAACCGTGCCTTTGTTCGTCACGGCTCTTGCCGGGCCAGTGCTCGGCGAAACCATCAGCGCACCGCGATGGGGCGTCGTGATCCTCGGATTTATCGGCGCGTTGATCATGATATGGCCCGATACGACGGTTTTCGAGGTCGCCTCTATCCTGCCGATCGTCTCGGCACTCGCCTATGCGGGAGCGCAAATCATGGCCCGCAAGATTGGCCTTTCCGATTCTGCGGCCGTAATGTCTTTCTATCAGAATCTGCTCTATCTGATTGTGGCCGGTCTGTTCTCAGTGCTTATCACTTTTCTTGTGGATACGTACACGGGGCATCCAAGTCTCGAATTCATGCTTCGGCCCTGGGTCGCTCCGGCGCTTACTGATTTTTTTCTTATTGTAGCATGTGGTCCGATTGCCGCAATCGGCATGACGATGCTGGGCCAAGCCTACCGCCTCGCCGAGGCCAATACCGTCGCACCTTTCGAGTACACCGGTCTGCTCTGGGGCGCCTTATGGGGTTTCCTGCTCTGGAGTGAAGTCCCGGGTGTGAATGCGGTCATCGGCGCTGCTTTGATCGTGGCCGGCGGGATGTCATCGCTGTCGATCGGCAAGTATAAAACGCAACTCTCCTGACTAAACTAAGAAAAAATTCATAGGCAGGTTCAGATATCGCCTGCAAGCCGGGTATTTTACTTCGCACACTATATCAGGTTAAAGTCCTTTCCGATAAATTCAGCCAGAACAGAAATCAACCTGAGCAGACGTGATCATATTGTGAGCGACTATCATGAAACTCATATGTCGATCGCATCCGAGACCGATCAGATCGATCTGAGCATTCTCATCCGAACCTTGAATGAAGCTGACCGGATCGAGGCAACGATCCGGTCGGTGCTTCCGCTCGATGCCGAGATCGTCGTTATCGATGCCGGCTCGACAGACGATACAGTAAAAATAGCTCAATCGCTCGGTGCGAAAGTGTTTCACAATGCATGGCCGGGATTTGGCCCGCAACGGCGGTATGGCGAACTCAAATGCACGAGGCGCCATATTTTCTCGCTTGATGCCGATGAAATCGTCACGCCGGAATTAGTGGACCAGATCAGGGAGGTGCTTTCCCGCAAAGAGCCCCCCAAACTGATCATTGTCCGAAAGGCTATCGTGTTTCCAAACAGGTCCAAACCGTTGCCGTTCGGGTTTGCGCACGAGCAAATCCTCATCTACGATAAGCATGTTGCCTTTACAGGCTCAAATCCGAACTGGGATAAATTGGAAATCTCGACGACGGAAAGGCCTGTCACTTTAAGCGCGCCGCTCACTCATTTCAGCCTGAGAGATTGGAACCATGCCGTCCGGAAGCTGAATTATGTTGCCCAGCTTGCTGCCGATACACAAAAGCCAAAGAGCCTTGTTGAACTCAAATTCAGACTGATTTTCGAATTCCCTAGCACATTTTTGAAATTTTATCTGCTTCGCCGCTATTTCATGGGGGGATTCGACGGTTTCATCATGGCAACGACCAGCGCGTTCGGTCGCTGGCTCCGGATCGTCATGATGTATGAAAACCGTGTTTACCGACGAAAACACGAAGGGTTCGACTAGACGTGTCGCGTCACCGGGAAGGCGGATGCGTATCGCGGAGCAATTCATGATGCATGTTTCACCCTTCGGAACCTTTTTTCCTTCGGGACTCACCCGGCTTGCGATCAATGTTTGCCGGGGCCTCCCGCCGAACTGGACCGGAAAAAGGTTGGCCTTCGTGTTGCGGAGAATTGCACTTTTTCTTCTTGCAGGCCGCCCTGTTGATACGCTTGTTCTCGGTGCAAATATGCGCCTGCTTCCCTATCAGAACGTATCGGAGCGCAGGATACTCTTCACACCGCAACTCTTTGACTCGATCGAACGGACGGAGATTGCCAAAAGAGTCAGGGATGATTTTGTCTTCGTAGATGTGGGCGCCAATATTGGTGGCTATTCCCTGTTTGTCGGAATGTTGGCCGGCCCTCGGGCAAAAATTGTAGCTATCGAGCCGCAACCGGAAATCCTTGCGAGATTAAGGTTCAATATTCACGCGAGCGGCCTGAACACGATCGCGACAGTTGATTGCGCGGTTTCCGATGTCCCCGGACAGGCGACTTTCTTCATAGACGGCGAAAACCGCGGTGAGTCCGGCCTCCGCGCGACGCAACATAGCGAGGCCGCAACACTTACGGTCAACGTGAAAACATTACTCGAAATTCTTGAGGAACAAGAGCTTGACCATGTTGACGCGTTAAAAATTGATGTCGAGGGTCTTGAAGAAAAAATTCTGACCTCTTTCTTCAGAATTGCGCAGCGTACTTTATGGCCAAAGCTTTTGATTTGTGAAAACGGGCTTAGCCGATGGGATACGGATCTCGCCGCCTTTCTGGAAGGACTCGGATACCAGTTGAAGACAACAACACGTACAAATCTTGTGTTTGAACTTGAGCTGAAAGAGTCCGTTGGGTGAGTCTTCAAATTTTTGTCACCCAATTGAAATTAGATAGAAATTTCAATTTGATTGGCGGTGCGTAGCGAACGGTTTTCGAACCTAATGACCGTTCGGGTGAGATTGGAACTCGGCGTACTGCGCCAGTCCAGCCTTCGCTAAAGCTTCGGCGGACACTCTGTTTTGCAAGGCCGCGCTAAAGCGCGGGCAAAACAGGTGGCGGAGAGGGGGAGATTCGAACTCCCGATAGGCTTGCACCTATGCCGCATTTCGAGTGCGGTGCATTCGACCACTCTGCCACCTCTCCGCAGATTGACTCGCAAGCCGGGGTCGGATGGCGGGATAGCATGCGTCCGGAGGTTCGACAAGGCTTCTCTCGCAGGAGCTTGATGCTGTCCCGACCGGGAGACTCCGGGACGGTCCCCGCGTCATCCGGCAGGAGCACCGGCGGGAGAACTTCGATTGACAGGGCGGCCGTGCGCCTGTAATTGAAAGTCGAAAGCGCGCGGTGTTTGCCGCGCGTTCTTTTTCGTTTCGATTCCGGAACACTTTCTTTTTCGTTCCGATTCCGGAACACCGGGCGCTGACAAAAAGCCGGCCATTCATGATATCCATGGGTAGAGCCGTTTTGAACACGAGGGAAAACGATGTTCGCAGTTATCAAAACCGGTGGCAAGCAGTACAAGGTTGCCGCCAACGACGTGATTACGATCGAGAAGCTTCCGGGTGATGCCGGCAGTGTTGTTTTGTTCGACGAAGTCTTGATGATGACGAGCGAAGCGGGCAGCGAGATCGGCACACCGATGATCGCAGGCGCGCGGGTCGCTGGCGTCGTCGTCAAGCAGACGCGCAGCGCGAAGTCGATTTCGTTCGTGAAGCGTCGTCGCCAGAATTCGAAGCGTAAGAAGGGCCATCGTCAGGATTTGACCATGGTGCGGATTACGGAAATTCTGGCCAAGGGGGCAGAATCGAAAGTAGCTGCGAAAGCGGCGGCTAAGCCGAAGGCAGAGACGTCCGAGGCTGCTGAAAAGCCGAAGGTACCGGCCAAGCCAAAAGCGAAAAAGGCCGAGGTTGCTTCTGCCGAGTAAGGCATGGCATTATTGGTGAATTAAACGGAATACCGGGCACTAGCCCTCAGCGTTGAAGGAGCACTATCATGGCTCATAAAAAGGCAGGCGGTTCATCCCGCAACGGTCGCGACTCGGACGGTCGCCGTCTTGGCGTCAAGAAGTTCGGTGGCGAGCAGGTCATCCCGGGCAATATCATCATTCGTCAGCGCGGCACGAAAGTGCATCCGGGCACGAATGTCGGGATCGGCAAGGATCACACGATTTTCGCGTTGAAATCCGGCCGCGTCCACTTTCAAAACAAATCCAATGACCGAATGTATGTATCGGTCGCACTGGCAGAAGCAGCCGAATAACGGCGCGGTCATCGAGAGACCCCGCCGGCCAGAAAGCCCCGGCGGATAGTGTCTTTCAAGCATACTATCCAAAGTCTCTCAGGAGATTCGGGGAACACGGGAAACCGTGTTCCCCTTTATCGTTTCAGGGTCATTTTTCCAGGCGAGACAAACCTGGCTTCGGAGCAGGACAATGTTCAACGAAATCACGTGTGATGATGTCTACAGGCTCGAGACTGCCCGGCTCTGGCTGCGCTGGCCACGGGCTGCGGATGCACCGCAGATTGCGCGTTTGGCGGGGGAAAAGGCCGTTGCCGAAATGACAGGCCGTATCCGCCACCCCTACCCTGCGGAGGATGCGGAGCGTTTTGTGCTTGAAACGAGGGCGAATAATTCGCTTGGCAAGAGTTTGGGCCTGATCATCACGCCGAAACAGCGGCCCAATGACGTTTTGGGCGCGATCGGGCTCGCGGAGACGCCGGATCCGAAGACGGTCGAGATCGGATATTGGATCGGTGTGCCATACTGGCGGAAGGGCTATGCGTCGGAAGCGGTTTTGGCGGTTGTGGATACCGGGTTCGAGCTGAGCGATGCGACGAGAATTGAAGCGCGGGTGAGAACAGCCAATCCGGCGTCACGACAAGTGCTTGAAAATAATGGGTTTTCTTACATCCGTGGCGAGACGTTGTTCATGCCGGCGCGGGAGGCGTCGTATCCGGTTCATTGGCTTGGGCTCGCGCGGGCGGACTGGAGTGCACGGAAGGCGGGCGCGAGTGCCCTCATCCGGCCTTCTCCGGAATGGTCCAAGGTGGCTCTGCCTGCGTAGACGATAGATATTGCCTGAAAACCGGAGAATATGACCATGAAAGCCCTGTCCAAGCTCGTTTTTGGTATCCTTTTGACCATTTCGCCCGTGTTCTTGGGAAGTGCGATGGCAGCCGATACCACGCTCGTTCTGGAAAAATTCTTTGTTGGAAATCTCTCGGCCAAGGGGGAGTTTACCAATATCTGGTCCGGAAATAAACGAGGCCTGACAGTGGAAATGAAGGGCCGTTGGAATGGTTCGGTACTGGAATTGGTCGAGGACTTTGTCTATTCCGATGGCGAGAAGGACAAAAAGACCTGGATTTTCACGAAACTTGGCGACGGTGTCTACTCCGGTTTGCGTGAGGACGTGACGACACCGGCGAATGTTCGTCAGGACGGGGACGCGATCACGTTCTCGTATACGGCGCGCATCAAGACATCCGACGGCGGCGGGATGGATTTGAGCTTCTATGACCGGCTCGAGATGATAGATGCCAAGACGGTGAGGAATACGGCGGACGTGTACTGGCTCGGCTTCATCAAGGTAGGCGAGGTCGAGTTGATCATCACCCGGGCTAAATGAGGAGAGGGGCTGACAGGAGCGGTTGTTCCTGACCCCGGTGTCACGTCATTTCGGAGTGTACCCTGTTCCCGTCAGCCCGCCTTTTGGAATTTATCATTGGCAAAGAATCTTTCTCTCGCAGCGTCATAGACGAACTGGTCGCCGCTGATGAGATCGGCCACATAGGGTTTCAGTGTATGGCCGGAGATGATCGCGACTGGTTCCATCCATTCATGCCATGTCATCTCGTCGCTGGTCTGTTTCATCGCCGCGACGCTTGTGACGTTGGGTAGCGCAAGCGATTTTCGGAGCGCATTGACGAGCTGTCGTTGGGTGTCCAGAAACCCGACGCCATCGAACACAGCGAGATTGTCGAGAGCTTTGAATTTCAAGCGCTCGATCTCGTCATCCCGCAGAGCCATGCCCAGTCCGTCGTCCGGCGTGGCGAGGGCATGGACGTAGTGATTGTTCAGGGAAATCGACTGGCGGCAGATTTCGGAACCGAAGAACCGGTCAATCGGCATTTCCTTTGCCGCAAATATCAGTCTTGAAAAAGGGGTGAGCTCTCTCAACTTCGGATGACGCTCAGCGGAGTGCGCTCTCAGAAAATTATAGACGGAAGCAATCCGGGCCAAAGGCTCGCGCAATTGTGTGAAAGACCCGTAACCGGCCTCTTTGAGCAGGCGCGTGCGGCGAATATCAAAGTGACCAGATACGAAACGATATGGGAGAAATTGATGCGATCTCACCCGCAAGGCCATGAGCGACCACGCAAAATCCTCCTGACGCACAGGACATATTCCGGATTCCGTCAAAGACGTCGCAATGGCATGATGAACGGACGTGCCACCCACTTTGAACAGGTGCATGAAGATGGCCGCGCGATGGGGTTTTGATGTTCGAGGCGTATTCCCGGAGGAGGTTTTCTTCTTAAATCCGAACATAGATCCCAGGTCCTGTCTTATTGCGATTTCCCCGTTTGCCGTGTCATAGTTTCCCGCGTTTCAAATAAAGCTCGCTCAACCCCGCAAGATTCAGCAGCGCATCACGGCTCATCGGTTCGAAGCGGGATTGCGTGTCGATCGAGAAGAACGAAAAGCCGGCATCGGCGAGCGTGCCGATCATCGTGGCGACCTCGCCGGGGGCGTAAAAGCCGGGGGCATATTCCATGAAGATTTGAAGGTCGGGCGATTTCAAGGTTTCCAAAGCACCGCGGATGATGCGCGGTTCGGCGCCTTCGCAATCGATCTTCATGAAGTCGATGGCGCGGCCCTTGATGAGCGCGTCAAGTGTCTGGCCGGGGACGGTCATTGTCACGGTACGATCATGGAATTGAGTGGCCGTATCTCCCATGTCCTTGAGCGACCCGCTTCCCATGTAGGATTCGAGGGCGCTGAAGGTGACATCGCCGATACGGTCCGTGATTGCTGCGTGATGAATGTGGGAGCGGTCGAGGAACCCGTTCACCGACATGGATTTGCGGCACAAATCCACCATGCGGCTATTGGCATCGGCACCGATCAAATGTCCTTTCGGGCCGATGCGGTCCGCCATCAAAAGGCTGTACCAGCCGAAATTTGTTCCCAAATCCACGCAGGCCATGCCGGGACGCAGAAGACGGGACATCGCCTCCGTGATCCACATTTCCCAGATGCCATCCATCGCCAGATGAGGTGCCAGGCTGATATCGCGTGTATCGATATAGATTTTGTGCCCGAATACCGTCCGGCAGATCGCCGTGTGGTCGCCGAGATAGGCCGATTGCCCGCCGGGCTTGCGATCCTGCAATTCCTGCAGGCGACGCAGAATATCCTTGATGATGCCACTCTCAGGTGCAGAATCCGGCTCTTTCGAAGGCGGTTTTTTAGTGAAGAGAGATTGAATGCTCATCCTGATTTGGTCCTGAAATATCAAGGGGGGTGGAGTTATCTGTCTGCCGGAGACGTGTGATGAGGTCCTCGGCAACCAGACGCCATGTTCGCAAGGACGAACGCGGCGGAATGGGTCGCGTGATTGTGCCATCAAGGAAGCCCCTGATCTTTTCCTTGATGTCCTCGATCGATGTCGGGTCGAAATAGATCGCGTAGTCGCCTCCCACTTCCGGGATTGAAGTGGCGTTCGACGCAAGGCAGGGCTTGCCGAACCAGAGGCTCTCGCCAACGGGAAGTCCCCAGCCTTCGAAATGGCTCGGAAAGACTGTGAATTCGCACGTTCTGTAGAGCTGTTCGAGCATGGTATCGCTGGCGTTCTCGAGGATTGCGACGGGGGGATGGTCGCGGTCGATAATGATCTTGAGTGCCTCGCCGTTCGTCGCCAGCCTTCCCGCCAGAACAAGCAAGGGCATGGGGCGCTCGCGCGCCAGTTCAGCCCACGCCTTTGCCAGAAGCGCCTGATTTTTACGGGTCTCTATCGTGCCGACACAGAGGGCAAACGTATCGCTGTGATGGCGGTCGAAGTGTTCGCGGAGAAAAGATCGGACGTGATGCCTCGATTGGTCGGAGGCTTTATCGGCTTCCACGCAAAACTCGTGCGCCAGCGGGATAATGATCGCGTCGGATGCCTTTCCCACTAAATTTGTCCGCACAAGATCGGATTTTGAATAGTTCGAGTTGCAATAGATCGTATCGGCCCAGTCATCGATCCATTCGAGGTAGTCCCGGAAATTCCGGAATGCACCATGGGAAACAAATTCTTCGCCAAAAATCGGAATGGCGTCGTGCACGAACACGCCGATTTGAAAGCCATACCTTGTCTTTTCTTGAGAAACCGCGCTCAGGAAGGATTTATTGTTCCACGCGACACCAAAGATGAAGAGAATGTCCGTGCTTTGGAAATTGATAGGGCGCAGCTTATGAATACCAAGTCCGGAAAGTACGGGACCAATGGCGTTAAGACGATCGCTGATTTTCGAACGTCGGGTACGGACGGTTCTGATCGCCCGCTTCCAGTCGACATAGGCGCGGATTGCATCAATCGGTCTGATGCCGGAGCCATAGGGAATGTTTCGAAAGGCGCCTATGGACCGCACGGAAAAGAGAACTCTTTCCGGATCAACATCCTGCTCGGCAACGGCACTGATGACGCGTTGGATACCTGAAACAGTACGGGATTTGACCATGTAGCCAATAAAGTCCGTTATATCGATAATGACGCGACCGGAAGGTCTTTCAGGCACGTCGGGAATCTCCACACGCAGTTCCATTTCGGCCCGGTAATTTCCCCTTTCCGGCAAGGCCAGGCCGCTCAAAGCTCTCATCGGGATTGACCGTGTTCGTGCTGAATCCGGGCTAGGATTTTTGCTGCTGCCTCGATATCGGGCTCGGCCCATACCAACCCCTCTCCCTGATAATGTCGGGTCGGGTCAGCATAAGGGATAATCTCATAGGGTACCGCGTTGGCGTGCTTGTATCGCATCATGAAATCCATATTCCCTGACCACCCGGTTGCAACGGTCGGAATCCCGAGTTCGAGCATTTCGTGAATATTGAGCCCGTAGCCTTCGCTGCGATGGAGTGACACATAGACATCGGCCATGCGCTGGAAGGCCGTCATTTCGACGTCCGAGAATGTTTCTGTTACCAGCGAGATATTTCGGGATTCTCCGATTTCCCGCAAAAGCGCCGCCTTGGCAAAGCCCGTCTGTTTGCCGAATTTCACTTTCATCAGGAGACGAGTTGAGGGATCGTCTCCGAAGGCGGCTTTCCAGGCGCGCACATGGGCAAGCGGGTTTTTCCGATCCGGGCAGGTACCCAGATCCATAATTGCAAGACCGAGAAATTGGTCATCCGCCACTCCGAAACGAGCGCGGTCCATCGGCTCGCCCTCCGGAACCTTGACGGCGTGCGGCACGACCTTGACGGGTATATCGGTTGCGGATCGGATGGCGCGGGCACTGAACTCGGAGGGCGTCCAGATTTCGTGGACAATGTCGAAGGCGAAGGCCCAGTCCGGCGGGAAAACCTCGAACTCGGTGACCCAGAGACCGATACGGTAAGTATCAGGGAAGTCTGCAGGCAGCGAGACAAGCAACTTACGGTACATTCGCGGTTGCCCGAGCAAAAGTACGGCATTGGTTTCTTCCGTCAACCGGCCTTCCGCCGACAGGCGCTCGATTTCGTAACGGTAGGCGCGGTAGAGGCCGTTTGTTCTTGGTGCCGCCATGATGATGCGCAAACCGGGGCCGGAGGGCGACACGTCCGACTTTCGCAATAATTGATCATGAAGACGATTTCGATGAAGATCGCGACGGAAGTGGACCAATGGCCGGGCAATTCTGCCCATTGCCTTTCCGAACCACGACCGGCGGTTTGCAAGATAGGTTGGTGTAGGATTTGTATCCACCACTGCCCGTCTTTCATTTAAATGCACAGGAATCATGTTGCCCGAGTTTCAGGCGTGTTCCCATAAAATGAGTTGGAGGCTTGACAATAATTAAAAATATAAATGAAAAAATATTGTGGTTAATGCGTAAGTAATAAGACGATTATCCAGCTTCAGAAGGCGCGGATTCCGTTTGAAATGATCTCGAAAAGAATTTTCTCCTTTCATCAGGTTTCAACGGATTTTCAGCGTCAATCATTATTCGAGCCGAGAAAATCGTCTCCTTTTGTTGATCCGCCACTATAATCGAACCTTCGCACCTCAATCAAAATACGATGGCAACATGAAAACGCTCTCCCTTTTCGGTAAAATACTGTAGAGATTGCGGTATGAAATTTCTTGATCAGGCTAAAGTATTCATCCGGTCCGGCGATGGCGGCGCAGGTTGCGTCTCGTTCCGGCGCGAAAAATTCATCGAGTTTGGCGGCCCTGACGGCGGGGACGGCGGACGCGGCGGCGATGTGTGGGTCGAATGTGTCGACGGCCTCAACACGCTGATCGATTACCGCTACCAGCAGCATTTCAAGGCACGTCCCGGCGTGCACGGCATGGGGAAGAACCGCGCCGGTGCGCGGGGCGAGGACGTGGTGCTGAAAGTGCCGAAGGGTACGCAGATTTTCGATGAGGATGGCGAAACGCTGATTGCCGATCTGATCGAGGTTGGTGAACGGATCATGCTGGAGAAGGGCGGGAATGGCGGCTTCGGCAATGCCTATTTCACGACGTCCACCAATCGTGCACCGCGCCATGCCAATCCCGGTCTGGAGGGCAAGGAACGCTGGCTGTGGCTGAAGCTCAAATTGATTGCCGACGCGGGACTTATCGGGTTGCCGAATGCCGGAAAGTCGACCTTTTTGGCGGCTGTGACATCGGCGCGCCCGAAGATTGCGGATTATCCGTTTACGACATTGCATCCGGGGCTCGGGGTTGTGCGGTCGGATACGCGGGAGTTCGTGCTGGCGGATATTCCGGGGTTGATTGAGGGTGCCCATGAGGGGCATGGCCTTGGTGACCGCTTTCTCGGCCATGTAGAGCGTTGTCAGGTGCTGCTGCATTTGATTGATGCGACATCGGAACATGCGGGTCAGGCCTACAAGATCGTTCGGGGTGAATTGACAGCCTACGGCCATGGCCTTGAAGACAAGCCGGAGATCGTTGCGCTCTCGAAAGTTGATGCGGTGACGCCGGAAGTTCTGAAAGAGCAGAAGGCGCGGCTGAAGCGAGCAGCGAAATGCGAGCCTATTCTGCTGTCCTCGGCGTCAGGCGCCGGTGTGCCCGAGGCGCTCAGGGCATTGATGGGGATCATCACGAAGGCCCGCACAGAGGAAGCGGCTGCGGCCCAACCTGCCGAGGCGTGGCATCCGTGACACTGACGCTTGATCGCTTTCGCCGGATTGTTGTGAAGGTTGGTTCGTCGCTGCTGGTGGACGGCGCAAGTGGTTCGTTGAAGCATGACTGGCTTGCGGCGCTGGGGGATGATCTGTCGCAGCTACACGCCAGCGGCAAGGATGTGCTTGTGGTTTCTTCCGGCGCGATTGCGCTCGGGCGAGGTGTTTTGAAGTTGCCGCGGGGCGCGCTCAAACTTGAGGAAAGCCAGGCGGCGGCGGCGGTGGGGCAGATTGCGCTCTCGAAAAGCTGGGCGGAAGTGTTGGGCAAAAAGGGGATCACGACGGGACAAATCCTCGTGACGCTCGGCGACACGGAAGAGCGCCAGAGGTATCTGAATGCGCGCGCGACATTGGGTCGTCTGCTTGATCTCAGGGCGATACCGGTTGTGAACGAGAATGATACGGTTGCGACCAACGAAATCCGTTATGGCGATAATGACCGGCTCGCGGCGCGGGTAGCGACCATGGCGGGGGCTGATCTGCTGATCCTGCTCTCCGATATTGAGGGGCTTTATACGGCACCGCCGAACATGAACCTGGAGGCGACGCTCATTCCGGTTGTGCCGCGGATCACGGCGGAGATTGAATCCATGGCGGGGGGCGCGGGCTCGGAACTCTCGCGCGGCGGCATGAGAACGAAGATCGAAGCCGCCAAGATCGCGACATCGGGCGGCACGCATATGATTATTGCGGATGGGCGCGTTGACAATCCGCTCGGAGCGATTGCTTCGGGCAAGCCCTGCACATGGTTTCTGACGGGATCGAACCCCATCTCCGCGCGGAAGACGTGGATCGCGGGGGTGTTGGAGCCAAAGGGAGTGCTCCATGTCGATGCGGGGGCAACGGTGGCGATCCGCTCCGGTAAAAGCCTACTGCCAGCCGGGATCAAACGCGTCGAAGGCCTGTTCGAGCAGGGGGATGCGGTTGTGCTCCGGGCGCCGGACGGGGGCGAGATCGGGCGCGGATTGATCGCGTATGACTCGACCGAGACGGCACTACTCGCGGGGCGGTCGTCCAAAGAGATCGAGACGCTCCTTGGCTATGCCGGGCGGGCGGAAGTAATCCACCGCGATGATATGGCTTTCGGGGCGGCGTGATGACGGGACCGGTGGATCAGGATGAACTGGCGGCGTTGATGCACGATATTGGCGTGCGGGCGCGGCGGGCGGCACGAGTTTTGGCCACGACGCCGGATGCGCGGAAATCCCACGCGTTACGCGCTGCGGCAGAGGCCTTGCTTGCGTCGGAAGGGGCTATCCTGGCGGCCAATGCGGCGGATGTTGCAGAGGCGGAGGCGCGCGGGACGAAGGGCTCGTTTCTGGATCGCCTGCGGCTTGACCCTGTGCGGTTGAAGGGGATTGCGGCGGCTGTTGCGGATATTGCGGCTTTGCCGGATCCGGTGGGGCGCGTTCTGGCGACGTGGCAGCAACCGAACGGGCTTAGGTTCGAGCGCGTGGCGACGCCGCTCGGTGTGATCGGGGTGATCTTCGAGAGCCGCCCGAATGTGACGGCGGATGCGGGCGCGCTGTGCCTGAAGGCGGGGAATGCGGTGATCCTGCGGGGGGGATCGGAGAGCT
>JBJTDR010000090.1:0-3102 GCA_046092445.1 Hyphomicrobiales bacterium | reverse complement strand
AAAACCTTTCGTCTCAGGCGTGCGCCACTTTTTTAGTGGTACGCTTGCATCTGACGATGCAAGCTATGCCACTCGGCCACCCCTCCGTCTGTCGTGCTTCAAGGCGCACGCAAAACCTTTCGTCTCAGGCGTGCGCCACTTTTTTAGTGGTACGCTTGCATCTGACGATGCAAGCTATGCCACTCGGCCACCCCTCCGTCTGTCGTGCTTCAAGGCGCACCGGAAGCCTTCGTCAAGGACGATTGCCTGGGGCGAAAACAGATCAGGGGCGCGCATTTGCTCCGATCTGAAATCCAGCCGACGCGTTCTTATAACCGAGACAGCAGCAGGTGCAAGAAATTCCGTCACCTCTCCTCGGGAAACGCATCAGGAGACTGGCGTGATTGCCGGAGCGAGATTAAAGTGGATTGATCAAATCCTTCAGGAGATCGTCATGTTCGGGTTCAGAAAAGAGATACGGATGCCGTTGCCGAGTGAGGCATTGCCCGGGCGGTCGACCCCGCTGCCGACGGCCGAGCGGCATTTTGTCAATGGCAAGCCGCTGAAGGGGCCATTTCCCGAGGGGTTGGAGACGGCCCTGTTCGGGCTTGGATGCTTCTGGGGCGCGGAACGCAAATTCTGGCAGGTGCCCGGGGTTTATGTCACGGCTGCGGGGTATTCG
This sequence comes from Hyphomicrobiales bacterium, assembly GCA_046092445.1. Taxonomy (GTDB): domain Bacteria; phylum Pseudomonadota; class Alphaproteobacteria; order Rhizobiales; family Beijerinckiaceae; genus CAIUPE01. The sequence continues at coordinate 2,441 of JBJTDR010000090.1, read as the reverse complement.
GCAGGCCTGACACCGAACCCGACCTATGAGGAGACATGTACGGGCCTTACGGGCCATAATGAAGTGGTTTTGATCGTGTTTGATCCCCATATCGTTTCGTATGAAGCGCTTTTGCGGGTCTTCTGGGAGAGCCATGACCCGACGCAGGGCATGCGGCAAGGGAACGATGTCGGGACGACGTATCGTTCCGGAATTTACACATATGATGATGCCCAGCGCTCTACAGCTGCGGCGTCAAAGACTGCCTATGCTCGCGAGCTTGCAAAGGCAGGTTATGGCTCCATCACCACGGAGATTATTCCCGCCGAAACGTTTTATTATGCGGAAACCTACCACCAGCAATACCTCGCCAAAAATCCGAATGGCTATTGTGGCCTCGGAGGTACCGGCGTCAGCTGCCCGGCCGGATTGACTGCTCCTGCGGCCTGATGCGCCGATCTTTTTTGTTGAAGGGAATGACGAATGATTGAAAAATCGTTGGAACGGCTACTCTTTGCGAGCCGATGGTTGCTTGCCCCCTTCTATGTCGCCCTCGTCGGATGCCTCGTGTTTCTGCTGTTCCGGACAATCATGGAGATGGTGCATTTTGCGTCAATCATGCCGAGTGCAACGGAGTCGGCGGTCATTTTAGGGGTATTATCGGTCATTGATCTGACATTGACCGGCTCGCTGATCGTGATTGTGATTTTTTCAGGCTACGAGAATTTTATCTCGAAAATCGACGTTGCGGATCATCCGGATTGGCCGGAATGGATGGCGAAAATCGATTTCAGCGGACTGAAGCTGAAACTTCTGTCATCCATTGTCGCCATTTCCGGCATTCAGCTTTTGAAATCCTTCATGGATCTCAAAAACATCTCCGACCGGGATCTTTATTGGTATGTCGGTATTCATATGACGTTTGTTATATCAGGCGTTCTGCTGGCGTGGACGGATCGTCTGTCGACCGAGAAGAATTGAAACGTAGATCCGCCTAGTCGATCACCCAGCAGGCAACATCCCGGCCTTGTTTGTTGGTCAAAACAGGGCTTTCAGCCCGGCATTTGTCGACCGCGAACGCGCATCTGGGGTGAAACGGGCAACCGGAAGGCGGATCGAACGGGGATGGCAATTCCCCTTGCAGAACGATGCGTTCTTTCTTGGCGTCGGGATCGGCTACCGGCGTCGCGGATAGAAGGGCGCGCGTGTAGGGATGCTGCGGCGATGAAAAAATGCGCTCGCGCGATCCCATCTCCACGGCGTGGCCGAGATAGATCACCATCACCGCGTCGGCAATATGCCGCACAACGGAAAGATCGTGGCTGATGAACAGATAGGCGAGGCCGAACTCGTCCTGCAATTCGACCAGCAAATTCAGGACCTGCGCGCGAATTGACACGTCGAGCGCGGAAACAGGCTCGTCGAGGATCAGTATTTTGGGCCGGAGCATCAAAGCGCGCGCAATGGCGATGCGTTGACGTTGACCACCCGAAAACATGTGCGGATAGCGATCGCGAAATTCGGGACGTAAGCCGACCCGCGCCATCATCGCCGCGGACGCCGCACGGCGCTCCTCCGCCGATTGGTTTGTGTTCACCAGAAGGGGCTCTTCGAGGGCATCGCCGATTGTCTGGCGGGGGTTCAGCGAGCCATAGGGGTTTTGGAAAACAATCTGGACTTCGCTCCGCAGTTTGCGCCGGTCCGCCTTGGTTGCGGTGACAAGATCGACGCCGTTGATCCGCAGCGTGCCCGCGGTCGGCTCCTCAATCATGGTCAACAAGCGCGCAAGCGTCGACTTGCCCGAGCCTGACTCACCGACGACGGCGAGCGTCTTGCCGGACTGAAGGTCGAACGAGACATCCGCGAGTGCCTTCACAGTTGCGACAGGCGAGAACATGCCGCGGCGTACTTTGTAGTCTCGCGAAAGGCCGCGCGCTTCGAGGACGATGCTCATACGATCTCCTCCGACGCGACGGGACGGCCGCTCACAAGGGGCGTATGGCATAGGGCATTGCCGGCGCGGGCCGAGGCGCGCCTCGGGCGTTCCGAATGACACCGCGCATTGGCAATCGAACAGCGCGGTGCAAACATGCACCCCTTGAGATTATCAAACTGGCCCGGAACAACGCCGGGGATCGAGGGTAAAATCCGCCCTGTTGCGCGTTCTGGCAGGGCCGCGAGCAGAGCTGCGGTATAGGGGTGGTGCGGGTCGCGGAACAGGCCGCGCGTTTCCTGCATCTCGACCTGTTGTCCGGCATATTGCACAACGACACGTTGCGCAGTTTCAGCGACCACGCCCATATCATGGGTGATCAGAACCAGACCCATGCCGTTTTCGTGCCGGAGCCTGAGCAGCAGAACGAGGATCTGCGCCTGGATTGTCACATAAATCCCTGTGGTGGGCTCGTCTGCGATCAGAAGCATCTGCTTGGATGCTAGCGCCAAGGAAAACATCACCCGCT
>JBJTDR010000089.1:0-28030 GCA_046092445.1 Hyphomicrobiales bacterium | reverse complement strand
TCTTTCCCGTCTCGCCGAAGGCCAGCAGGTCACGTTCGACCTCGTGGAAAACCGTGGCAAGACCTCGGCTGAAAACCTGAAGCTCGCCTGAAACCGGCTTGCTGCGAGTAAATCAAAGGGCGGAACTTTGGTTCCGCCCTTGTGCAATTATCAGCGGGATGACAACCTCCGTCGTCACGACGTCCGAAAGCGCCGGATATGTCGGGTTATCCGAAATCAATGCTTATCTCCGGCCGTTTCATTCGGGAAAGAGGCGGATATGGCAAGAGCAGAAGTATTGCTCGAAGGCCAGATACCCTGATGGCAGCGCCTTCAGGGTGAAACTTCCCAGTCTTTCGGCTTCGAGGCCGCCTCGCGCAGTGCTGAGAGCGTTGTTGCCGGTGTGATGGCCTCGGGATCAATGAAGCAATGGATGATCGCCGGTTTGCCCGCTGCAACTGCGCGCTCGAAGGCCGGTTCGAACTCTTCCGTCCGCCTCACGGTCTCACCATGGCCGCCAAAAGCGCGGGCATAGGCGGCAAAGTCAGGGTTTTTCAAGTTTGTTGCCGAGACACGCCCTGGATATTCGCGCTCCTGATGCATCCGGATCGTGCCATACATGCCGTTATCGACGACAATCACGATGATTGCGAGATCATATTGCACGGCGGTTGCGAATTCCTGCCCGTTCATCAGAAAACATCCGTCACCCGCAAACGCGATGACCATTCGCTCGGGATGAAGACGCTTTGCCCCGACAGCTGCTGGAACACCAAAACCCATCGAGCCCGAATTGGGTGCAATTTGTGTCCCGTAGGAGCGGAAACGAAGGAAGCGCCCGGGCCAGATCGCATAGTTTCCGGCACCATTCGTGATAACACTGTCATGCGGAATACGGTCTCTCAGCCAGCGCATCGCATGCGCCATCTGGAAATCGCCGTGGATTGTCGGGATCGTGTCGGTCCATCCCAGATACTCGGCGCGCGCCTGTTCACGCTCGGCCTGCCATGAAAGCGTGTTTGGCGGCTGCAACGTCTCGAGCGCGGCGGCAAAAGCGCGGGGGCTTGCGTGAATGCCAAGGAACGGATGATAGACGCGGCCCAATTCCTCCGCATCCGAATGAACGTGAACAAGTTTCTGCTTCGGCACGGGAATATCGAACAACGTATAGGCTTGCGAGGGCATTTCGGCCATGCGTCCGCCAACCATCAGCACCAGATCAGCCTGCTCGATCCGCGCTTTGAGTTTCGGATTGGGGCCAATGCCGATCTCGCCGGCATAATTCGGGTGATCCCCTGAAAACAGCATCGCCCTGCGAAACGAGGTTGCAACCGGCAGATCAAAACGCTCTGCAAACCGTGTCACGGCAGAGCGTGCCTTGTCCGACCATCCGCTGCCGCCAAGGATCATCATCGGACGTTTGGCGGCCCAGAGGAGTTTTTGAAGTTCCGCCATTTGCGTTTGGCCGGGCCACGTCTCGATAGGCTCCACCCGTGGCGCTGGTGCAACAGCGGCGCGCGCGATCAGCATATCTTCGGGCAAGGCAATCACAACTGGGCCGGGTCTGCCCTGCATGGCAACGTGAAAGGCGCGGGAAATGATTTCAGGAATACGCACAGGGTCGGTAATCTCGGTCACCCATTTGGCGGTCGAGCCGAAAAATGCCTTGTAATCCATTTCCTGAAACGCGCCGCGCTCCTTCATGCCGGATTCGATCTGTCCGACAAACAAGATCAGCGGTACCGAGTCATGTTCGGCAATGTGAATGCCGGGAGAGGCATTGGTGGCACCCGGTCCGCGGGTTACCATCGCGATGCCGGGGCGTCCCGTCAGGCGCGCCGTCGCATCGGCCATCATGACAGCTCCGCCCTCCTGCCGGCAGACGGTGACATTGATCGCAACATCGTGCAGCGCGTCGAGGACTGCGAGATAGCTCTCTCCCGGCACGCAGAACACGTGATCAACGCCTTGGGCGGCGAGCGAGTCGACAATCAATTGTCCGCCGGTACGGACGGGAAAACTCGAGTGCGGCATTTTGGTCATCCACTTTCAGGCGTCTGGAGCTTTCTCTTTCGCTCAAACCATGATGTCTGCGCAAAAGAGTGATTGCAAGCCGAACGCCGGTGAGGCATTTGGGTAAGCATCGAATATGGCGTGGTTTGAACCAGTCAAGTTCCAGAATCAATTGCCGACCGCGATTTAATGTCGGCTCCGGAAGTTTAGAGGGTAAATGACACAGTCTGTATCGTCCGAAGCACGTGCAATTCTCTCTCGTCTCGGTGTTCCACAGTCCGTGTTCAAGAATGGCGGCATACCCGCGCGTTCGCCGATCACTGGCGAAGTGATGGTTGAACTGGCGTCCCACTCTGCAACGGACGCGACGGCCGCGATCGGTCGTGCGGATGCGGCCTTCAAGGAATGGCGCAAGGTTCCGGCGCCGCGCCGTGGCGAACTCGTGCGCCTGCTTGGCGAAGAATTGCGCACTGCCAAGGCTGATCTCGGTCGTCTTGTGACGCTTGAAGTCGGCAAGGTCACGTCCGAAGGCTTGGGCGAAGTGCAGGAGATGATCGACATTTGCGATTACGCCGTCGGCCTTTCCCGCCAGCTTTTCGGCTTGACGATTGTAACCGAGCGCCCAGCGCATCGCATGATGGAAACATGGCATCCGCTTGGCGTTTGCGGCGTGATTTCGGCGTTCAATTTTCCAGTGGCTGTCTGGTCATGGAATGCCGCGTTGGCCTTTGTCTGCGGCGATAGCGTGGTGTGGAAACCCTCCGAGAAGACGGTTCTCACCGCTTTAGCAACCCTGGCGATTTTGAAGCGCGCTGCCGACCGTTTTGGTGGTGTGCCGGATGGTTTGCTTGAAGTTCTCGTCGGTGGTCGCGAGGTCGGCGACGCGCTCGTGTCCGATCACCGCGTGCCGGTTGTGTCGGCGACAGGCTCGACCGCGATGGGTCGTCAAGTCGGCCCGAAACTGGCCGCGCGCTTTGCCCGTGCTATTCTGGAGCTCGGCGGTAATAATGCTGCCATCGTTGCGCCTTCTGCTGATCTGGATATCACGCTTCGCGGCGTCGCCTTTGCGGCGATGGGAACGGCGGGTCAGCGTTGTACGACGCTGCGCCGCTTGATTGTGCATGAGAGCATTTATGATGCCTTCGTTCCGAAACTCCGCGCTGTCTATGGCAGCGTGAAAGTAGGTGATCCGCGCGAGGCCGGTGTGCTCGTCGGGCCTCTGGTCGATAAAGCTGCCTTTGACGGCATGGAAAAGGCGCTTGCTGAAGCCGAGGCAGCGGGCGGCACCGTTACCGGTGGTGCTCGTGTCAGTGTCGGTGGTCATTCTGATGCCTATTATGCCGCCCCTGCGCTGGTCGAAATGCCCGCCCATGTCGACCCTGTGACCATCGAGACCTTCGCACCCATTCTGTATGTGATGAAATACAAGACATTCGAGGAAGCGGTCGCCATGCAAAATGCAGTCGGCGCCGGGCTTTCCTCGTCGCTCTTTACTCTTGATGTGCGCGAGGCCGAGCGGTTTGTGTCGGATGAAGGTTCTGATTGCGGTATCGCCAATGTCAATATCGGTCCGTCCGGCGCAGAAATTGGCGGCGCGTTCGGCGGCGAAAAGGAAACGGGTGGCGGCCGCGAGGCGGGCTCGGATGCGTGGAAAGCCTATATGCGTCGTGCGACCAATACGATCAATTACGGCACAACGCTCCCGCTCGCTCAGGGCGTGAGTTTCGAGATCGGATAATCTGACTTCTTTCTCCAAGAGAAGAAAAACAACTTAAGGGAGCTTCTCATGCCTACGACATCGCACAAGCCTGCCCCGTTCCAGTGGGACGACCCGTTCCTGCTTGACGAGCAATTGACCGAAGACGAACGTATGATCCGGGATACGGCCCGCGATTTTGCGCAGGAGAAACTTCTGCCTCGGATCGTCAGTGCCTATGCGAATGAAACAACCGAGCGCGGCATTTTCAATGAAATGGGCGCGATGGGTCTTTTGGGTGTGACATTGCCCGAGGAATATGGCTGCGCGAATGCAAGTTATGTCTCCTATGGCCTCGTTGCCCGTGAAGTCGAGCGCGTTGACTCCGGCTATCGCTCGATGATGAGCGTGCAAACCTCGCTCGTCATGTATCCGATCTATACCTATGGCAGTGATGCCCAGCGCAGGAAATACCTGCCGAAACTCGCTACGGGCGAGTGGATCGGCTGCTTCGGCCTCACCGAGTCTGATGCAGGGTCCGATCCGGCGGGCATGAAAACCCGTGCCGAGAGGGTGGCGGACGGCTATAAGCTCAATGGCGCGAAGATGTGGATTTCGAATTCGCCCATCGCCGATGTGTTCATCGTCTGGGCGAAATCCGCCGCGCACAATAATGATATCCGCGGTTTCATTCTTGAAAAGGGCATGAAAGGTCTTTCTGCTCCGAAGATCGAGGGCAAACTGTCATTGCGCGCATCAATCACGGGTGAAATCGTGATGGAAGACGTGATTGTTGGCGAAGAGCATTTGTTGCCGAATGTTTCCGGATTGAAAGGCCCGTTTGGCTGTCTTAATCGCGCTCGCTACGGCATTTCGTGGGGCGTTCTCGGGGCAGCTGAAGATTGCATGCACCGCGCCCGTCAATATACGCTGGATCGCGTGCAATTCGGCAAGCCATTGGCCCAGACACAGCTGATCCAGAAGAAACTCGCCGATGCGATGACCGAAATTGCGCTCGGCCTGCAAAGCTCGCTGCGCGTGGGTCGTCTCATGGATCAGGGCAAGATCGCGCCGGAGATGATCTCGATCGTGAAACGAAATAATTGCGGCAAGGCGCTCGATATTGCACGCGCCGCCCGCGATATGCACGGTGGCAACGGCATCAGTCAGGAGTACCACGTCATGCGCCATGCCCAGAACCTCGAAACGGTGAACACGTATGAGGGGACGCATGATGTACACGCGCTCATCCTCGGGCGTGCGATCACCGGGTTGCAGGCGTTTTTCTAAGTCTTTCAACTGTCATTGCGAGGAGCGAAAGCGACGAAGCAATTCAGATTCTTTTCGATCATCAACTGGATTGCGTCGCTTCGCCCGCGATGGCGGCTATCAAATTTCCCTCTGAAGGTGGCCATGTCCTCACCCAAACCCCTTTCCGGCATTCGCGTTCTCGAACTCGCCCGCATTCTGGCGGGGCCGTGGATCGGCCAGACTCTGGCTGATCTCGGCGCGGATGTCGTGAAAGTGGAACGCCCGGGATCTGGCGATGATACGCGAACATGGGGCCCGCCCTTTGTTGCAGCCGCCGACGGTGGTGATCTCTCGGCTGCCTATTTCCATGCGTGCAATCGCGGAAAGCGCTCGATTGCGGTCGATTTCGAGACACCTGAAGGTCAGGCGACCATAAGGCGGCTTGCGGCCCACGCCGATGTGCTGATCGAGAATTTCAAGTTTGGCGGCCTCAAAAAGTATGGCCTTGATTATGCGAGCCTCAAAGCGGTCAATCCGCGTCTGGTCTATTGTTCGGTTACCGGTTTTGGCCAGAACGGGCCCTATGCCGAACGTGCGGGCTATGATTTCATGATCCAGGCGATGGGCGGGATCATGGATTTGACCGGCGCGCCGGATGGCGAACCGCAGAAGATCGGTGTTGCTTTTGCCGATATTTTCACAGGCGTTTATGGCGTGATCGGTATACAGGCGGCATTGCGGCAGCGGGACATGACAGGGCAAGGCGCCCATGTCGATATGGCCCTGCTCGACACGCAGGTGAGCGTATTGGCCAATCAGGCGCTGAATTATCTCGTTTCAGGCAAAGCGCCGACGAGACTTGGCAATGCGCATCCCAATATCGTGCCGTATCAGGTCTTTCCGGTGTCCGACGGCCACATTGTGATCGCGGTGGGAAATGACGGGCAGTTCAGAAAACTCTGTCAGGTTCTCGGCGAGCCTGTGCTCGCGGATAATCCCGATTATGCGACGAACCCGCTGCGCGTGAAGCATCGTGCGCCGCTTTGTGCGCGAGTGGCCGGGTTAACAGCAGCGTTGACGCGGGATGAATTGCTGAAAGCCCTTGAGGGAGCCGGTGTTCCTGCCGGGCCGATCAATACAGTGGCCGATGTTTTTGCGGACGGGCAGGTGCTTGCGCGCGGGATGCGGATTGATCTGGTCAGTCCGGACGCGGCGTTGGGCAGCGTGCCGAGCGTGCGCTCGCCGATCATGATTGACGGCGCGCCCATGGTGGCGGATCGCCCGTCGCCGCGTCTGGGTGCGGATACTGAATCGGTACTGTCCGATCCGGGCTGGATAGGCTGATGGAATTTGGTCTCGAAACGCTTGCAGCACTCTCGCTTGTGGCCTTCGCTGCCGGATTTGTCGATGCGATCGCAGGCGGCGGGGGTCTGCTGACTGTTCCTGTGCTCATGCTTGCCGGTTTTGATCCGGTAACCGCCGTTGCCACGAACAAGGTTCAGGGGACGACGTCAATCATCTCGTCGCTCTATACCTATCATCGTGCCGGTCTCGTTGAATGGCGGGCGAGTTATCCCATTGCGCTTGCAGCGTTTGCGTTCGGAATTTTCGGGGCTCTCTCGATCCATTATCTGTCTCGCGACGTGCTATCCGCGCTGATGCCGGTTTTGTTGATTGCGGTCGCCGCGTATTTCGGATTCTCGCGCAGCATGGGCGATGCCGACTCACGACGGCGTATGCCGTATTGGCTGTTTGTGCTGGTGCCTATCCCGCTGATTGCGTTTTATGACGGGTTTATTGGTCCCGGAGCAGGCTCATTCTACACGCTCGCCCTCGTCACGCTTCAGGGCTATGGCCTTCGCCGAGCGACGGCGGGAGCAAAAATCGGGAATGGAGCGAGTAATTTTGGCTCGTTGCTGCTTTATTCGCTTGCTGGTGCCGTTGTCTGGCCTATCGGGATTGCCATGGGGATCAGTTCGACTCTCGGCGCGCAAGTCGGGTCGAGAATGGCTGTCGGTCTCGGCGTACGTCTGATCCGTCCGCTGATCGTTTTGGTATGTTGCGCGGTCGCCGTCAAGCTCCTGCTCGACCCGAGCAATCCGCTACGTTTATTTCTGGTTGGCGGCATTTAACGCTCAATCAACCGAGATTGACGGGGCTGACAAGAGCGGCTATGAAAGTTTCGAAACGATGGCCCGGATGTTTCCGGATCGTCTTCCCCTTTCCGAATAGCTAGTTGGTGATCTTTCCGGTCAATACGGATTTTATCGCCCGAAGGATAAGAGATGGCAAATACCGCATCAGCCAAAAAGGCAACCCGGAGAAATGAGCGCCGAACGGCCGTCAACCGCAGCCGCCGTTCACGGATGCGGACATTCGTTCGAAAGATCGAAGAGGCTCTGGCTGCTGGTGACAAGGCAGCTGCCGCGGCAGCGTTCAAGACCGCTGAGCCGGAATTGATGAAAGCTGCCCAGAAAGGCATCATTCACCGAAACACGGCGGCGCGGAAGGTTTCCCGCCTCGCCAAGGCCGTGAGGGCGCTCGGTGCCTGAAAGCCAAGCTTTCCGAGTTTAATTTTAAGCCCCGCTTCGTCGGGGCTTTTTATTCGAACTTTCTCAAGCCGATGAAGACGATGTCATTTTTTGTCATTTTCCGGCAGATTCCGCTTGACATGAATTGTCGGCAATAATGACTTTCCGACGTCGGAAACAGAAAATTGTGCTCAAAAATTCATGATATTTTTCAATATCTTATGCTGTAAGATTGTAAAATATTGGCCAAGGTCCTCGTTTCTGTCGCTGAATGAGTCAGAGTGAGAAAAAAAGTTCATTTTTTTCAAGAAAAATATGGTTAAGGAAAAGTGAACAGGTGCAATGTGTTGGCTGACTCAAGCTTGGCGGAAAATTGAAAATAATTGTTTTCGTGAGTGAAATTCTATCTCAGGTTGTGTTCTTTGTGTTGCGCTAATCTCTTGGGGTGTGTAAGTTTTTATCGCTGAAGCGCTCCGGCGATTAAGTCTTCTGAAATCTCGAACAAGATGAAGTTCTCATTTTTTTGAGAATAAAGATGGTTTTGTCTTAATATTGAATGATTGAGTATTACTGATCTATTTCATAGAGAATTGAATAGTACTGTTATTAATTTCAATTTTTTATAAATTAGATTTTTATGACAGGCGTAGTGTTTAAATATGTTTGCCGGATTGTGTATAGCAGGCTTGGTGGAGTGGGATTTGCGATGATGTCGGGACACTGGATGTTTTCAAAGATGCGTCAATCGGCGGATTTCTCGTTTGTCGCTTGTGCACCTGCGGCACCCCGCCGCTTTGCCGCCGTGATCAGTTCAACCTCGGTGCCTTGATCATCCCGTTTTTCTTCATCTGAAATTGATCCATTTTTGGTTGGGTAAACCCTATGTTTTTGACGACGAACCCAAATGCAGAACAGTCCGCCGGTAACGTGCCGGGTGGGAAAGAAGCCAGTCACCGGGAAGCTTGGGACCGTGTCATGCGTCGGCTTCGTGCGGAGCTTGGCGACGACGTGTTTTCAAGCTGGTTTGGTCGGCTTGAACTTGTGGATCTTGCGGCTGATGTCGCCTACCTTACGGTTCCGACACGATTTTTGAAGAGCTGGATTCAGTCGCATTACATCGAACGGGTTCGTGCGCTGCTGACCGAGGAGTTCTCATCCGTGGGCCGGGTCGACCTTGCTGTCAGGGGAACGACAACCCGAATGTCTGTCCGTTCCGGTGCGAAGCCGCAATTGAATGGTCAAGCGCTGCCGCATGCAGGCTCCGATGTTCCGCTCTTGACTCCGGTCCAGCAGTTCGAGGGGCGTGCCGTTCACGACTCCGACCCACTATCCGGCGCGCCGCTTGATCGGCGTCTGAATTTCGGAAATTTTATTGTTGGACGGGCCAATGCTCTGGCTCATGCGGCCGCTGAGCGGATCGCCCACGCGCAGCCGGGCTCCTCACCTCTCTATAACCCTCTTTATGTGCACTCCGCTGTAGGCCTCGGCAAGACTCATCTGCTTCATGCCATTGCCCATGCAGTTACAGCGGCAGGTCGGCGGGTCTTGTATTTGACGGCTGATCGATTCATGTATGGTTTCGTATCCGCGCTTAAGGCCCAGACGGCTTTAAATTTCAAAGAACGGTTGCGGGCGATCGACCTTCTTGTCATCGATGACGTCCAGTTTTTGCAGGGTAAGTCGATCCAGCAGGAATTCTGCCATACGCTCAACGCGTTGGTGGATACCGGACGGCAGGTCCTTATTGCCGCCGATCGTCCGCCTTCCGATCTCGAAACGCTGGATGAGCGCGTCCGCTCGCGCCTCGCCGGTGGTCTTGCTGTTGAAATGGGACCATTGGACGAGGTCTTGAGGGTAAAAATTCTAGAAGCCAGAATTGCTTCGGCAAAAATTCACCAACCTGGTTTCGATGTCAGTCCTGCAGTCATCAATTATGTAGCTAAAATGGTAGTTTCCAATGGACGTGATCTGGACGGTGCCGTCAACCGCCTTCTTGCTCATACAACGTTGACAGGTGCATCCCTGAATATCGAAGCGGCAGAAGTTGCAATCCGTGATCTTGTCCGGAGCCGCGACCCAAAAAAGGTTAAAATCGAAGATATCCAGAAGCTCGTTGCTACGCATTTCAATGTCAGTCGCGCGGATATTCTCTCGTCGCGACGTTCTGCGGGAGTCGTTAAGCCACGTCAGATTGCGATGTATCTTGCCAAAGTCCTCACCCTTCGGTCATTGCCTGAAATTGGCCGACGCTTCGGTGGACGCGATCACACGACGGTATTGCATGCGGTCCGTAAAATCGAAGGTGCTGTCACCGCAGATGTGACGTTGCGGGAGGATATCGAACTGTTGAAGCGGATGCTGCAGGACTGAAGCGTACGCGGTGCAACAAATCCTGTGAATCCGGTGCGTGGCGCCCTTTTGTACCCTTATTTGGCCTTGCCATTCAGCTCCGTGCTTGCAATTGTCTCCTCCCCGCCTGCCTTTTCCGGAATTGGCAGGTCAGCTGGGTGCCATAACCGTTACAGGGTTCGTCATGAAGGTTACAGTTGAAAAAGCCGCCCTGTTGCGCTCTCTCGGGCATGTTCATCGGGTTGTAGAACGGCGCAACACGATCCCGATCCTTTCAAATATCCTCATCGGCGTATCAGGTGCTCACCTCCGGCTGAAGGCTACCGATCTCGATCTTGAGGTTACCGAGTCGCTTGATGCCGATATCGGACAGGCGGGAGCGACAACCGTTCCCGCGCATATGTTTTACGATATCGTCCGAAAACTGCCCGATGGCGCTCAAGTCTCGCTCGAAACAACGGGTGAAGCCGGCCAGATGGTTATACGCTCGGGCCGCTCCCGCTTCAGCTTGCAGACGCTGCCTGACTCGGATTTTCCTGATCTTGCGACTGGCGAGATGACCCACCGCTTCACGATGGCGGCCGCCGAATTGCGTCGATTGATCGAGAAGACGCAATTTGCGATCTCGACAGAGGAAACGCGCTATTATCTCAACGGCATTTTCCTGCACACGATCGACGTGATGGGGCATGCCATGTTGCGCGCTGTGGCAACCGACGGACATCGTCTCGCCCGGGTCGAGACGGATGCGCCCGACGGGTCCTCCGGCATGCCGGGCATTATCGTTCCGAGGAAAGCGGTGAGCGAGATCGTCAAACTCGTCGAAACCGGCGTGACAGAAGTGGCAATCGAGCTTTCCACCAGCAAAATCCGTCTCACCTTCGGTGAAGTCGTGCTGACAACAAAGCTGATTGACGGAACGTTCCCTGATTATCAGCGCGTGATCCCGACCGCGAATGACAAATCCCTCGTCATCGACAAATCATCCTTTGCCGCCGCCGTTGATCGCGTCTCGACAATTTCTTCCGAGCGCGGCAGGGCAGTCAAGCTTGCCCTCGCTGATAATCGCCTGACACTGTCGGTGACCAATCCTGACTCAGGTTCAGCGACGGATGAGATTGAGGTTGATTATGATCAATCCTCCATCGAAATCGGATTCAATGCGCGCTATCTCCTTGATATAACAGCGCAACTGGATGGTGATACAGCCTTGCTGAAACTCGCCGACTCCGGTTCTCCGACGCTTATTCAGGATCGCGAGGGTGCCAGCGCGCTCTATGTTCTGATGCCGATGCGGGTGTGAGCGAGGGATTGACGGACGCTGCGCCGCCGTTCCTGCCATCTTGTATCGCGCCAATGGTCCGACGCGTGATGGTGTCGGCTTTCCGCTCTTATGCAAGCCTCGACCTTGCCGTCAGTAGTCGTCTTGTCGTGCTGACCGGCGATAATGGCGTGGGCAAAACAAATCTTCTCGAAGCCTTGTCCCTCTTCGGTCCCGGGCGCGGTTTGCGGCGTGCCGATCTGTCCGACATGATCCGGGAAGGTGCAGCGGACGGATTTTCGGTGTCAGTTCTTCTGGATATCGGAACAGATCAGGTGCGCCTCGGCACGGGTGCTGATCCGGCAACGCCTGATATGACAGTCGCCCGCAAAGCCCGCATTGATGGCGAAACAGTTTCATCAATCACCCAATTTGCCGATTATCTCCGATTTGTTTGGCTAACTCCCGCCCTTGACGGGCTCTTTTCCGGTTCCGCGGGCGACCGTCGACGTTTCCTCGACCGTTTGGTGTTAGCCGTCGATCCGAAGCATGGCGCACGGGTGAATGCGCTCGAACGCGCGCTTCGATCCCGCAACCGTCTTCTTGAGGACGAGCGTTCCGATCTCGCATGGCTTGATGCTGTCGAACGTGAGGTGGCGGAAACAGGCGTTGCAGTGGCGGCTGCGCGGCAGGATACGGTAGCCCGGCTCGCCGCGCTGATCACTGCCGGGCGTGATGATGCCTCCCCGTTCCCGTGGGCAATGCTGGCCATTGAAGGGCCGGTTGAACGCGAACTCCTGAGCCATGCTGCCATCGAAGTCGAGGATTTTTATCGCAGGCAATTGCGGGAGCATCGCTCGCGTGATCGTGCGGCAGGGCGCACCCTCATCGGACCGCATGTCTCCGATCTCGCGGTCCGGCATGGCCCGAAAAATATTCCGGCAGCCCGGTCGTCAACTGGTGAACAGAAAGCGTTGCTCGTCGGGTTGGTACTGGCGCATGCGCAACTGGTCAGCGACATGAGCGGGATCGCGCCGCTCGTCTTGCTTGATGAAATCGCCGCCCACCTTGATCCGAGGCGGCGGAGGGCCTTGTTCGACACCTTGGCGGCTCTAGGCTCTCAGGTCTGGATGACAGGCGCGGATCGTGAAGCGTTTCGTGATTTGCCGTCCGGGGCCGAACAGTTTCATGTGCACGCAGGAACTGTTTTGCCACTCGTCTGAGCGCGTGTTATCGAACCTCTCCCGCTTCCATTTGGATGAATTGATGACTTTTTCCGGCCTGCTTGTTTTTGCCATCGCCTATGCGGTTGCGGTCGCAACGCCCGGGCCCGGTGTTGCCGCTGTGCTTGCGCGGGCTTTGGCACGCGGTTTTTCCGGCATGCCCGCCTTTATTCTCGGCTTTGTGATGGGTGATCTGGCACTGTTCACAATCGCCGCCGCAGGTCTCGCCGTGCTCGCTCAGAGTTATGCGCCCCTCTTCCTCGCCGTCAAATATGCGGGCGCGCTCTATCTCCTCTATCTCGCCTGGCGTTTATGGAACTCGGCCCCCGAAGCTGAAACGATCACGGCGGTTGCCCCCTCCGAAAGCGGGTTCAGCCTGTTCATGACCAGCCTGACGCTGACACTCGGCAATCCGAAGCCGATCATCTTCTTCGTTGCGCTCCTGCCGACGATTGTCGATCTGAACACGCTCTCTTTGCTCGGATTTACCGAGATTGCGGTGGTAATTGCCGTCATCATCTCCATGACGCTCTGGACTTACGCCTTCGCTGCCGCGCGCGCCCGGAAGTTGTTTTCGAGCGCAAAAGCCCTTCGCAGAATCAATCGCGGGACGGGACTTGTTCTCGCCGGAACGGCGATTTTGATCGCGACACGCTGAAGGTCGTACCCGCCCGGAGAGCTGAACTCCGACAGCCGTCCATGGGTGGTTCATTTTCCTCGGAATACGTGTTTTTTGGCCCGTTTAAGGGGTGAATTTTTTTGCCGTCTGTGATAGAAAAATGAAGACGAATCAATACGTTCCGTTCTGTTGACTGAAAGCATCCTTAATGACTGAAACTGCCCGTCGTGCCGAAGCCGAAGCCGCCTACGGCGCCGAGTCAATCAAGGTCCTGAAAGGCCTCGATGCCGTCCGCAAGCGCCCCGGAATGTATATCGGCGATACGGATGACGGTTCTGGCCTTCACCACATGGTGTACGAGGTCGTTGACAACGCCATTGACGAGGCTTTGGCAGGGTTTGCGGATCTTGTCACAGTCACGCTGAATGCGGATGGTTCTGTCACCGTCAGTGATAATGGGCGCGGCATCCCGACGGCAATCCATCCGTCGGAGGGTGTTTCGACGGCTGAAGTTATTATGACTCAGCTGCATGCCGGCGGTAAATTCGACCAGAATTCCTATAAGGTTTCCGGCGGCTTGCACGGCGTCGGTGTGTCTGTTGTGAACGCCCTGTCGGAATGGCTCAATCTCCGCATCTGGCGCGACGGGCAGGAGCATGCCATGAGCTTCACCCATGGCGTTGCCGATGCCCCTCTCGCCGAAGTCGGCCCCGGCGAAGGCCGCCACGGCACGGAAGTGACCTTCAAAGTCTCGCAAGAGACCTTCACCATGATCGATTTCGACTATGTCACACTTGAGCACAGGCTGCGCGAATTGGCGTTCCTGAATTCGGGCGTCCACATCATCCTCACAGATTTGCGCCATTCCGAACCGCGCCGCGAGGACATGATGTATGAGGGCGGATTGATCGAATTCGCCCGCTATCTCGACCGCGCGAAATCCCCGCTGATCACCAATCCGATCTATGTCACGACTGAACGGGACGGTATCACGGTCGAAGCAGCGTTGTGGTGGAACGATTCCTATCACGAGAACGTGCTGTGCTTCACAAACAACATCCCGCAGCGCGATGGCGGAACCCATCTTGCCGGTTTCCGCGGCGCACTGACCCGACAGGTGACGAGCTATGCCGAAACATCCCGCATCACTAAGAAAGAGAAGATTTCTCTCACCGGTGACGATACGCGCGAAGGCCTGACCGCGATTTTGTCGGTGAAAGTGCCTGATCCGAAATTCTCGTCGCAAACCAAGGACAAGCTTGTTTCGTCCGAAGTGCGCCCCGTTGTCGAAAGCGCGTTGGGCGAAGCATTGGCGATTTGGTTTGAAGAGCATCCCGCCGATGCGCGCACCGTTGTGGCGAAAGTCGTCGAAGCAGCTGCGGCACGTGAGGCGGCGCGCAAGGCTCGCGAAGTGACGCGGCGCAAGGGTGCGCTTGATGTCGCAAATCTGCCCGGAAAACTCGCCGATTGCCAAGAGCGTGATCCGGCCAAGGCCGAAATCTTCATCGTCGAGGGTGACTCGGCAGGCGGCTCGGCAAAGCAGGGCCGTAACCGCGAATATCAGGCAGTGCTCCCCTTGCGCGGCAAAATCCTTAATGTCGAACGCGCGCGGTTTGACAAAATGCTCGGCTCGCAGGAAATCGGCACGCTGATCACGGCGCTCGGCACCGGCATCGGCAAGGACGAATTCAACTGCGACAAGCTGCGTTATCACAAAATCATCATCATGACGGACGCCGACGTCGACGGCTCCCATATCAGAACCTTGCTGCTCACCTTCTTCTTCCGCCAGATGCCGGAACTGATCGAACGCGGCCATCTCTTCATCGCCCAGCCGCCGCTCTACAAGGTCGCGCGCGGAAAATCCCAGCAATATCTGAAGGATGAGCGTGCGCTCGAGGATTATCTGATCGATAACGGCATTGAAGGCATGATCCTCCGCCTCTCGACAGGTGAGGAGCGTTCGGGGCTCGATCTGAAGCGCCTCGTCGAGGAGGCACGCCTCGTTCGCAATGTGCTCGGCGGGCTCCATTCCCGCTATGACCGCCTCGTCGTCGAGCAGGCAGCGATTGCCGGCATGCTGCATCCCGTGTCCGATTCCGATGCCGCGCTGAAAGGTGTCACAACGATTGTCGAGCGCCTCGATGCCGCCGCTGATGTGACCGAGCGCGGCTGGTCCGGTCAGGTCGTCGATGGCGGCCTGGTCTTCGAGCGGACGCTGCGCGGCGTCAAACACGTCGCAACACTCGATCAGGGCTTGCTCGGCTCGGCCGACGCCCGCAAACTCGATGAACACGCTGCGAGCCTGCGCGAAGCCTATGGCGCACCGGCCCAACTCGCCCGCAAGGGTGATGATGTCCAAGTCAACGGACCAACCGGCCTGTTCGAAGCGGTCATGGCAATCGGCCGCAAGGGTCTGTCGCTGCAGCGCTATAAAGGCCTAGGCGAAATGAACCCCGAGCAATTGTGGGAAACCACGCTCGACCGTAACGCAAGGTCGCTGCTCCAGGTCCGCGTCAAGGAAGTCGCCGACGCCGATGATCTCTTCACCAAGCTGATGGGCGACGTCGTCGAACCCCGCCGCGACTTCATCCAGACCAACGCATTGAACGTGTCAAATCTGGACGTGTGAGTAACGCCGAGGCAGCAGACGTTGAGTGTATCCTTTATTGTAGTGCGTGTGTGTTTTGGGACATGTTCCGAGGCATGAGGCCATGCGATGAAAATACAAACACGGCGTATCAAGACATGGTCGCCCCTGAGTGAACCATGATCTCTCTTATTGAATCATGTGCAGATTTGATGTATCAACTGCGCATGATAAGGGAGTGATAAGTCATGAGCGTTCGCCTGAATGTTGTGTTGTCAGATGAGTTGAACCGTGAGATCGACAAGGCTGCGGTTGAAACGGAGTCGAATAAAAGCGAGATTTTCCGCAAAGCACTGCAGCTCTATTTGGCCGCGCGGAACGGTAAGTTGCGAGGATTGAAGCTCGGTTTGGTCGAACCCACAACCGAAAAGCTGCAAACGGAAATCGTTGGCCTGTGAGTGTCATCGATCCCAATACCCCACCTCCAGATCATAATTTTTCGATCAAGGTCGAGCGTGTTGAAACGGCCGGCGAACGCACCGTTCGTCTTTTTAACGATCTTGTTTTATTTCTGACCGCCATTGCATTTGTCTCTCTCATTGCTTGGCTTTGCTTTCATGCGCTGCTCTCGGATGCGACATCGGCTGATGAAAAGAAATGGGCCATGTCGATTCTTTCCGCTGCTACCGGCGGGCCTATTGGCTATTTGATCCGGAAATAGTGTTGCTCCGTTGCGGCGCCCGATCACATTTTTTCCTGACGGACTGGATTGATTGGGGTATCCAGAAGTCGGAACAACCGCTGGATACGCCATGAAATCGCCGTCCCCCTCCGCTTTCGCCTCGCGCGATTACCGCGTCTTCTTCGCGTCGCGCGTGCTGTCGGCGCTTGGCCACCAGATGGAAGTCGTCGCGCTCGGCTGGCTTGTCTATTCGCTGACGCAGAGCGCGTTTGCTTTGGGCCTGATCGGGCTGGCCTCGTTTCTTCCCGTTTTGCTCATGGCGCTTGTCAGCGGTCATGTAGCGGACCGCTTTGATCGTCGCTTGATCGCGATCATCTGTTACGGTGTCATTGCCCTTGTGTCCGCCGGTTTGCTGGCTTGCGCATTTATCGGCGCGTCGGCGCTGTATGCGATTTATGCCCTCACAATCCTGCTTGGCGTCGCGCGTTCCTTCTCAAACCCGGCAACGCAAGCTTTGATGCCGACTCTCGTCCCGCGCGAGGCGCTCGGTAATGCGATTTCGTGGAGCACATCCGCTTGGCAGACGGCGTCGATTGTCGGCCCGGCCCTTGGCGGGCTTCTCTATGTTTTCGGACCTGCCGTAGTTTTTGCTTCGGCGGGTTTGATGTTTATCGCCTCGGCTCTTTGCATCGCGGCCATCAAAGCGCGCCGCATCCAGCAGCATCGCGAACCGGCAACACTGTCAACCGCCTTGGCCGGTATCCGCTTCATTCGGGAAAAGCCCGTTATCCTCGGGGCGATTTCGCTTGATCTCTTCGCTGTTCTTCTCGGTGGCGCCACCGCGCTGCTTCCCATATATGCACATGATATTCTGATGACCGGCCCTTGGGGCCTCGGCCTGCTCAGAAGCATGCTGTCTGTCGGTGCTATCGTCATGGCGATCATTCTCGCCCGCTGGCCTTTGCAACGGAAAGCCGGACCGAAAATGTTGATATCGGTCGCGATTTTCGGCCTCTCCATCATCGTCTTCGGAGTCTCCACTCATCTCTATCTCTCGCTTGCCGCCCTCTTCGTCATGGGTGCGTCCGATATGGTGAGCGTCTATGTCCGCCAGACACTAGTGCAATCAGAAACACCGGACGCGATGCGCGGGCGCGTCTCCGCCGTAAGCACTGTCTTTATCGGGGCGTCGAACGAACTGGGCGAGTTCGAAAGCGGCATGATGGCCGCAGCACTCGGCACCGTCCCCGCTGTCGTTGTCGGCGGCATCGGCACCTTGCTCGTCGTGGCACTCTGGACCCGTTTTTTTCCGGCCTTGAGCAAGAGAGACCATCTAATCCAGGGCTGAGCATAATTTTTCAAACATGCGTGCTGAAAATCAATCCGTCTCGCGGCGTGGCTTTACTGCGCGAACCGGTGGTGCCCCGTCGCCAACTGCTTCCTGAAGATCACGGCGGAGCTGATCGCGCTGTTCATGAATGGAGCCGATCACGAGTCCAACCGGAACACCGAGCGCAACAAGGCTCGCCTCGGAAAGCTGCAAACTTGCTTCGATTGTTTCAGGCACCGCATCCGTCGCGCCGAGTCTGTAAAGCCGCTTGGCATGCGCTGCATCCCGAGCACGCGCAATGATCGGTATATCCGGACGCACATTTCGGACAGCCGCAATCACGGCGTCGGTATCCGCGGGCGAGTTGACGGTCACGATCACGGCCGGAGAACGGTCGATGCCGCATGTCTTGAGAAAGGGCACCTGACGCGCATCGCCGTAGTAAACGTTTCGACCATTCTTGCGTAAGCCGGAAACAATGCTCGCATCCCGATCAGTGATCAGGTGCGACATGCCGTGCTGCGCCAACATATCGGCCACAAGGCGCCCGACCCGCCCACCGCCGACAATAATGGCAGACGGCATTTCCGATGCGTGATCCTCGGGTGTGACCGTGAGAGTGTCGAGCTTCGAGAGGCTTCGCTTCGAGATCAAACGACCAAGGCGGCCCGAAAGTGGAATCAGGGCCATGCTGACGGCCACAATCGTCAGAAGATCTGCACTATTTTGCGGCGTGATCAATCCCTCGGATGTCGCGAGAGCGAGAACGATAAAGGCAAATTCACCCGCTGAACCGATCAAAAGTCCGGTTTCGATGGCCGCACTCCATGACAGTCCGAATAAGCGCACAAGTGGAACAAGCGTGATCGTCTTGACAAGAATTAAGCCGAGCACAGTCGTGATCACAAAGAGCGGATGGAGAACCAATTCGAGCGGGTTGATCTGGGTGCCGATCGTGATGAAAAAGACCCCGAGAAGAAGCCCTTTGAAAGGATTGATCAGGCTTTCAATCGCCGCCTTGTATTCGGTATCCGCAAGAAGAAGCCCGGCGACAAAGCTGCCAAGTGCCATTGACAGGCCCGACCATGCGGCAAGAATGCCCGATCCGATAATGATCAACAGGACGGCCGCAAGGAACAATTCGGGACTGTCAAGTGAAGCGACATAGCGTAAAACCGGCCGGAGAACACGCCGCCCGATCAGCGTAATGGCCGCAATCATTGCGACACCCGAAGCGATCGCGAGCAGGACATCGCTTGAAATGGTTCCCCCCGATTGCGGTGCCAACAGTGTCACACCGACAAGGATCGGAATGACGGACAAGTCCTGAAACAGCAGAATGGAAAAACTGGCGCGGCCTGCAGAAGAGGAAAGCCGGTTTTTCCGCGCAAGCACTTCAACAACGATGGCAGTAGACGAAAGCGCGAGGCTCGAACCGATGAGAACCGCCGCGCCTGCATCGAAACCCATCAGGTAGACAATCCCCCCAATGACCGATGTGGCACTGACGAGCTGCAAACTGCCAAGACCGAAGACGAGTTTGCGGAGCGTGAACAATCTCTGGAAGGAAAGCTCCAGACCAATAATGAACATCAAAAAGACAATTCCGAGTTCGGCAATTGCCGACAGCCCCGTATGATCAGAAATTGTGACCATCTGAAGCCACGGATGGTTCGCAACAAGTGTTCCAAGGCTGAAAGGCCCCAGAATGGCACCTGCGGCAAGATAGCCGACAATCGGCGAAATCCGCAGACGCTGCATTGCAGGAATAATCAGTCCTGCGGTCCCAAGGACAATCAAGGTCTCCTTGTAGGCTGCAAAGTCGACGGCTCCGCTCATAGCACCTCGCTTTGTTCAAGCTGCGTTCTTGGCAAAAACTCCGTCACAACGCCCGTCTTTTCCGGCTCAAGCTCCATCGAGGTGATCCTTTCACCGCGCCGGGCAACCTTGTCGGCAGACGTCGTGATATGGACGATATCCTCCTGCGCCTGCCGGAAATGCGTATCGAGTTTCGTCACGCGATCCCGCAACCGGTTAACGTCGTCGAGCATTTTCCCCACCTCCATCTGCACCAGATGCGCCTGCTCGCGCATCAGTGAATCCCGCACGATCACCTGCAGCATTTGCACCGCCATCATCAGAAGCGACGGCGAAACGATCATGATCCGCGCCCGCTGCGCCTTCTGGATCACATCGTCAAAAAACTCGTGCAGATCCGCATAAATCGACTCGGAGGGCACAAACATCACCGCGATTTCCTGCGTCACGCCACGCACAATATATTTTTCGGCAATGTCTTTGAGATGCGTGCCGATATCGCCGCGCACCCGCACCATGGCGAGCTTTTTCGCCTCGTCATTCTGCGCCTCGCGAAAAGCCGTCACGCTTTCAAGCGGAAATTTCGCGTCAATGACGAGCGGGCGGGGATCATTCGGCAACCGGATGATGCAATCGGGCCGCTTGCCGCCGGGCAAGGTCGCCTGAAACTCGTAGGAATTCGGCGGCAGCGCGTCGCGGATTACCGCCTCCATTCGGCCTTGTCCGAATGCGCCACGGGTCTGCTTGTTCGACAGCACATCCTTGAGCGTAAGAACTTCGCTTGTCAGCGAGGTGAGATTTTTCTGCGCGGCGTCAATTACGGCAAGCCGTTCGTTCAGCTTGGTGAGATTTTCGGTCGTCTCTTTGACATTCTCCTTGAGCCCGTCGCCGACGCGGTTTTGCAGGGAATCAAGCCGTTCGGTGAAGAGCCGCGCAAGATCACCCTGCCGCTGCCCGAAACTCTCGGTCATGGTCTGCATCCGGCCCGCCGCCTCGGCTTGCAATCGTTGCAAAGCCGCCATTTGCTCGTCGAGCTGCCGCTGCCGCTCGGTCTGGCTTGCCGCTTCCAGCATTCGTTCGCGGCTCATGCGGATCGAGTTGAGCCCGAGCCAGCCAAGCAACACCACAATGGCCAGTCCCAAGACCAGAAACATCCATTCAGTCGCCATTGCCAAGCTCTCCGCCACCCGTTCCACCTCGAAAAATCATAACAGGATTCGCAATTAAAACCAGAACGAACGCGGAACGATTGACTGTAGCCTCATGAATCACTATCTCCCCTCCATCATGAGTATAAGAACGATCATTTCGCTGCCTGATCCTCTGCTCCGGAAAGTCTCCACGCCTCTCACAAACATTGACGGGGCAACGAAGGCGCTTGCCGATGATATGCTCGAAACCATGTATGACGCCCCCGGCATCGGGCTTGCCGCCGTGCAGATCGGCATCACGAAACGCATTGTTACCGTTGATCTCGCCCGGGGCGATGATCCGAAGGATCCGCACATCTTCATCAATCCGGAGATCATCTGGACGTCGGATGACTTGAACGAGTACGAGGAGGGCTGCCTCTCGATCCCGGATTACCATGAAATCGTCGTCCGACCGAGCAAAGTCGGTGTGCGTTGGCTCGATCTCGACGGCAACCAGAACGAGCGCGAACTCGACGGCCTTTTCGCCACCTGTATCCAACACGAGATCGACCATCTCAACGGCAAACTGTTCATCGATCATTTGTCGCGTCTGAAGCGCGAACGTGTCATCAAGAAGTTCACAAAGCAGGCCCGTCGCGAGCTCGGCGAGTGAACACGCATCAGGCATTGATCGGGAGGAATGAATGAGCCTCCGCACTATCTTCATGGGAACGCCGGATTTTGCCGTCCCCACTCTGTCCGCTCTTCTGGGGCATGGGCACGAGATCGTAGCCTGCTATTCGCGCGCACCAGCACCTGCCGGGCGCGGTATGGCACTGCGCCTGTCACCGGTCCAACAGGCGGCTCAACGTTTCGGCATTCCCGCGCTGACCCCGTCGACACTCCGGACACCGGAGGCACTCGACGAATTCCGCTCCCGTCAGGCCGATGTCGCTATTGTCGTGGCTTACGGCATGCTTTTGCCAAAGGATATTCTGAATGTGCCGCCGCTCGGCTGTCTCAATCTCCACGCCTCGCTCCTGCCGCGTTGGCGCGGTGCCGCTCCGATCCAGCGGGCGATCATGGCGGGTGATTCCGAAACCGGTGTCGCCGTCATGAAAATGGCGGAAGGGCTTGATACCGGCCCCGTCGGCATGGTCGAGCGCCTTGTCATTACTCCCGAGCTCAATTCCGGCGAAGCACATGAAATCCTTGCCCGTCTCGGTGCCGATCTCATGGTGCGGGCGCTCGCGGCGCTCGGGCGTGGCGGCCTGTCCTTTCGCGAGCAAAGCACGGAGGGCGTCACCTATGCCCGCAAAATCTCGAATGACGAGTGCAAGATCGACTGGTCTGCCTCTGTGCAAACGATCCATGATCACATTCGCGGCCTCGCACCCTTTCCCGGTGCCTACACCATGATCGACCTCGGAAAAGGCGCGGAACGGGTCAAGATCCTGCGTGCAACCAGGACAGAAGGGGTGGGCGTGCCCGGCCAAATACTCGATGACGCCTTGACGATTGCCTGCGGCAACGGCGCACTCCGCTTGCTCGATTTGCAGCGCGCCGGAGCCAAGGCGCTCCCCGCCGACCTGTTTCTGCGCGGTGTCTCTCTGCCTGCCGGTCAGCGGATCGGCTGATGGCACGTTTCAAACTGATCATCGAATATGACGGCACGTCCTTTGTCGGCTGGCAGCACCAGAAAAACGGGCTTTCGGTGCAGGAAGTGCTGGAAGACGCCGTCTTCGCCTTCAGCGGACAGCGCACCCGCATTCAGGCCGCCGGACGAACCGATGCCGGTGTCCACGCGACCCATCAGGTCGGTCATGTTGATCTATCGGGCGAGTGGCGTACGGACACGGTCCGCGATGCCGTGAACGCCCATCTGAAGAGCAATACCGTCTCGGTCCTCGAGGTCTCTCGCGTCAGCGAGCTGTTCAATGCGCGGATGTCAGCCCGCAAGCGGCATTACCTCTACCGGATCATCAATCGCCGCGCCCCGCTGACGCTGGATGTCAACCGCGCATGGCACGTCAAATGGCGCATGGATACGGCGCTGATGCAGGCTGGTGCCGATGTTCTGATCGGCAATCATGATTTCTCGACCTTTCGAGCGGCCGAATGTCAAGCGGCAAGCCCTGTTAAGACGTTGGACCGCCTCGATATCGAACGAGTCGGACCCGAAATCCGGATCAGGGCATCGGCCCGTTCCTTTCTGCATCATCAGGTGCGGTCAATGGTCGGGTCGCTCATTCTGGTCGCAACCGGAAAATGGACGCTCGACGATTTGCGCTCCGCCCTTGATGCACGGGATCGAACACGCTGTGGCCCGATGGCCCCGCCCGACGGGCTCTATCTCATCGGCGTCGACTATGAAGGCGCAGATCACCCTGTCGAAGTCTAGTCCGCCGGCATTGCCGCTCTGATCTCTTGTCGGAGATCATCAATCGGGATCAAGCGACCGCTTTTTTCAACATGCCAGAACGTCCAGCCATTACAGGCGGGGAGCCCCTGTGCCAAAGCGCCGATCTTGTGGATCGACCCTGTCGCAGGTCCAAGCAGCAAGGATCCGTCCGCCTTGACCACTGCCTGATGGTGACGCTTGGCATCCATCAGGATCGCGCCCGGTGCAATCAGGC
Organism: Hyphomicrobiales bacterium; assembly: GCA_046092445.1. Taxonomy (GTDB): domain Bacteria; phylum Pseudomonadota; class Alphaproteobacteria; order Rhizobiales; family Beijerinckiaceae; genus CAIUPE01. The sequence goes on along the minus strand of JBJTDR010000089.1, from coordinate 4,919 downwards.
CCGCATCAAGCACGGCATTGAACGGAATACGCGGTTCGCTGCGACGTGTTGGCGCAATCGCGATGGCGGTATCGTCGAGAGGTTCGACCGCCGCAATACGCTTGCGCGCAGCGTCGGCATAGCCTTCCTCGCGCTCGATCCCGATAAAGTGCCGCCCTAATTTCTTGGCAACAGCGCCCGTGGTGCCCGTCCCGAAAAACGGATCGAGCACCACATCACCGGGGTTGGAACACGACAAAATAATCCGCGCGAGCAATGATTCCGGCTTTTGCGTCGGATGCGTCTTGCGTCCCGCTGTATCCTTCAGCCGCTCGCCGCCCGTGCAGAGCGGCAGATACCAATCCGAGCGGACCTGAGTATCCTCATTGCCCGCCTTGAGCGCGTCATAATGGAACGTGTAGCCCTTCGCATCCGCACTGCGCGACGCCCAGATCATCGTTTCGTGCGCGTTCGTGAATCGGCGGCCGCGGAAATTCGGCATCGGATTGGCCTTGCGCCAGACAATATCGTTCAAGAGCCAGAATCCGAGATCCTGCATGATCGCGCCAACGCGGAAAATATTGTGGTAGGAGCCGATCACCCAGAGCGTCGCATTCGGTTTCATCACACGACGGGCAGCGATCAACCATGCGCGGGTGAAGGCGTCATAATCTGCAAAACTGGCAAACTTGTCCCAGTCATCATCCACCGCATCGACCAATGACTGATCAGGCCGGTTGAGATTACCCTCAAGCTGGAGATTATAGGGTGGATCGGCAAAAACCAGATCGACACTCGCCTCCGGAATCCGCCCCAATACATTGATGCTGTCGCCGATGATCACATGATCCCGAAGAGTCGGCAAAGAATCCATTCGGGGTGCTGGCGCGGAATACCCGGTACGCGTGACCTTTATCCGGGCTTCGGCGCCAGCAACCCCGATACGCGGGATACCCATATGCAACACCGTTTACTGACTAACGGTTCCGAGTCGTACGTGATCGCGGTAAACACCGTGTTTAGGATTCGGGATGCAAACCGAAAATCCGCTTAACCTTTGATTATGGTTAACAAATTCATAATAGGAACGACATCAGGGGTTAGGCGGACTGATGATCCGGCCGTTTAAGCGGCGCAAAACTCATCCGGTGCATCGGTATCGGGCCATGCAAAGCCAATGCCTCGAGATGCTTCGGTGTCCCGTAGCCCATATGCTTTTCAAACCCGTAGGCGGGGTATGTTTCAGCCAGCCGCGTCATCATGCGGTCACGCGTGATCTTCGCAATGATCGAAGCCGCTGCAATTGATAGCGAACGTCGGTCGCCCCCTATCAGGGCCTCGGCAGGGCAGGGCAGAGGCGGAACATCCCGCCCGTCAATCAGTACAAAATCAGCGCGCACGGCCAGTCCGTTAACTGCTCCCGCCATCGCCTCGAATGTTGCCTGTCGTATATTGATCGCGTCGATCCGCGCTGCCGGAATGGAAGCAATCGCCACATGCGCATGGCGCATAATCTCCGTGAACAACCGTTCGCGCACGGACGCCGTCAGCATTTTTGAATCATTGAGCCCGCCAGGCAGATGGTCCGGATCAAGGATCACCGCCGCCGCAACGACGGGCCCCGCAAGCGGCCCACGCCCGACTTCATCAACCCCCGCAACTAGCTCAAACCCCCGCGCACGAAGCCGCGCCTCATGTGCAAAATCCGGAACGCTCTGTTGAGTGGATACAGGTCTTTTGGCCATCTCTGTCCGGCAGGTTGATCGGGTTATGCAAACAGCGACAGCTGGTCGCCTGCTTTGACCGGCTTTTGGAACAGGTCCGTTCGAAGCGCAAGCCGCGCGCGGCCGAAACCCAACCGCGTCGTCGCAAGTTTGAACCTCTTCTGGATCAGCCCCGCATAAACGCCTTCGCCCACCATACGCTTGCCGAATCTGGCGTCATAGTCTTTCCCGCCACGGGTTGATTGAACGAGCGACAAAATATGCCTGAGCCGCCCGGGGTGATGTTCCAGCAGCCATTCGCGGAACAGATCGCGGATTTCAAGCGGTAGGCGCAGCAGCACATAGCCCGATTCGCGCGCGCCCGCCTCAAAAGCCGCCTCCAGAATGCGTTCGATCTCGGAATCCGTCAGCGCCGGAATAATCGGCGCGACCATCACTGTCACCGGAATGTCGGCTTCCGCCAGCTGCCGGATCGCGTCCAACCGCTTCGAAGGCGTTGCCGCCCTCGGCTCCATTTCGCGTGCGAGTCGCCGGTCCAGCGTCGTGATCGAAAGCGCCACTTTGACGAGGCCCCGCGCGGCCATCGGCGCCAGCAGATCAATATCGCGCGCCACAAGGGCCGATTTCGTCACAATGCCGACAGGGTGGTTGAACCGCGCAAGAACCTCCAGCACCTCACGCATGATCCGCCGTTCCCGCTCGATTGGCTGATAGGGGTCGGTATTTGTGCCGATCGCAATCGTGCGCGGTGAATAGGTTGGCGCGGATAATTCCCGCTCGAGCAATTCCGCCACGCCCTCTTTGACGAAAAGCTTTGACTCGAAATCCAGCCCCGGCGACAGGCCCATATAGGCATGCGTCGGGCGCGCAAAGCAGTAGACGCACCCATGTTCGCACCCGCGATAGGGGTTGATCGACCGGTCAAACGAGATGTCGGGCGATTGATTGCGCGTAATGATCGTGCGCGGCTTTTCCATCGTGATTTCAGTCTTGAAGGGCGGTAACTCGCCAGCCGATCCCCAGCCATCGTCCTCCGTCTGCCGTTGCAGTGGCTCGAACCGCCCCGATACATTCGTCACGGCGCCGCGTCCCCGGCGTCGCTCGGCGACGATCCCGAGATCGGGCGACATCGTGTCATACGTCAGATCATCCTCGGGCATAGGTATCATACCCACCATCGCATCCTTTTCTGGTCGCACGAATCCTGCATCTGCAAGAACATTCCATGAACACCAGAAGTTTCACACCTTGGCAAGAAAATTCGTGGACGGACCGCGGGCCATCTGGTCAACCGGCGCAGTTTTTGAACGGAGCACCACACGGGCTTGGCCCTTGCGTGATCCGGCACAATCCTTATACGTTGCCGCCAATTTGCATTCCTTGCCGATCCCGATCCGGATGGCGCGCTCTCTTTGATCTTACAGGTGTCCCATGGCCCAAAAAACTGTCAAAAAAGTCGTTCTCGCCTATTCCGGTGGGCTTGATACCTCCATCATCCTGAAATGGCTTCAAACCACCTATGGTTGCGAAGTCGTCACCTTCACCGCCGATCTCGGTCAGGGCGAGGAATTGGGGCCTGCACGCGACAAGGCCATCCTTCTTGGCATCAAGCCTGAAAACATTTTCATCGAGGACTTACGCGAGGAATTCGTCCGCGATTACGTCTTCCCGATGTTCCGCGCCAACGCCGTCTATGAGGGCGTCTATCTCCTCGGGACCTCTATCGCCCGTCCGCTCATCGCCAAGAAACAGATTGAAATCGCCGAAAAAGTCGGCGCCGATGCCGTCTCCCATGGCGCGACCGGCAAGGGGAATGATCAGGTTCGCTTCGAACTCGGCTATTACGCCTTAAAACCCGACATCACCATCATCGCCCCTTGGCGCGAATGGGATCTCCGCTCGCGTGAAGCGCTCATCGCCTTTGCGGAACAATATCAGATCCCGATTGCCAAAGACAAGCGCGGCGAAGCCCCGTTCTCCGTCGATGCCAATCTCCTGCATGCCTCCTCCGAGGGCAAAGTGCTGGAAGATCCCGCCGTCGAAGTCCCCGATTACGTCTATTCCCGCACCATCGGGCCGCAAGACGCCCCCGATGTGGTTACAACCATCACCATCGATTTTGCCAAAGGCGACGCGGTTGCGATCAATGGCGAGAATTTGTCGCCCGCAACGCTTCTGGCAAACCTCAACGTGCTCGGCAAAGCAAACGGCATTGGCCGCCTCGATCTCGTCGAAAACCGTTTCGTCGGCATGAAATCCCGCGGCATGTATGAAACACCGGGCGGCACGATCCTGCTCACGGCCCATCGCGCGATTGAGTCGATCACGCTCGACCGCGGCGCCGCCCATCTCAAAGACGAGTTGATGCCGAAATATGCCGAACTCATCTATAATGGCTTCTGGTTTTCGCCCGAGCGCGACATGCTGCAAGCCCTGATCGACCGCTCGCAAGAAGCCGTCACCGGTCGCGTCACGCTGAAACTTTACAAGGGCAATGTCATCGTCATCGGTCGCGAGAGCCCCTATTCGCTCTATGATCAAGACCTCGTGACCTTCGAGGAAGGCGCTGTCGCCTATGATCACCGCGACGCCGCGGGCTTCATCAAGCTCAACGCGCTCCGTCTGCGCACGCTCGGCATGCGGAAGAAGAAGCACGGCATGTAATTTCAGGGCTGATCGCCGCCCTCGTCATCAAGCAGGGCGGCGACATCCCGCCCGCCATAGAAGATTCGTACAATCAAAACCGTGTCGTCCGAGATCGTAAAGGCAATCGTCACACGCCTTTCAAACCCGATCAACCGAAGTCCCGGGCGGAGGTCGTCCCGGGCCGTGCCGCGATGGGGAAACTGTCCAAATCCAATGCAATAATCGCGGATACGGCGGATATATTTCAACGCAATGATCGGTGAATCACGCTCATCACGGATAAAGGCTTAAAGCCGCCGAAGGTCGTCGCGCGCCGCGGGCTGTAATATAACCCTACGTGCCATGAGATCGCTCTTTCGCGTCCTGCGCGTACAGTTCTTCGATTTCTTTCATGACTTCATCTATCGGAATCGGCGGCCTTGGGTCCTCGAATGCCGCATTGATCTCGCCTTTCAACCGCGCCAAAGTTTCTTTCCGCTCCGTTTCATGATCTTCCAGCAACCGCAAACCCGCCCGCACAACTTCACTCGCATTCTGGAAGCGCCCCTCGCGCACCTGTTCCGCGATGAA
>JBJTDR010000088.1:0-6997 GCA_046092445.1 Hyphomicrobiales bacterium | reverse complement strand
GCTTCACACCGCCCGTCACCGCCGCCTCGATCAGCGTGCGGGCGCGGGATGTATTATTGTCATAATAGAAAAGCGGTTTCTCCACCGATTCCGGCACGACAATCTTGGCTGCGAAATGCGCAATCGCGTCGATCCGGTAATCGGGGATCAGGCGCTCGAGCAATTTGCGATTGCCGATATCACCCTCAACGACCCGGACGCCGGCAGGCACAAGACCGGCAAATCCTGTCGAAAAATCATCAAGCACGACGATTTCCTCACCGGTCTTCATCAGATCCAGAACCATGTGGCTGCCAATATAGCCCGCCCCGCCGGTCACCAATACCGTCATTTCATTCTCCGCTATGTCCTGAATTGGTAACGTCTCGCCTGCCTCAAGGCAATGCGCAAGCCTGCAAAATCGTTGCACTGTTTGTCGACGGGAATGTGCTCAAGTCGATGGCAGGCGCCGTCAGAATGAAACCTGTCAGTGTAGCTGCCCTGAGGTCGTGGTTACCGGCTGGTTGTGGGTGCGGGCGGGACCATTCTCGAGCGTCGTCATAGCCGCGCTCATGGGAACCGAAAACGATGACGCATCAAATCCGTCGAGCGGCCAGGTCAGGGTCCAGATCAGCCCTTGCGGGCCGTTTGACACTGTCGTAGTTCCGTTGAGGGCGCGCGGGACTATGATCTCCAGAACATGCCGCCCGAAACCTACCTGATCAAACCGCATCGCTTTCGGTTCCGCCGAGATCTCCGTCCACTGGAACCTGAATTCGCGCGCACCGCTGTCACATGGCTGGACGGACCACGTGATTGATACCCTGCCGCTTCCATCGCTCAGGGAACCGTGATCAATCGCATTGGCAATCAGCTCGTGGAACGCAAGTGCCAAATTCTGCGCGACCAGCGGGGTGAGCTGCACGTCTTCCCCGTCGATCAAAATGCGGCTCTGCACGCGATGGTCCAGTGTGGCAAGGCTTTTGTCCAGCAGTTTCCGGATCGGTGCACCATGCCAGTCGTGATCGACAAGAACCTCGAAGCTGCGGGCCATTGACGAGATCCGCCCCGAAAACCGTTCGCTGAACGCCTCAAGTGAGGTGGCGGAGCGGGCGCTCAGCTTCGCCATGGACAGCACCACACCGAGCAAATTCTGCGCGCGGTGCACCAATTCCTGCAGCAAGGCCTGCGTTTCTTCCTCACGGCGGCGACGCTCGGTGATATCCTTCATCACACCGACGATTCCGATGATTGCCTCGTCTTGGATCAGTGGATCGAGGTTGATCGAATAGGTCCTTCGCACGCCATCCTCGTCCCGATCGGACTCGAAGGCGATACTTCTTCCGCTCGCGATGACCTCGAGTTTGGTTGCAATCAGAAATTCCTGATCAGGACATGGAATGAGGTCGTAATCGGAACGCCCGATATCACTGCTCGCGAGAAATCCGGGTACCGAGCCGTGGACCCATGAATAGATAAGATCGCGATCCTGCATGAACATGGTCACACTCGTGACACCGAGCGAAGCATCGAACAGAACTTGAACACGATTGAGATCGGCTGCCTTTTTCTCGATTTCCCTGTTGAGCAACTGGTTTGATTGGAGCAATTCTTCCTGCTCGCGTTTTGTGGTCACCAGCCGCCGCCGCATGCACAGCAACATCACCAGTCCGGCACATGCAGCAATAAACACCGCCAACCCGATCAATACATTATTGATCGTTCGGATCGTGTCCTGAACCGCAGTCCGTTCGGTAATCAAGGAAGCGTTGTATGTGCCAAGTTCGGTCAGTGCATCGATCATGGGCGTCGTTTTCAACGCGTCAAGATACCTTTTCTCGGTAATATTTCCGCCCGCATTCTCATGGGCAAGTGCATGCATCGCACTTCGAAACTCGGCCGAAAGATGCCGTATATTGTCAAGACGCTCTTCCTGGCCACCGAAGAGACGAAGCCGGGACAGGCTCGCGAAGCTCGCCGTGTAGTCATCGAAAAGCGGACCAACAGAGCGCAGATCCGTGCCATCCGACTCCCTCAGAGTCTGATACGCAGCAGAGTCAAACTCGAAAAGCCTGACCACCGTTCGGGAACGCGCTGCTTCGAATTCCTGCAACCCGTCAAGTTCCGCCTGTACACGATCAAGCTGTCCGGAAAGCAAAAATGCAACGATGAGCAAAACAATGGCGGCGACTACCACACCGCCCGTCATGAAACATCTCGCCGTGAAAGTGCGACCGCCGCCCGCGCGACCATCATGTCGCGACAACCAAAATGTCGACTTGGATGGGATCGCGTTCACAGGCATGCTCCGTATATTTCGCTAGGTAAAACGCCAAATGTTGTAATTGGTTCCCCTGATGTCCGGAGATTTTCTCCATTGGTCTCCGGAACTGAATAAGCCTCGACAAGCCTGCCTGAAAAACCCATAAGGACGCCATGTCAGACACGCTTTCTTTAGACCGCTCGGAGCCACTTTCCGCGACCGGTGTCGAATGGCTCCGGCCTGCTGTCCGGCGTATCATCGCACCGAATGGCGGCCCCTTCACCTTCACCGGCACCTGCTCCTATCTCGTCGGCACAAAGACACTCGCCATCATCGATCCCGGCCCGGACGATACGCGCCATCTCGAGGCCCTGCTCGCAGCCATCGGGACTGCCACGGTAAGCCATATTTTTGTGACGCATACACATCGTGACCACTCGCCCCTTGCCCGCCCGCTTGCGGAACTCACAGGCGCCCTGATTGTCGGGTGCTCGGCACACAGATCAGCCCGCCCCCTCAATCTTGGCGAGATCAATCCGCTCGACGCCTCGTCGGATCAGGACTACGCCCCTGACCAAATGCTCGTCGACGGAGATACGATTACTGGACCCGACTGGACACTCACGGCCCTCGACACGCCGGGGCACGCCGCCAACCATGTCAGCTTCGCACTGGCCGGGGAAGCGGCCTTGTTTTCGGGCGATCATGTCATGGCGTGGTCCACCAGCATCGTCGCGCCGCCCGATGGCTCGATGGGAGATTATATGCGCTCTTTGCAGAAATTGCTCGGACGTAGCGAGACGGTTTATTGGCCCGGTCACGGCAATCCCGTCATCGATCCCCAGCGTTTTGTTCGCGGGCTCTTGCAACATCGCCGACAGCGGGAAGCGTCAATCCTTGACCGGCTGAAAGCCGGCGACCGGACAATTCCCGAAATCGTCACGCATGTGTATACGAGTCTCGCGCCCGGTTTGAAACCAGCGGCAGCGCACTCCGTCTTTGCGCAGCTAGAAGATATGGTCGAACGCGGCCTCGTCCTGTGCGAGGGCTCGCCGGTGCTTGATGGCACCTACTGGCCAAACCAGCAATAGTCCATTTCGGGCGCAGCACGAAATCAGCCGCGCCCGAAATGTTGTTCAATGGATCAGTTCAGATCGAACCGGTCCGCATTCATCACTTTCGTCCATGCCGCCACGAAATCATGCACGAACTTCGCCTTGCCGTCGCTCGAGCCATAGACTTCAGCCAGCGCACGCAATTGCGAATTCGAGCCGAACACCAGATCGACGCGCGTGCCGGTCCATTTCAAGGCGCCCGTCTTCACGTCGTGTCCCTCGAACACGCCCTTGGCAGTCTCCGAAGCTTTCCAGGTGGTGTTCATGTCGAGGAGATTGACGAAGAAGTCGTTGGTGAGCGTCTCGGGCTGTTTCGTCAACACGCCATGCTGGGCTTGCCCGACATTCGTATTCAGAACCCGCATACCGCCCAACAGAACCGTCATTTCCGGTGCCGTCAGCGTCAGGAGCTGCGCCTTGGCAACCAGCAACTCCTCCGCAGAAACCGTATATTCCGCCTTGAGGTAATTGCGGAACCCGTCGGCAATCGGCTCAAGTACGGCGAAGCTCTCGACATCGGTATGTTCCTGCGTCGCATCGGTCCGGCCCGGCGTGAAAGGAACCTCCACAGCGTGTCCGGCCTTTTTCGCCGCCTGTTCGATGCCGGCGGAACCGCCGAGCACGATCAGATCGGCGAGCGATATCGCTTTGCCGCCCGATTGCGCTGCGTTGAACGCCTTCTGGATGCCTTCGAGCGTCGCAATCACCTTTGCGAGATGCGCAGGCTGGTTCACCGCCCAATCCTTCTGCGGAGCCAGACGGATGCGGGCACCATTGGCACCGCCGCGCTTGTCCGAACCGCGGAACGTGGAAGCCGACGCCCAAGCCGTCGTGACAAGATCGGAAACCGATAGCCCAGATGCGACGATTTTGGCTTTCAGATCGGCAATATCCTTCGCGTCGACAACTTTGTGCGTCAATGCCGGCACCGGATCCTGCCACAATTGCGCTTCAGGAACCAACGGGCCGAGGCACCGCGTGATCGGGCCCATGTCACGATGCGTCAACTTGTACCAGGCCTTCGCAAAGGCTTCCGCGAACTGCTGCGGATTTTCATGGAACCGCTTCGAGATCGGCCCGTAGACCGGATCCATCCGCAACGCCAGATCGGTCGTGAACATCATCGGCGCGTGTTTGACCTTCGGATCATGCGCATCCGGCACCGTATCTTTGCCAGCACCATTTTTCGGCGTCCACTGCCACGCACCTGCGGGGCTCTTGGTGAGTTCCCATTCATAGTTGAACAGAGTGTCGAAGTAATTATTGTCCCATTTTGCCGGATTGGTCGTCCACGCGCCTTCCAGCCCGCTGGTGATCGTGTCGACGCCCTTGCCCGACCGATAGCTGTTCTTCCAGCCGAGGCCTTGCTCCTCGATGCTCGCGCCTTCCGGCTCCGGACCGACATATTTCAACGGGTCAGCCGCGCCATGCGCCTTGCCGAACGTATGGCCACCGGCAATCAAGGCAATCGTCTCCTCGTCATTCATCGCCATGCGCGCAAATGTCTCACGGATATCTTTTGCAGCCGCGAGCGGATCAGGCTTGCCGTTCGGCCCTTCCGGATTGACGTAGATCAGGCCCATCTGCACCGCGGCGAGCGGGTTTTCTAGCTCACGATCACCGCTATAGCGCTTGTCCTCGAGCCATTTGCCCTCGGCGCCCCAGTAAATATCTTCCTCCGGCTCCCACACATCGGCGCGGCCACCGGCAAAGCCGAACGGCTTGAAACCCATCGACTCAAGCGCGCAATTGCCGACAAAAATCATCAGATCGGCCCATGAGAGCGTACTGCCGTATTTCTGCTTGATCGGCCAGAGCAGACGGCGCGCTTTATCAAGATTGCCATTATCCGGCCAGCTATTGAGCGGCGCGAAACGCTGCGAGCCAGCACCAGCCCCGCCGCGTCCGTCACCGGTGCGATAAGTACCCGCGCTATGCCACGCCAACCGGATGAAAAACGGCCCATAATGGCCATAATCGGCTGGCCACCAGTCCTGCGATGTCGTCATCAGCGCGTACAGGTCCTTCTTCAAGGCCTCGAGATCGAGCTTCTTGAATTCCTTGGAATAGTCGAACGACTCGCCCATCGGATTGGAGAGCGCAGAATGCTGATGGAGAATTTTCAGATTGAGTTGGTTCGGCCACCAGTCACGATTTGTCCGGGCACCGGATGTCGTTTGCTTCATGGCGCTGTGATTGACCGGGCACTGGCCGGCGCTTTCGCCCTTATTTACGCTCATTTTTCTCTCCGATCATGGCTGGTTGATTGACCTGCGCGGTCATCCGCATTCTGGATGCTCGGGATACGGACACGCTGGATTTTCCCAGCACTTCGGAACCCCTCGCATTGATCGCATTGCCTGAATTTTGCGCTGCACCCGACTACCAAATCCTCATTCCGACTTCAACCGCACTTTTGAAAGGTTGTAATGTACAAACCCTGCCCGCACCGTTAAAATCGGGTCATCAACGGACCCTTCCCGACCCGGATCATCCGCCGCACGAGAGATAGACAGACCCCCTGGTGACCGAAACAAGACAAAATCCTGTCATGCCGAAATTCTCCATCGCCCCGATGATGGACTGGACGGACCGTCATTGCCGGTTCTTCCATCGCATTCTCACGCGCCGCGCCTTGCTCTATACCGAGATGGTCACCAGCGCCGCGATCCTCCATGGCGACCGCGAGCGATTGCTCGGCTTCGATGCGCGCGAGCATCCCGTCGCGGTGCAACTTGGCGGCTCAAACCCCGCTGAACTCGCGCAATCGGCCAGAATTGCCGCAGATTTTGGCTATTGCGAGATTAATTTCAATGTCGGTTGCCCGTCGGACCGCGTGCAGGAAGGCCGCTTCGGCGCCTGCCTGATGCGCGAGCCCGCGCTTGTGGCCGAATGCGTTGCCGCGTTGAAAGCCGCCACACCCCTGCCCGTCACCGTCAAATGCCGCCTCGGTGTCGATGATCAAGATCCCGAAACCGCTCTCGATCAGCTCGTGGATGCGGTGATCGCCGCCGGATGCGATGGCGTGATCGTCCATGCGCGCAAAGCGTGGCTCAAGGGACTCTCGCCGAAAGAAAACCGCTACATTCCGCCGCTTGAGTATGATCGCGTCCACCGCCTCAAACAGCGCCTGCCTCTATATCCGGTCGCGATCAATGGTGGCATTACGTCGCTCGCGGAAATCACCCGCCACCTCGCCCGCGTCGATAGCGTCATGGTCGGGCGCACTGCCTATCACGAGCCCGAAATGCTGCTCGCCATTGATCCCGAACTCTACGGTGAACCCGCCCCTATCAGCGATGCGTGGGAAGCGCTCGAAAGCTTTTATCCCTATGCCGAGGCCCGCCTTGCCGAGGGCACGTCGCTGCACGCCATGACACGCCACCTGCTCGGCCTGTTCACGGGCCGATCCGGAGCGCGCGCCTTCCGCCGTCACCTCGCCACCGAAGGCGTCAAACGCTCCGCCGGTCTGTCCGTGCTGCGTGAAGCTGTAACCCTCGTCCACCGCGACACGATGGCCGCCGCGTGATCGCATCAGATCTCTCATGCCCTCCGGTACCCGGATAAAGGCCCCCTCATGCTTGGTTCGATCCCCACCGGGGAACTCCTGCTTCTCGCCATCGGCCTTCTCATTGCAGGC
>JBJTDR010000087.1:0-2299 GCA_046092445.1 Hyphomicrobiales bacterium | reverse complement strand
GCAATGATAATCACGATATTCTTGCCCTTTGATTCCGGGCGCGCGGCAATTTCGAGTGCGGCGGCAACGGCTGCACCCGATGAAATACCTGTGGGAATACCTTCGATGCGGGCAAGCAGTCGGGCTGTGTCGAAGGCTGTTTGATTGCCGACCTGAATGACCTCGTCAATGATCGAGCGGTCCAGAATATCGGGCACAAAACCGGCCCCAATGCCCTGAATCTTATGCGGACCGGGTGCTCCGCCCGAGAGAACCGGCGAATCTTCGGGCTCTACGGCGACAATGTGAACGCCCGGGCGGCGGGCTTTGAGGACTTGGCCGACGCCCGTGATGGTGCCGCCTGTGCCGACGCCCGAAACAAAAATGTCGACTTGACCGTTGAGATCATTCCAGATTTCCTCAGCCGTTGTGCGGCGGTGGATATCGGGATTGGCAGGGTTTTTGAATTGTTGCGGAATGATCGAATTCGGAATGGAAGCCTTTAATTCCTCGGCCTTGGCGATCGCGCCTTTCATGCCGAGGGGAGCGGGCGTAAGTTCGAGCTCGGCACCAAGGAGGGCCAGCATTTTACGGCGTTCGACCGACATTGACTCGGGCATGACGAGGATGAGGCGATAGCCTCTGGCGGCGGCGACGAAGGCCAGCGCGATGCCTGTGTTTCCGGATGTCGGTTCGATCAAAGTCGTGCCGTCCTTGATCAGGCCATCGGCTTCCAGCGCGTCGATCATGTTAACGCCGATGCGATCTTTGACGCTGGCGATTGGATTAAAAAACTCGAGCTTTACCAAAAGGTTAGCGTGTACGCCCTTGGCTTTTGCAAGGCGGTCCAGACGGACGATCGGCGTGTCGCCAATGGTCTCCGTGATCGACCCGTAGATCCGGCCGCGACCGGGAATGTGAGAGCTTGTGGTGGCTTGGGACATCATGGAACTCCATTAGGAAGAGGGGAAGCTGTGTGATTTCAGAAGCTTAACTTATTACCAGAATTCTGTCGATAATTACTTTAATTTACATTTTATATTGTAAAATTTACATCATCTGACAGTGATCCAAAAAATCCAGCCTTTTCAGACTGTTGGCATAGGTCTTCAACAGTGATCGAGTCGAGATGCTCCAGGAACGCATGGCTGGCTTGCCTGACTGCCGGATTGATCACGCGGTCGACAAGAGCGGATGAGGGCTCGGGTGTGTCGTCCGCATCATCGATGGCTGTCATGGCGGCGCGGACGATGTCGCCGGCCTTGAGTTTGCGCCGCTCAATGGCCAGTTCATAGCCGCCGCGGGGGCCACGGACACCGCGAAGAATCCCTGTTCTTACAAGGGCTTGCAGCATGGTCTCGAGATGCCGTGGCGGGAGGTGATGGCGCTCGGACAAGGCCTTCGCCGGGACAGGTGCGACCCTCCCGTGAATGGCAATATCGACCACTGCTGCGATACCGAGAAGACTGCGTCGTGAAAGTAAAATCATTGTCCAATGTTCCAGTTAAATAATATGGGTCAACAGCTAGATTCCCGTGGAACCGTACCCGTTCCCGCCACGGTTTGTTCCACTGAGTTCTCCAACGTTGGACCACTCAATTCGGCTCACAGGACAAATGACCAATTGGGCGATGCGCATACCGCGTGTAACCTCGAAATTCTGCTCGCCATGGTTGATCAGCAGCACGGAGAGTTCACCGCGGTAATCGGCATCGATGGTACCCGGCGCATTCAGAACCGTGATGCCGTGTTTAAGCGCAAGACCCGAGCGGGGGCGGACCTGCCCCTCGAACCCGCCCGGGATGGCGATGGCCAGACCGGTGGGAACGAGGCGACGCTGGCCGACACCGATCAGCAGGGGTGCACCGGCGGGGATGGCGGCCAGAAGGTCGAGGCCGGCGGCGTCACTCGTTGCATAGTGCGGCAGATCGAACCCCTCACTATTGGGGAGTTGGCGGCACGGGATCCGGAGTTTCATGCCGAGGGACCCTTTGCAAGCCTGTCGGTGAACATGCGGATCAACCTGTCGGCGATCTCTGTCTTGGGCAGGCGCGGCAGGGAGACGACGGAGTCGGGCGAGACGATGTGGACGGCGTTCTCGTCACCGCCCATTACGCCCGTGCCACTGCCGACATCATTGGCGATAATCAGATCGCAGCCCTTGCGGCGGAGTTTGTCGCGGGCGTACTCGATGACGTTCTCGATCTCGGCGGCGAAGCCAACGACCAGCTGCGGGCGACCGGCTTTGAGGCCTGCAATGGTGGCGAGGATATCGGGATTCTGGACGAGGGAGAGGGTGGGCGGGGCGGCCGTGGATTTT
>JBJTDR010000086.1:0-3209 GCA_046092445.1 Hyphomicrobiales bacterium | reverse complement strand
GTCCACCGCGACACGATGGCCGCCGCGTGATCGCATCAGATCTCTCATGCCCTCCGGTACCCGGATAAAGGCCCCCTCATGCTTGGTTCGATCCCCACCGGGGAACTCCTGCTTCTCGCCATCGGCCTTCTCATTGCAGGCGGCGCGACCGGCCTCCTCGCCGGGCTGTTTGGTGTCGGCGGCGGGATCGTCATAGTGCCGATCTTGTACGAACTGCTCCGCGCCGTCGGCACCGATGAAGCCGTTCGCATGCCCCTTACCATCGGCACCTCGCTGGCCATCATCATCCCGACATCGATCCGGTCCTTCAAGGCGCATTACGCGAAAGGCGCGGTCGATCTGGCTCTCCTGAAAACATGGGCACTCCCCGTCATTTCAGGCGTCATTCTCGGCACGCTTGTGGCGCGGTTTGCGCCGCCAATGCTGTTCAAGGTCATGTTCGTCACCATCGCCGCCTTCAGCAGTTTCCGGTTGCTCTTTGCCCGCGACAGCTGGGCCCTCAAGGGCGATATGCCGACCGGATCTATCATGCGCCTCTATGGCGGAATGATCGGCTTTCTCTCCTCGCTGATGGGTATTGGCGGCGGGCAACTCTGCAACGTGTTCATGATGCTCTACCGTCGCCCGATCCATCAGGCGGTCGCAACCTCGTCCGGCCTCGGTGTGTTGATTTCCATTCCCGGCGCGCTCGGCTACGTCTTCGCCGGTTGGCCGAAAATGGAAATCCTCCCGCCATTCTCGCTCGGCTATGTCTCGCTGATCGGCGTCGCATTGTTCATCCCGACAAGCGTTCTCATGGCACCAATCGGCGTCAATCTGGCGCATCGCTTGTCTAAGAAGAAACTTGAGAAAGCCTTCGGCCTGTTTCTACTGGCCGTTATCGTGCGCTTCCTGTGGAGCCTCGCCGCCTGACCAGCGTTCTGCCGCCGCGCGCCGCACGGCTCGACATGGATTTCATCCGCTCCCCGAGCAGGGCCATCGTCGCTTGCCGTTCCGGTTCCTGCAAGGTCGACCAGCTTGAAATTTCCATGCCCGTCCGCCCGCAGCCGATGCAATAACCGGTAACGCGATCAATCACGCAAATCTTGATGCAGGGAGTGGAAATCGTCATCGTTGAGAAACTCGTTTCGAAAAGCCGGACATCTCTATCGCACAAGCAGCGCAACCAGCATCACACCATCCGCGACCTGTTGTGTGGCACCTGCGACGTCTCCTGTCTGCCCGCCGATCAGGCGTTTCGAGAGCAGAAGCACCGGCACGACCGAGACGATGCTTGCCGTCACCGCAAGGCCAATTCCTGACGGCGAATAATGGCCGAAGAAAAGCAGCACCGTACTCAGCGCCAGAGCCCCCGGCACCGCAATCACCATGCTCCCGAATGAGGGCTTGCCGACGCTTGCCGAACGCCCGCCCGGTCGTGCCGGCGGCAAAAGAAAGAGCGGCAAAAGCCCCAGAACACGCGACAGGATCGCCGACGCCAACAGCGACAAAACCGCTGCAAGACCGCCAAATGCGTCAATCATCTCGCCCAGCACCAAAATCCGGATCACAAGCATCATCACCAAGGCCGCAACGCCGTAAGCGCCCGTGCGGCTATCCGCCATGATTTCGAGCCGGCGTTCGACCGTGTGGCCGCCGCCAAACCCGTCAACCGTATCGGCCAATCCATCTTCGTGCATCGCGCCGGTTGCGAGCAACCCCGCCGTCACACCAAGCGCCGCCACAATATAAGGCGGCAACCCCGCTGCACTCCCCGCAGCAAGCACCAGCGCCGAAGGCAGCGCTATCAAAAGAGCGGCAAAAGGCAGGACCCGCGGCAAAATCCGGAAATCAGGCACCGCATGCGGATCAGCCTCCCACGGCAAGGCGGGAACCGGAATACGCGAATAAAACCGGATCGCGTCAAACAGCAGCGATACATGCCGCGCAACGGGATTGGTCATCGCCCGCACCCCGAAACAGCCCGTTGCATGAAATTCCGCATGTCTCGAACACCCTTCCCGAAAGCCTGATCACCCGCCAGCACCGCCCCATTATCCTGAAACACACAAACACAAAAGCATCGATCGCGCCATGATCCACGTCAATAACCCATTTCGCCCTTGAAAATCATCCCGAAGCGGGATCATCTGGCCTGTCTTCCGCTTGAGGAAACGATGCGCGTGTCAAACCCGACTTCTCCCGCCCCCGTCACGCCCGATCCCCGTGATCCGGACTTCTACAACAATCCCTATCCCGCCTATCACGCAATCCGCGAAAAAAGCCCCGTCTTCTTCTGGCAGCAATACGGCTTCTGGTGCTTCTCGCGTCACGAGGATGTCAGCGCACTCTTCCGCGACAAGCGCTTCGGCCGCCAGATCCTGCATCGCGCAACCCGCGAGGAACTCGGCTGGCCCGCGCCCGCCGAGCATGTCAAACCGTTCTATGATGTCGAACAGCACTCTCTGCTCGAATTGGAGCCGCCAGATCACACACGGCTGCGAACCCTGATCAACCGCGCTTTCGTCTCGCGGCAAGTGGACCGGCTCGCACCCCGTATCGAGGCGCTGGCGCATGAGCTGATCGACGGCTTCGAGCGTGCCGGAACCGTCGAACTCATCGAGGCCTTCGCCACGCCCATTCCCGTCATTCTCATCGCGGAATTGCTCGGCGTCCCGGCCGCCATGGCCCCGCAACTGCTCGACTGGTCGCATAAAATGGTCGCGATGTACCAGTTCGGGCGCACCCACGAGATCGAAACCGCCGCCGTCGCCGCCACGCAGGATTTCGTGCACTTCCTGCGCCGCTACATCGCGGAGCGGCGGAAAGCACCGGCCGACGATCTCATCAGCCATCTGATTGCAGCCGAGACAGAGGGCAAGCGCCTCTCGGAAGACGAATTGGTCTCGACCTGCATTCTCGTCCTCAATGCCGGCCACGAAGCCACCGTCCACGCCATCGGCAATGCCGGCAAAGCCATTCTCGAACACAAGATCGACGCACGCGCCTGCCTGAATGACCCCGCCCGCGCCGAAGGCCTCATCGAAGAAGTGCTGCGTTTCGACGCGCCCCTCCACATGTTCACCCGTTACGCCCTTGAAAATCTCGATTTCCGCTGCGTTTCCCTGAAAAAGGGCGATGTCGTCGGCCTGATGCTCGGCGCCGCAAACCGCGACCCCGCCCGCTTCGAACACCCCGACACACTCGACCCGGCCCGCCCCCTCAACGCC
>JBJTDR010000085.1:0-35218 GCA_046092445.1 Hyphomicrobiales bacterium | reverse complement strand
ATAATCCACGCCATGAACGCCTCGAATGTCGGCGCAAGGCCGATATAAGCCGCAAGCCGTACGATCTTCGCCTCGATCGCGGAGCGGTTGAACTGCAACACATACGGCATGAAAACGGCATTCGTCATGCCGTGATGCGTATCATATAAAGCACCAACCGGATGCGAGAGGGCATGAATGGCCCCCAATCCCTTTTGGAACGCCGTCGCGCCCATCGCAGCTGCTGACATCATATGCGCCCGCGCCTCGATATCCGTGCCATCCTTGAACGCCCGCACCAGGTTTTCCTTGACGAGCCTGATCCCCTCCACCGCGATCCCCTCGCCCATCGGGTGATAGAATGGCGAGCAATAGGCCTCCAGGCAATGGGCGAGCGCGTCCATGCCCGTGCCTGCTGTAATCTTCGGCGGCATGCGAAGTGTCAGTTCCGGATCGCAGATCGTCACTTTCGGCATCATTCCCGGATGGAAAATCACCTTTTTCGTATGCGTCGCTTCCTGTGTGATCACACCGGCACGGCCCACTTCCGAACCCGTTCCCGCAGTCGTCGGTACCGCGATCACCGGTGCAATCCCCTTCGGATCGGCCCGCGTCCACCAATCGCCAATATCCTCGAAATCCCACATCGGGCGCGTCTGTCCCGCCATGAAGGCGATCACCTTTCCCGCATCAAGCCCCGATCCTCCGCCAAAGGCGATCACGCCATCATGCTTTCCCGCCCGCATCACCTCGAGCCCGGCATAGATGTTCGACTCGACCGGATTCGGCTTGATCTCCGAAAACATAGCCTGGCCGAGTCCTGCAGCCTGCAGCGCATCCAGAACCGCCAGCGTCATCGGCTGTGTCGCCAGGAATGGATCGGTCACCAGAAGCGGCCGCATGATCCCGTTGTTCTTGCAGAGCTTCGACAACTCCGAGATTTTTCCTGCGCCAAAACGGATTGCGGTAGGGTAGTTCCAGTTAGCCGAAGGTGAAGTTGTCATGATGATCTCGCAGAAAAGAGGTAAACAAAGGCGCCTTTCGACGACTTGAAATCAGAGTGTCCTGAAATGATAGCTCTTGGCACGCGTCAGCATGCCATAGCCGATCTCGGAGAGGCTCACACCCCGTCCGGTATCCTTCACACCTGTCCACGCCAATGCAGGGTCAAGATAGTCGCAGCGGTTCATGAACACGGTGCCCGTCTCGATCTCGCGGCCCAGCAACGCAGCAACCGCCTCGTCCGAGGTCCAGATCGCGGCAGTCAGGCCATAGGGGCTGTCATTCATAAGCCGCACGGCCTCCGCATCATCCTTGACCTTCATGATACCAACCACAGGACCGAAATTCTCCTCGCGCATCAACGTCATCGAATGGTCAACGCCAGTCAGAACCTGCGGCATCAAATAGGTACCGCTCCCCTTGTCCTGGGGGAATAAAGCCGCATCGATATGCGCTTTCGCACCCTTGGCCACCGCCTCTTTCACCTGCGCGCGTACAATATCCGCGCCCTTGGCCGTCGCCATTGGTCCAAGCGTTGTCGCCTCGTCCAGCGGGTTGCCGAGCTTGTAGGTTTTTGTCAGCGCAACGAAGCCCTCGACAAAACGATCATAAAGACTTTCATGCACATAAATGCGCTCGATACCGCAGCAGCACTGGCCAGAATTGAAGAAAGCTCCATCAACGAGATTTTCAACCGCATGATCAAGATTGGCATCTGCCCGCACATAGGCCGGATCCTTGCCGCCAAGTTCAAGCCCCAACGACGTAAACGTCCCCGCTGCCGCCTTCTCGATGGCACGCCCACCTGCAACTGATCCCGTAAAATTGCAATGGTCCACAGATCCCGATGACAGGATGCGCGCCGTGTCGTCATGCGTGAGAACAAGATTGGTAAAGAGCCCTTCCGGCATCCCCGCCGCCTGCATCGCAATCGCAAAGCGCTCGCCGACCAGAATGGTCTGCGCAGCCGCCTTCAGGATCACGGCATTGCCTGCCATCAGCGCCGGTACAACCGAATTCACCGCCGTCAAATACGGATAGTTCCAAGGTGCCACAACCAGCACAACACCCAGAGGCGTCTTCTCGATATAGCGGGTAAAGCCCTGTTTCCTCTCGGGTACAATCGGCGCTAACGCGTCGGGCGCAATCTTGATCATGTGACGGGCGCGCTCCTCAAAGCCACGGAACTCACCACCCCATTTCACGGGACGCCCCATCTGGATCGCAATTTCAGGCACGACTTCCTGGTTCATCGTCAGCATCGCGTCGACAAAGGCCGTAAGCTTGGCAGTACGCTCGGCGAGCGGAACTTTCGCCCAGAGCTTTTGCGCCTGACGCGCAGCAACGAGAGCAGCATCAATCATAGCAGCAGAGGCCGGAGGCCGCCGTGCGACTTCGCGACCATCAATGGGGGAGATGCAAAGAATGTCTGTCATGGGAAGGTTGGCCTGTTTGTGAAAGTGGTTTTAGAGGTGAATAGCGAATGATGAGTAGCGAATATTCGCCATTCGCTACTCTCTACTCGCACAGCTCAGATGATTTCAAAATACCGGGCCAGTTCCCAGTCCGTAATCGCACGCCGGAATTCCCGCTCTTCCCACTCGCGCGAGGCCGCATAATGCTCGACAAAAGCATCGCCAAACAGGGCCCGCCCGGGCTTTGAACCCTTTAACCGTTGCGCCGCTTCCCATAAGGTCCGCGGCAAAGCACGGCTCTTCGGCAGCTTCACATCATAGGCATTGCCGGTCATTGGTGCACCCGGCTCGATCTTGTTCTCAATCCCCCAAAGACCGGAACCAATCGCAGCGGCAAGTGCGAGGTAAGGGTTGATATCAGCAGCCGCTACCCGATACTCGATCCGTTGCGATTTCTCCGACCCCTCGATCACACGCAGCGCCGTCGTACGATTATCCACCGCCCACGCCGAATCCGTCGGCGCCCAAAATCCTGGGATCAATCGCGTATAGCTGTTCACCGTGCAGGCAACCATCGCAAGCAATTCCGGCATTAATTGCTGCTGCCCGCCGAGGTACCAGCGCATTATGTCGGACATCGAATAGGGCTTGGACTTGTCATAAAACACGCCCTTCCCGGTTTTTTTGTCTTGCAAAGACGTGTGCAAATGTCCGGATTGTCCGGGCCAATCATGCGATGATTTTGCCATGAACGAAGCCATCCAGCCCCGCTTTTGCGCCAGAACTTTCGTGTAGGTCTTGAACAGCGCGGCCTTGTCAGCGGCAGCCATCGCCTCGTCTACCTTGATAGCCGCCTCTAGAACACCCGGTCCGGTTTCCGTATGCAACCCCTCAATCTCGAAGCCCATCTTCCGTCCAAGATCAAGCAAATCCCTATAGAAATCAGCATGCACAGAACTTCTCAGCATTGAATAGCCGAAAAACCCGGGCGTGATATTTTTCAAATTCTTGTAATTCTTTTCGCGCACCGAATGCGGCGTTTCCTCGAACAGAAAAAACTCGAATTCTGCAGCGGCACTCACCTTGAAGCCCATATCTGCCGCCTTCGTGAGAACGCGCTTTAGCGTACCGCGCGGGCAAACCTCTTCCCACTTCCCGTCAAATTCGCAAATGAATAGCGGCAGATCATCCTCGAGAGGGATCACACGCATCGTATCCGGCACTAGGCGGACGGTTGCGTCGGGATAACCCGTATGCCAACCGGTTACCTTGGCGTTATCATAAAGCTGGTCATTCGAATCCCAGCCTACAACCACGTCACAAAAGCCCAACCCTTTCTCAAGGGCGCTCTCGAACTTGTCACGGTTTATATATTTTCCGCGAAACACACCATCAATATCGAACAAACCCACCCGCACATAAGGTAAGTCCTTCTTTCTGACATAGGCCAGAGCTTCAGCAGCGGATGTTATACGCGGTGATGTGCTCATGATCATTACCCCCGTCTGAAGCAAGCACCGCGGGCGTCACCGCCCGCGGTTACTGATATTGTGCTGCTTCGCCCTGGCTCAGTTTTCGCCGACTGCGGCTTCTGCTTCTCGGATCGCAGCCTGCCGCTTGGCAATCATGTCGCCAATCGGTGGGCCTTGGAAACGACGATTTTCGAAGAGACCCCAAATAACGACCATAAGAACAATGAACCCGACGGTTATCTCCAGCGCCCAGTCATTTGGCGGCTGAATGCCGGCATAGAAGATGATGGCCATTGCAACAAGTGAGAGAACACCAACAAGCTTGAATGTTCCTCCGCCAATGCTCCATGGACCGGGCTTGGGCCATTTCGCTGTTCCATAAGCAATGATGCCGAGGGCAATTGGCAATGCGAAGGAAAGAAACAGGAATATCACCGTGCACGAGACAACAATCGAGTACGCCGGCGTTCCGGCAATTGTGATGGCAGACGTTAGCCATACGAACAATACTGCAAGGATTGACGCTAGCCAGATTGACGCGACAGGTGTCCGATATTTCGGGCTCACTTTGCTCAAGCCCCGTGGGAGGCCACCATCACGAGCAAACGCAAACAGCATTCGAGATGCCGATGTTACTGTCGCAAGGCCACAAAGCAGTTGTGCAATGAATATCGCGACATAAAGCAGCATTTTGACGGTTGGGTTTACCTGAGCGTCCATCGCCCAGAAAAACACATTCCAGCCCTGCTTGGCCGCGTCATCCATATTCGGGATCATCAGGACAAACGCACACAGCATCACCCATCCGAAAAGGCCGGAGTAGATGACAGCATTGACCATGCCACGGGGAACAGACGTCGCTGCAACCCTGGTCTCCTCGGCCGTATGCGCGGATGCGTCATAGCCGGTGATCGTGTATACTGGCAGCAAAAGACCAAGTACGAAGGCCATCAACCC
This sequence comes from Hyphomicrobiales bacterium, assembly GCA_046092445.1. Classification (GTDB taxonomy): domain Bacteria; phylum Pseudomonadota; class Alphaproteobacteria; order Rhizobiales; family Beijerinckiaceae; genus CAIUPE01. Next base: position 30,393 of record JBJTDR010000085.1, on the reverse strand, counting down.
GCTAACGGCTATCGGCCAGACGCCACTCGCGCCCTCTGTGCCGGTGTAGTTAGCAAACGTATACAACCGAGAGAAATCGAGAGCTGGCGCCGAGATTACACAAACAACTGTCAAAGCGACAGCCGTGATCAGGATCAGATAACCGGAGAAGTCGGTCAATTTTGCGGTTAAACGGATGCCGACATGATTGATCACTGCCTGAAGGGCGGTAATTACAGCGACAAAAATCACGCGGTGCTGAAGCGTGTCCTCAATACCGAACATCGCACCGAACGCACCGAAGAAGAAATAGAATGTCCCGACGTTGATAGCGCCGAGGACCGTGATTAAGCCGAGAAGGTTCAACCAGGCTGACATCCAGCCGGTGAAACGGTTACCCAGGATTGAGCCCCAGTGATACAAACCACCAGCGGTCGGATAGGCCGAACTGATCTGAGCCAGCGCAAGCGCAAACAGTCCGGAAAGAATGCAACCGACAGGCCAGCCAATTCCTATTGCGGCACCGCCTGCCCCTGCTGTCGCCTGCCCAAGCGAATTTATCCCTCCCGACAAAATGCAAATGATAGAGAACGAGATTGCAAAATTCGAGAAGCTTCCCATGCTTCGCTCGAGCTCCTGCGCATATCCCATCGAATGAAGAACTTTTAGATCCTCTTTCTTGTCCTTCTCACCATAATCCGCATTAGACATCGCTTGATCCCCTTCTTGTTTTTAATCATCCGTCTGGATTACTCCCCGGAATTTAGGAAAAATTGCTGTTGGCCGCCAAATTCAAAAAACAGCTTTTCCAACACGAAAGTAAACCTGATTTGCCCAAATGGTCAATGTTCGGACACAGTCGTTGCTGTAATCGAGAGATAGACTGGGTATCACGTGATATCCCGCCTTGGAATAATTGAGGAAATCATCAGAATTCACAGCAAATTGATCAGAACAGACCTTCAATGTTGCCCGTCGCGCCGATAAAGATCTTTTCAGCCGATGGGACTTTTGGTAGCCCGGGCATCGTCATCACTTCACCACAGATCACAACGATGAAGCCTGCACCGGCCGAGAGGCGCAATTCCCGGACAGGAATCGTATGTCCCGTTGGCGCGCCACGCTGGTTCGGATCAGTCGAGAATGTGTATTGCGTCTTTGCAACACAAACCGGCAAATGGCCGTACCCGGCCTTTTCCAACTCGTCAAACTGTCCCTTGACCTTCGCATCCATGACGATATCGGTCGCACGATACAGTTCACGAACAATCGTCCGCATCTTCTCGACCAATGGCATCTCGTCCTTGTAGATCGGAGCGAAGGGAGCCCTGCGCGGAGCTTCAGCAACCGCAACAACCTTGTGCGCAAGCTCTTCGATACCTGCAGAACCCTTGGCCCAATGCTGGCAGATCACGGCGTCGACGCCGTATTCTTTTTTGCAGAAGTCGATGATCAGCTGATGTTCTGCTGCCGTATCAGACGTGAAATTATTGATGCCGACGACAGGCTCGACACCGAACTTCCGAACATTTTCAATGTGACGTCCGAGGTTCACGAGACCCTTTCGCAAACCTTCGATGTTTTCCGTGCCCAATTGGTCCTTCGTCAGACCGCCATGCATCTTCAGCGCGCGGACTGTGGCCACAATCACGCAAGCATCTGGCGCCAGACCCGCCTTGCGGCACTTGATATCGAAGAACTTTTCCGCACCGAGATCAGCGCCGAACCCGGCTTCCGTCACAACATAATCCGCCAGCTTCAATGCCGTGCGTGTCGCGATCACCGAGTTGCAGCCATGCGCGATATTGGCGAACGGACCGCCATGCACAAAGGCCGGGTTACCTTCGAGCGTCTGCACAAGGTTTGGCTGGATGGCGTCCTTGAGCAGAACCGTCATCGCACCGGAGGCCTTCAGATCCTTCGCGGTAATCGCCTTCTTGTCGCGCGTGTAGCCGACAACCATGCTGCCGAGCCGCTCTTCTAGATCCTTGATATCACGCGCAAGACAGAACACCGCCATCACTTCGGAGGCAACCGTAATGTCGAAGCCGTCTTCGCGCGGGAAACCATTCGAAACACCGCCCAGCGACGAAACAATCGAACGCAGCGAGCGGTCGTTCATGTCGATCACGCGGCGCCATGCAACGCGACGTGCATCGATGTTCAGCTCGTTACCCCAATAAATATGGTTATCCAACATGGCGTTGACGAGATTATGCGCTGAGGTGATCGCGTGGAAATCGCCCGTGAAATGCAGATTGATCTGCTCCATCGGGATAATCTGCGCATAACCACCACCAGCCGCACCACCCTTGACGCCGAAGCACGGGCCGAGTGACGGCTCGCGAAGGCAGATTGCCGCCTTCTTGCCGATCCGGTTCAGGCCATCGCCCAAACCAACTGTCGTTGTCGTCTTGCCTTCACCTGCAGGCGTCGGGTTGATCGCCGTTACAAGGATCAGCTTGCCGTCCTTCTTCTTTTCGAGAGACGCAATGTAATCGAGATCTATCTTGGCGATGCCACGACCATAAGGCTGGACAGAACTTGCTGGGATCGCAAGTTTGTCTGCAATTTCCTGAATGGGACGAAGTGTTCCCTCGCGCGCAATTTCGATGTCGCTTTTCATGCCGTTGCCTTCCAAGACGTGTGAAAACAAGATACTAATGCGAGCAGATTTATCCCTTGCCACGAGTTCATCAATTCCGATTACGACTTATACTATCTGCTTTTCGCCAGCGTTCACTGGGAAGAAATTTTTTTGCTTGTTAAATGTTCAATTTACGACAATCACTCACGTCAAAATCCGACACCTATCATCAGTCCATATACAGTCCCCTGAAACGATCCCTGAGAGCGTTTTTCTGCACTTTTCCCATCGCATTCCTCGGCAATTCATCAACGAAAACAATCCGCTTGGGTTGCTTGAATTTGGCAAGCCTCGTTTCGATCAACGCCAGGATCGCCGCCTCATCCGGGCATTTTCCGGTCACCGGCACAATCACTGCCGTCACACCCTCGCCAAAATCCCGATGCGGTAGCCCGATGACGGCACTTTCAACAACCCCGTCAATCGCATCAATCAATTCCTCGACTTCTTTCGGATAGACATTGAACCCGCCCGAAATGATCAGATCCTTGCCGCGCCCCAGAATCCGCACATAGCCGCGCTCATCGATCGTCCCGAGATCGCCTGTGATGAAAAACCCGTCCGCCTTGAATTCCGCAGCCGTTTTCTCCGGCATCCGCCAATAGCCAGAAAACACGTTCGGCCCCTTCACCTCGATCATGCCGATCGTATCTTTTGGTAGCGGGGCGCCTGTCTCCGCATCAACGACACGCAAGCTCACGCCTGGTAACGGCAAGCCAACCGTCCCCGCAATCCGCTCCCCATCATACGGATTAGACGTATTCATATTGGTTTCCGTCATCCCGTAGCGCTCAAGAATGGCGCGCCCGGTCCGCGCAAACCATTCCTGATGCGTCTCGACAAGCAGCGGTGCCGATCCCGAAACGAACAATCTGATACCTGCCGTCGTCATACGCCCCAAATCAGGATTCCCCAACAACCGCGTATAAAATGTCGGAACACCCATCATCACAGTCGCGCGCGGCATCAGCCGCATCACATCATCCGGCACAAATTTCGGCAGAAGCAGCATCGAAGCCCCCGCCATCAGCACCGTGTTGATTGCCACGAACAGTCCGTGCGTATGATAGATCGGCAGCGCATGCAGCAGCACATCCTCGCCAGTAAACCGCCAATAATCAACCAAAGTCAGCGCGTTCGACATCAGATTATCATGGCTCAGCATCGCCCCCTTGGAGCGCCCGGTGGTCCCCGACGTGTAGAGGATCGCCGCAAGATCATCCCTTCCCCGCGCCACATCCTCGAAATCCGTCGCCTGTCCCGCCGCCATCTGCCGCAAAGTGCCCGCCCCGGTGGGGTCCATCGTCACAACGGCATTGACACCATAGCCCGCAGCAATACCCTGAAGCTGGCCTTCCCGTGACGGGTCACACACCAGAATGGCAGGCTCCGCGTCGCCGACAAAATAATCAAGTTCATGCACTGTATAGGCCGCATTCAGCGGCAAGATCACAAACCCCGCCCGGATACAGGCCAACATCAGAAACACAGCATCCGCCGATTTCTCGATCTGGATCGCGATGCGGTCTCCCGGAACTGCACCGAGCACCTGCAAAACCCGCGCATACCGCGCCGTCCCCGCAAGCAAGTCATCATAGGTCAGGACAGTGCCGTCCGGCGTCTCGATAAAGCGCCGCCCACCCTCCGGCATCCGCGCCCTGAGCGCCGCGAAAAAATGATTACCCATCACAATACTCTCGAGTCACGAGCGCGGATCAACCGGACGCACCGTCTGCAACCCGAGCACATCCTCCAGCACGCCCGCCGCAGAGAGCAACCGCGCATCGCCATTCGAGGCCCCGATCATCTGCAATCCCACAGGCAAACCATCTTTCGTGAACCCGCACGGCAGCGACAGAGCCGGACATGCCGCGAGCGTTGCCGGGGCGACGATCAGAAGCCAATCGACATAGGTCGCAAAATCAATGTCGTTGCACTGCTTCACATAGCGCTCGCCCACAGGAAACGGCGGCACAATCGTCGCCGGGCACAGCAGCACATCATATTTCTCGAAAAAATCAGCCATACGCGCCGCAAGAGCCGTCCGCGCAAGCTCGGCCTTCACAACCATCTCCATCGGTTGCGCAAGCCCCTTCTCGGTATTCCAGATCACTTCCGGCTTCAATTTGTCCCGATGATCCCGTAACAGTCCCGACATCCCGATCGCATAGGAATGCGCGCGCAATACCTGGAAAATCTCGTAAGCGTCGGAAAGATCGGGATGCGTCTCCTCGACAATCACCCCCGCATCCGCAAATCGGTGCGCTGCCCTTCGCGTAATCTCCGCGACCTGCGGATCGACCGGCGTGATCCCGAGGTCTGGCGAATAGGCCACCCGCAAAGGCTTGATCCGTGCTCGCGCAGCGACAAGGAAAGAATGCGTCGGTCGCGGCTTCGACAATGGATCGCGCAAGTCGTCCCCAGCCATCGCATCGAGCAACAAAGCACAATCATCAACCGTTCGCGCCATCGGCCCCTCGACTGCGAGGCTCCCATCAAGTTGCCCGCCCTTTGAAAACGCCACTCGCCCCGGCGAAGGCCGCAATCCCACAATCCCGCAGAAGCTCGCCGGATTGCGGAGACTTCCCCCGAGGTCCGACCCATGCGCGACCCACGCCATGCCGGACGCAAGCGCTGCCGCAGCTCCACCCGATGATCCCGCCGCCGACATCTTGGTATTGTACGGGTTCACGGTCGACCCAAACACCTCGTTGAACGTGTTGGCTCCCGCGCCGAATTCCGGCGTATTTGATTTCGCATAAATCACCCCGCCCTCCGCCTCGAGGCGTGTCACGAGCAAATCGGACTTTTCAGGCACCGCATTGGCAAAAATCGGCGAACCATGCGTCGATCTTACGCCCTCGACATCCGTCAGATCCTTGATCGGAACCGGCAGACCCGCCAGCACCCCGCGCTCCGCCACAGGCTTTTGCATCAGGACCCGCGCATGCGCCCGCGCCCTCTTGAAGCACAAGGTCGGCAAAGCATTGATCCGCCCGTCAACCTCGGATATCCGCACTTCCAGCGCATCAAGGCATTCAAGCGGCGATACGTCCCCCCGACGCAGTCCCTCGACAACCTCAACCGCTGATGAATTAACAAGCCCAGATTTCGGCATCACCTACCCCGCATTTGAATATCGAAATCCTAAACGCTTTCGTCACAAAAGGAAGGGGCTCATCACGCGCGTATTTGAATGATCCGTATAAAATTCCTGCCAGACGGGTCAAATGATCGAAGGAGACTTATCCGGCATAATCAGCTTCAGTGCCGGGAAATAATCTCGGTATCTGTTTTGGTCCCTTGTAAGCAACGGATACCCCGCAACAGCGGCGTGAGCACCAATAAAGAAGTCTGCAAGCACATTGGTTTTGGTTCCTCCCCGCCGCCGGTACTGAAGAAACGCCTTCCCGGCCAGAAAAAGTGCCGCGCGGGGAATTTCTAAAACGTGCAGATCAAGAGACGTGATCGTGTCATCCAGCTTCTCCACAGTCGAAAAAGCGAGCGATAATTCTGCATAGATAATCGGATTAATCGCTAATTGGTGGATCTTCGACTGCGCCCCTAGCTGGAAAACCGACCACTCGGCCCATTGAGGATCATCCTCCAAAACATCCAGCAGAATATTGGTATCAACGAGGAGCGTCACGTTTCACCGCGAAGCAATGCCATCAACTCATCGGTACGCCAGTGAATATCGGCTTTACCGCGCGCCGATTGAAAGCGGTCAGCGCCTGAGCCTCTCTGACCACCTGCCTTTTGAATCACAACTTGCCCGTCCGGACCGATCGCAAAGTCAATACTGCTGCCCGGCGTCAGATGCAGAGCATCACGAATATGCTTCGGGATCGTAACCTGACCCTTGATTGTCAACGTCGTCGCCATTCAAGCACTCCTAGAGTATTACCATAACAAAATTAGTAATACAAAATGGATAGGCTTCAAGCTTTTTTGTTAAAACACAGACGAACGCAGCTGCTGTATCACGCATGTGGGGAGCATTGATAAAAAACAGAATTGCAGAACAGAACTTCAAAAAAGCTCAATGCACCGCTGGCCGGAAGCCTATCGACCGAAACATTCTTAACAATGGTACAGCTACCCCGGCTTGAACGGGGGACCTCTAGATCCACAATCTAGCGCTCTAACCAACTGAGCTATAGCTGCATTGAACTGAAACGGGCGGACACTACGCCGAGGCTCCGCCTTTTTCAAGACCGTAATCGGGTCAAAGCAAAAAGGATACGCCTCGGCATGTGGTCACACGAAGGATAGAGAGATTGGTGCGCGATCAATCAACGTCCCGTAGTCAATCCGGTAAGCGCATCGCGCAAGGGCTGAACCACGAGCGTTGCCGTTTTTCCGGCAAACGCGTTGATCTCGCGAATCTGCTTCGCAGACTCGTCAAACTGACGACGAAGGATAGTCGAATTCAGATCAATCATATCCGAAAGCGAACGCACATGGGCAAGATCACGCGCATATCCGAACGCAGCATCGAACTGGGCTTGCATCAGCGTCGCAAGCCGTGCCTGCGTTCCAACCGCACCTTCCTGCGCCGCACGGGAACTCTTCTCGAGACCGGTCGTCAGATGGTCGGTCGTACTCTTCACCGCCTTGAACAGATCACGCGCTTGCGTCGCAGCGAGATCGGAAGCGGTCTTGACTGCGTGTTGCACATTGATTGACGATATTTGCTCAGCTGTTGATTGAACCTTCGCCGATTTTTTGACCGGTGCAGACATCTTTTGCTTCGGCTTTGCCATGCGCGCTTTCGCAGATGTCGAAGCAATTGGCATATCCGCAGCTGATTTTGTGATCAACTCGGCAGCACCATTCAACTTCAAAAGTTCAGACGCTGATTTCTGCTCGGCTTTTGCAATCGTCTGAGGTGCCAGAACCTTCTTCGGACGACCACGCCCCTTCGGTTCGCTCACGACAAGAGGTCGGACGCGCTCGGCCGGGACGATTGGTGCATTAGGTGGACGACGCAAAAGAGCGCCTGTCACCTCGGAACCGATCTGTTTTTCGGTCGCCGGGGAGGTAGCCAAAGCAATTGCAGCAACAGTTGGCACAGGCTTTTCAACCGCTGGCGTTTCATTTTTGTTCGGCGAATCTGAATTCACGGACATGACAATCTCCATTCGACTTGAGCGTGTTGGGACCTTTTCAATCATGGCCGATTAGTTGACCCGACGTCGATCCAATCGGCGATCATCTCATCAACCCTTGAAAGCGTGCGAGGCCGTCCGCTGCATTTCGCTGGATGCCTTCTCGATTGTGCTTTGCACGTCTTCAGCGGTCTTCCGAGCACTTGACTGGACCGTGGAGCCAATATCAGTCATCTGCGATTGTAGCGTGCCAATTTGCGTCTTCACAAAATCTGATTGGATATTCATGAAGTCTTGCATATCCTTGGCATTGACGAGTTTCGCCGCGTAATCAAACGCGGCAGCGACGTTGTGTTCTGCGTAACCGAAAGTCTTTCGGGCAAGCTGGCCGGTATTGCTCTGAAGCGAAGCCGCATGCGCGTCAGCAGCGACAACGGCCTTTCCGGCAGCATCGAAAAATCCGTCAAAGGCCTTCTTTGCCTGCTCGACGCTTTTCTCGGCAACGATCCGCATTTCAGTCGGAATCTCAAAATTCAATGGCGATTTGGACACGGCAGTAACCTTTCTGCAGGCGACAATATGAACGATCTGATATTGCATTGCAAGATAATGTTGCACTGCACAATTGTCAAGAACCTTCTCGTTAACGACGTTTTGATTCTGATGGCCACCGGTACGTCATAATGATGGACGAAAATTGTTTTAATCGATTAAACCTTTAGAAGAGTTGATCGAAGACAAACGGATGAAGATATGCGGGGAAGAGTGGGATCACTCGAATAATGAATAACCCGATACGCACCAGTTGAGTGGATGATGGAACGAGAATCAATATCGGGACCGCCCTCGGCGTTTTCAGGAAAATCGGCAGCAACGCGGAAAATTCGTTTCTTGTGGAAGACGGATAAAAACGGCATCTGGTCATTTCCCGAAACAAACGCCGATCCTGTCGTTCAACGACTCGTGTCCTTGCTCTCGGGAAACAAGTTGGCTGATAAATCAGACAGCCTGATCCTTGATCCTGTTGAACTACTCACTGAGGCATTCGCTGGCAGGGAAACATTCGGAGGTCACGCGATTATCTGGATTGAGCCGCCGGATCAGCCCGTTTCGACCCTTCGGTTTTGGGGAACGCCGCTATATTCGGCCGACGGTGCCTTTGATGGCTTTCAGGGTTTTGGCTTCTCGATACCGATCTTGAATGATCAACGTTCGGAAGGAGACCAGGGATCGTTAGCGCCGGACAGAATCGAGCGCCAATCGGCGACTCGAACGAACCAAACTCTGTCTGACGCGGAGCGGCAGGCATTCAGGGATATAGCCAAAGCACTCAGCAGCAGTTTGGAAATTGCGCGGCGGGACGAGACAACCGAACCGGAGATATCCGCTCATGTAAGCGCAGTTCCGGAAGGTGTGGACGCCACTCATTTGGCGCTGCTCGAAACGCTGATTGATCGATTGCCGATTGGAATACTCGTCAGCAGAGGCGCGATTCCCATTTTGATGAACCGCAGGCTTCTTGAGACAACAGGCTATGAAAGCATCGATGAATTCTACGACGATGGAGGACTTGAGCGCTTTTTCAGCGGCCGTGACCCGGAGCGGATATCCACCCTCCGTGACGATCGCGCAATTCCCCTGAAGCTCCGGGACGGCAGCATATCGGCATCATCTGTCCATATTCAGACGATAAACTGGGCTGGCCTTCCTGCAACAATGATGACGTTTCAATCGCTTCCCGAAGTATCTGCCGCAACACAATATTCCGCAGACTTGAGAGACGAAGTGCATTCAGCACATGAATTATCGACAATCCTGGACACATCCGCCGATGGAGTCATCGTCATTGATCGGAATGGTCTCATTCTTTCAGTGAACCGGTCGGCAGAAGCTCTGTTTGGTGATGACCAGAATGCGTTGAGGGGAGAAAAATTTACCGTCCTTCTTGCCCCTGAACATCATGCGAAGGCATGGGATTACCTTGATAGCCTCAAAGGAGATGGTCTGACAACGATTCTGAATGATGGCCGGGAAATGATCGGAGTAGAGCGTCATGGCGGTCGAATTCCTCTCTTCATCACAATGGGGCGCGTCGGCGATTTCGGCCTCGAAAAATTCTGCATTATTATCCGCGATGTGACATCTTGGAAAAAGACTGAAATGCGCCTTGATGATGCAAGACGCCACGCGGAAACCAATAGTGCCCAGAAATCAGATTTCATTGCCCGGATCAGCCACGAGCTTCGTACCCCCCTTTCGTCAATCATCGGTTTCACAGAAATCATGATCGAGGGCAGATTTGGTTCGATCGACCATGAACGCTACAGATCTTATATTCGAGACATCCACAGTTCCGCGTCGCATATCACGAGCCTCGTCAACGACTTGCTTGACCTATCAAAGATTGAAGCCGGACATTCAGACCTCGCTTTCACAGAGGTTGACGTGAATAGTCTGCTGACTCGGACGATCGGGTTACTTCAACCCGATGCGGCACGAGGTAAAGTGGTTATGCGATCAAGCCTGTCTGCATCTTTGCCGAAGGTCTTCGCCGATGAAAGGGCACTTACCCAGGTATTTCTCAATCTGCTCTCGAATGCGGTAAAGTTCACTGATCCTGGCGGCCAGGTAATTGCGTCTACCGAATTGAACGCCCAACGGAACGTTGTGATCCGCGTCAGGGATACTGGTATCGGTATGACAAAAGAGGAGGTAGAAACTGCTCTTGAACCATTTCGTCAGATTTCGACGACAGGGAGATTAGGCGGAACAGGCCTCGGCCTTACTCTGACAAAGGAACTCATAACTGCCAACCGCGGGGTACTCGAGATATCGTCGGAGAAGGGCACAGGCACGCTTGTCGAAATTACGTTTCAAACAGTAAAATCGACTGCGCATTAGGCGCCCCATCTCCGATACCCCTGTCTCGTCATAAAAGCGTCAGGGTTTTCCATGAGACTGCGTTCGGAAGTAATTTGATTTCGGATGATCGCTCGAATGATGTAAATCGGGGACCATGATTGACGCAAAATCACCTGAACTCCAACAAAGTCCAATCTTCCAAATTAAACCGCAAGTATTACCGGTAATACCTCGATTATTGCCGGTAAAACAGGGCTTTAGACGGTACAACGAATTGGAACGAAGGATTGGGCGGTTAGGGGGCCTTGAAGTTCGCCTTGCGCGGTCAACAACTGATATTTTGAGGGCACAAAGGCTCAGATATGCGGTTTTTTACGAGGAAATGGCTGCAAAACCGACATTTTCCAACCGAATCCTCCGTCGTGACGCCGACGCTTACGATGCCTACTGCGACCACCTGCTGGTCCTCGACCGCTCTGCCCGTTCGGGTCATCTGAAGCGTTCGAAATTGGTCGGAACTTATCGCTTATTACGACAAGAAATTGCTGGTCTTTACAGAGGGTTCTATACTGCATCGGAGTATGATATTGCTCCCCTTCTGGCCCGTCATCCCAGCACCCGTTTTCTCGAGCTCGGCCGCTCCTGCGTCGCCCCCGGCTACCGCGATAAGCGCACCGTTGAGCTATTATGGCATGGTATCTGGACTTATATACTTTATCACAAGATCGACGCATTGTTCGGCTGTGCAAGCTTCTCCAGTACAGATGTTGATGCTCTCGCAATACCACTAAGCTTCCTGCACCATAAGGCGCTTGCTCCCCCCGAATGGCGGGTAAAAGCGAGACCTGAGCGCCATATTCCTATGGATTGTGTTGAATTTACTTCAATCGATCCCCGTGCCGCAATAGCCGCACTCCCTCCCTTGATCAAGGGCTACTTGCGCGTTGGAGCACGGTTTGGTGAAGGTGCCGTGATTGACCATCAGTTCGGGACAACTGACGTGCTCGTTATTCTGCCTGTTGAATTTATACAAACCCGCTATATTAATTACTTTGGGCCCGAGGCGGGGCGTTTCGTGGCATAACCATGGAAAACTCATATTGTTATAAGATCTCGCCTGATTTAATTCGTTCATGCCGCTATTAATAATTGAGTTTTTTTGATCGAGGTCAATTCGATGTTGCCGCAAGAAATCATCCGCCGGAAGCGGGATGGAGAGATACTTAAGCCTGAAGAAATTAGCGAATTTATTCAAGGACTTACAGATGGACGGGTGACCGAAGGCCAGGCAGCGGCGTTTGCCATGTCGGTCTTTTTTCGGGGGATGAAGAGCCCCGAAACGGTAGCCCTCACACTAGCAATGATGCGTTCAGGCACTCAGTTATCTTGGCAAGAACTCGATGGTCCCGTTCTTGACAAACATTCAACGGGCGGCATCGGCGACAATGTTAGCCTCATGCTCACACCTGCAATTGCCGCCTGCGGAGGTTATGTCCCGATGATTTCCGGTCGTGGCCTCGGCCATACTGGCGGCACTTTGGATAAACTGGACTCGGTCCCCGGCTACATTTCCCAACCAGATAATGAATTGTTTAGAAAAGTTGTTCATGAAACAGGCGCCGCAATTATCGGCCAAACTGCAGATTTAGCTCCTGCGGATAAACGCCTCTACGCCATTCGGGATGTGACTGCGACAGTTGAGTCGATCCCTTTGATCACGGCATCCATCCTTTCAAAGAAACTCGCCGCTGGGCTTCAAGGACTTGTCATGGACGTGAAGACAGGGAATGGCGCATTTATGCCAACCCTCGAAGGTGCACGGGAACTCGCAACAAGTTTGGCCGACGTTGCTAACGGTGCAGGATTGCGGACAGTCGCCTTGATTACTGATATGGATCAACCACTTGCATCTGCAGCAGGCAATGCTGTTGAAGTTTTGAATACTGTTGAATATCTAACCGGTGCTCATCGCGACGAGCGACTTCACGAGGTTGTCATCGCGCTTGGAGCTGAAATGCTTGTGATTGGCGGTCTCGCTAAGGATAGCTCAGAAGCCCGGAAGCGCATCACTCGCTCAATAGAAGATGGGTCCGCGCTGGAACGGTTTCAGCGAATGATCACGGCTTTAGGTGGCCCTCATGATTTTGTAGGACGTCCTGCTAAATACCTCCCCGTAGCACCAGTTCAAATGGCCTTAAAGGCGGATAAAGATGGCTTTGTAAACAGCATCGCAACTCGCGATATCGGAATGGCTGTTGTCGCGATGGGCGGTGGCCGCACGCGTGCAGATGATCCGATTGATCACGCTGTTGGCTTCTCTCGGCTTGCTGAAGTTGGTGCGCATCTTAAAACTGGTGACCTGATCGGGTTGGTGCATGCGCGAACAAATTCTGCCGCCGAATTGGCCGCATATATGTTGGCGCAGGCCTACACAATAACGCCCCAAGCGCCGCCGGCTCGACCTCTGATCCACGCAGTTCAATCCGGAAAGTCATATTCACAATGACATTACTTATCGCGCTCGGCACTGGTGATCCTAATCCATGGGTTACAAAGTTCCGCGAGTTTCTTCCTGGGATGCAGATTGTAAAATTAGGCGACGATTTTGATCCTGATGAGGTCCAATATGCCATGAGTTGGTATCATCCAGTTGGGTCGCTCTCAAATTTACCCAATCTTCGTGCCATTTTTTCGATGGGCGCAGGCGTTGATCATCTTTTTCGAGATCCAAATATACCCGATGTACCGACGGCCCGAATTGTTGACTCAGACCTGACAAATCGGATGACCGAATATGTTGTGATGCACACGTTGAACATCCTTCGGCAATCCCGACGCTACCGAACTCAGCAACTTCAAGGCGTCTGGCAAGACGACGATCTTCAACCTGTTGCGTCAGATATTCGGGTTGGTATCATAGGCATGGGTGTTCTCGGGAGCGACGCCGCGCGCAAGCTCGCATTGCTCGGTTTCAAAGTTGCGGGATGGAGCACTTCAGAAAAACAAATTGATGGAGTCAAAAGCTATTTCGGCTCTTCAAGTCTCCCACCCTTTCTTGCACGAACCGATATTTTGATCTCGTTGTTGCCGCTAACACCGGAAACCCGCGGTATCATCAATTCTAAAATGCTAAAAGGCCTTGCGCGCGACGGCCACGTTCCAGCGCCGTCACTTATCAACGCAGGCAGAGGCGGATTGCAAATAGAAAACGATATTCTTTCATGTCTGGACGATGGTATAATTCATGAGGCAGTTCTTGATGTGTTTCAAACAGAACCATTGCCGCCAACGTCCAGGTTATGGTCGCATCCGAACGTAACCGTCACTCCACATAATGCCTCAGTTTCCAACCCTCTTGCTATCAGTCGATCGATCGCACAACAAATCAAAACACTCGAAAGTGGCGGAAAACTGTTGAACAGCGTTCACCGTGACCGTGGTTACTGACGATGCAGTTTAAATTCGGAATTTAACGGATCAGCCGCCGAATAGATGTAATTGATCCTCCACCTTTCGCTGAAATACGATCACGAGCGGCCATCAATGATTCACTAACGACTAGCATATGATGCCCGCTAGCATGCAGTAGTGTGTTTGAATTTTGCATGATCGCGACGTGCCCATTCCAGAAGATTAAATCTCCACGCATCAGATTTCCCGTCACTTCGTCGATCGGGACAGGAAATCCGATTGATTTTGCCTGCATGTCGGTATCACGCAGCGAATTAACCCCAATGGCATCCAGACAAACCTGAACTAACCCAGAACAATCAATACCTAGACTTGTTTTTCCGCCCCAATAATAAGGCAATCCAAGAAAACGCTCCGCGACAGTAACGAAATCATTCTCGAAAACACCAACTTGAACCAGATGGTCCGCGAAAACAAAGTGGCCGGAGTCAGTCACTGCAAATCCATTTTTTACAGCTTTAACATTTATCCGGCTACCAAGAGAAAGTGGCGCAATCGGCGGAAGCTTTATGCTTGGTCCACCGTAGAGAAATGTTCGAAGCACAGCGACACGATGTGTTGGTTCAAATGTCTCTGATATCAGGGCGCTACTTGGCATATATCCAACGTAACCATCACATGCGAGTTGGCCCCAACTCCAGCCTTCCTCAGACATTTCGTAAACGGTAAAAATTTCTCCAAATAACGCTTCAGTATCAAGCGGTGCATCAGGAACCGGCAATCTGCGGATATCGGCAGCACCATGAATAACAGCACACCTTTGTCCCGCGACAAAGCGGGCGGCATCAACCTTTCCCGTTAAGTAGTCAGCCGCGAGATCGGCTCTAAAAGGGGTCAATCGTGGATCAAAATCAGTCACGAGGGCAAATTTACATCTAACGGGTTAACTTTATAGTGCGTCGAGCAAAACTCACACGTGACACCGATCACACCATCGTCACCCACCATGGATGAACGCTCTTGAATTGAAAAGCTGTTTAACATTCCGGTAATCCGTTCTTGCGAACATCGGCACTTCTCAATGATAGATTGAGGTTCAAAAACTCGGACTCCGCGCTCATGAAATAGTCGGTAGAGTAAATCAATATCTGAAATTTCGGGATCGAGAAGCTCGTCATCTGCCACAGTTGACACGAGTACTTGTGCTTCGCGCCATGCATCGTCTTCATCTACTTCAGCTAACACAGCCCCTTGCGGAGCATCCCCCGGATCAAGATCACGAATCGTCTGCCTATCATTGGCGGTAGGTAAAAATTGAACAATTATACCACCCGCCCGCCAGCAAGAACGTGTACAACCGACAAAGTCCGGACGGGTCAAAGAGCCAACCGCGAGGCGCACCCGTGTTGGAATTTGTTCTGATTGCACAAAGTACTGCTGCGCAGCTGCCTCAAGCCCTTGTCCGTCCAGTGCGACAATACCCTGATACTGGGACATGTCTCTCCCCTGGTCGACCGTTAACCCAAGCAACCCGTGGCCTAATAACGGGGCGTTGATAGAATTCGCAAATGCCAGACGCTCAGCATCAAACCGAGCATAGCCCCGAACGCGGTCCGGCGAGTCAAAATCGACGACAAGCAAATCCACGGGGCCATCGGAGCGTGCCTGAAGTTGAAACCTGCCTTCAAATTTTAGAGATGCCCCAAGAAGGACGGTTAAGACAACAGCCTCCCCAAGAAGCGCTGAAACAGGTTCAGGGTAATTATGCCGCCCTAAAATCGAGTTCACCGTGTCACCAAGACGAACCGTCTTGCCACGGACATCGAGGGTCTCGACAGCGAAAGGCGTAATATGGTCAAGATTTACGGGGTACTGAAAGGTGGGACTCAACCTATTAACCCAAAACACCATGCAAGAATACCCTTTTGGGCATGTAGCCGATTTTCGGCTTCATCAAAAACAACCGACTGAGGTCCATCCAACACCTCATCGGTAACCTCTTCTCCACGATGCGCTGGAAGGCAATGCATGAATAATGCATCGGGCCGAGCGGTTTGCATAAGCTCCCGGCTTACTCTGAACGGGGACAATAAATTATGTCGTCGTCCCTCATTGTCATCCCCCATCGAAACCCAACAGTCAGTAATGATACACGAGGCATCACGTGCCGCTGCAAAGGGGTCTTCCGTCAGTGAAATCAAAGCACCTTGCGAACGCGCAATATCGACCATATTCGACGACGGGGCTAGCTCCCGAGGAGTGGCAATTGACAGCGCAAAGCCAAATTTAGCGGACGCTTGAATCCATGATGCAAGAACATTGTTTGCGTCGCCCGTCCAAGCAATCTTATGACCTTTTATTGACCCTCGGCGTTCCTCGAATGTCATTATATCAGCCATCACCTGACATGGGTGCGACGCTTTTGTAAGCCCATTTATAACGGGAACTGTAGCAAAACTGGCCAATTCCCGAACTGATTCATGATTGAGTGTTCGGATCATGATTGCATCAACATAACGTGAAAGCACGCGAGCAGTATCAGCAATAGTCTCGCCTCGACCGAGTTGCATTTCAGCACCCGACAACATCAATGTTTCCCCGCCGAGCTCTCTCATTCCGACATCGAAGGATACCCTCGTCCGCGTTGAAGGCTGATCAAAAATCATCGCAAGGAAACGTCCCTCTAGAGGCCTCGGCAAATTTCCTAAACCAAAGCGTCGCTTTTCCTTGATCGAATTTGCTTCCAAGAGGATCATCGCGAGTGTGTCACTGCCAAGATCGCTCAATTCAATGAAATGCCTTGGTATTATCAAGCTTTACTCCCCCCGATCAGGTGCGCCTTGATACGAGTGTCGATGTCCGCACAGGCACGTTCAACGCGGTTTAAACCCTCCGACAAAATCTCCATATCAATATTTAATGGTGGCAGAAGTCTGACCACATTATCACCCGCACTAGCAGCTAACATATTTTGTCGTAAGAGCGCCGCTACAAATTCATAATTATCGATATTCATTTTCAGACCGAGAAGCAGACCCTCACCACGGACTTCGTTGATAACTCTAGGATACATATCTCTAATCTCGGCAAGTCGTTGATGAGATTTCTGTGCGAGAAATTCAACATTTTCGAGAAAGCCCTCCGTGAGAACGAGATCGAGTACCGCATTGCCAACGGCCATTGCGAGAGGATTTCCTCCGAACGTCGAGCCATGTGACCCTGCAATCATTCCTTTCCCGGCCTCTGATGTTGCGAAGCAAGCACCCATAGGAAAGCCCCCGCCGATCCCTTTGGCAACGGCCATGATGTCCGGCACAATTCCGCTTCTTTCATAGGAAAAAAGTTTACCAGTCCTGCCAATGCCCGTCTGGACTTCATCAAAAATGAGAAGAAGTCCATGCTGATCACAAAGGTCACGCAAACCCCGAAGGCACTGGGATGGTACGACGCGAACGCCACCCTCACCTTGTATCGGCTCAATAAGTATTCCTGCGGTTTCCGGTCCAATTGCCGCCTGAAGGGCAGCATGATCCGCAAATGGGACCTGATCAAAGCCCTCCACTTTTGGTCCGAAGCCTTCAAGGTACTTTTTTTGGCCCCCAGCTGCTATTGTAGCCAAGGTCCGTCCGTGAAATGCACCTTCAAAGGTTATGAGGCGATAGCGCTCAGGTTGTCCGTCAGCAGCATGATATTTTCGAGCCATTTTGATTGCACATTCGAGCGCTTCAGCACCCGAATTTGTAAAAAATACCGTATCTGCAAAGCTTGCATGTGCCAAGCGACGGGCCAATCGCTCACCTTCCGGAATTCGGACAAGATTTGAAGTATGCCAGAGCTTTTCAGCCTGCGCTTTGAGCGCTGCAACAAGGTGTGGTTGTGCATGCCCGACAACATTGACTGCTATCCCCGACATAAAGTCGAGATAAGAGCTACCCTCCGCAGTATATAGCCAAGGACCTTTACCGCGCTCAAAAGCCAAGTCAACACGTGTGAATGTCGGTAGAAGCGCTGAGTTACCTGAAACCATTTGATTTTGCGTGAAATAAACGCACCCCCCATCAAGGGCTCTAAAAACAAAAGGGCCGCCCCCTTTTCGGACGGCTCCAACCAAAGACATTCTATAATTCGAACAGCCCATGTCAATCACAATGCGTTGAGGCATCTCGTCGAATGATTGACAAGATATCCACTACGATCGCCGCCGAAAAGACAGTGATCGAGCTCGTAAAGCTTGCGGCCAAGATACGTGATATTGTAGTCTCAGGACCGTTAAACTACGACATGTGGTAATCTTTGCGATTTCTGAAACTGCCAATGGTTAATCATTGTGCATAATGTGCCATAGCAAGGCATCTGCTGAATGGCGTCGAATGACAGAGGAATTAAATGTCTTGGAACGATGAGCGCGTTGAAACTTTAAAGAAGCTCTGGAACCAGGGCCTAAGTGCGAGCCAGATTGCAGGAGAACTTGGGCACGGCATCACTCGCAATGCTGTCATTGGAAAGGTTCATCGTTTAGGACTATCCGGACGAACGAAGTCACCTTCAGCGCCAACATCAAGGCAAAGGAAAACCACTCGTGCACCGAGTCATCCGATGGGACACTCGACGATGACCAGAATGCGCCAAGCATCAGGTCGTGTGACTGCCGGTATCGGTTTGCCGACAATGCGCGGCAGCCTTGCGATCAGCGCATCATTACCAATGATAAGTTCTCTGATCGAATACCAACCGGCATCCATCGAGGACGTCGTCGTTCCCATATCTGAACGTATCACACTTATGGAGCTTCGCGAGAGTACTTGTAGGTGGCCGTTCGGTGATCCGAGTTCGGTTGATTTCAGGTTTTGTGGCGCATCGTCTCCAGCCGGGACGCCCTATTGCGAATTTCATAGCAAACTTGCCTATCAACCTTCGAATGATCGCCGAAAAGGGCGACCTTAAACCAGCCTTAAAAATCAGCATTAACTATAGTTTTCATCGAATGAATAACCTCCGCCACGTACCGTTCGGATTGGATCCAACTCGCGAGGCTTGTTGATTGACTTGCGCAGTCGCCCAACGTGAACATCTACCGTTCGCTCATCAATCTCAGTGTCGATTCCCCAGATTCCATCAAGCATCTGGCTTCTCGAGAACACCCTACCGGGGCGTTCCATTAAAAACTCCAGCATCTTGAATTCCGTGGGTCCAAGATGGATATCTCTTACACCTCGCCTTACACGATGAGTATTGCGATCCAATACGAGGTCCCCCGCTTCTAAAACGTTGGCGATCCGTCTAGGTGCAACGCGGCGCAGCAAAGCACGGACTCGAGCCAACAACTCGGGCACCGAAAATGGTTTGACAATGTAGTCATCCGCGCCCGTGCCCAACCCACGGACCCGTTCACTTTCTTCACCCCTTGCCGTCAATAGAATGACGGGAAGAAGCTGCGTCTCCGCTCGCTGGCGAATCCGACGGCAAAGCTCAATTCCGGATAAACCGGGCAGCATCCAGTCGAGTAGTACCAAATCCGGAATTTGCTCGCGAAGCATAATTTCAGCCTCATCGCCTCGCGACGAGCTGTCTACAAAGTAGCCCTCGGCCTCGAGGTTGTAGCGCAGCATCATCGTTATAGGCTCTTCATCTTCAACTATAAGGATTCGCGGGTGCCGACTCATCTCATTTGATCCAGCTTTACTCTCGTACTAGTCACGTCTCGAGAGGAATAATTGCATCTGAGGCGCGTGGCCGATCACCAGATATGGCCTCGCCCGTTATCAAATAATGGATTGTTTCGGCGATATTGGTCGCATGGTCACCAATTCTCTCAATATTTTTTGCGCAGAACAAAAGATGGGCGCAAAATCCTATGTTCCGAGGATCCTCCATCATGTAGGTCAATAATTCGCGGAACAGCGAATTGTAAAGTTTGTCGATTTCTTCATCGCGCCGCCAGACGTCCATCGCAGCGGCATCGTCACGTTGAGCGTAAGCATCTAGAACGCGCTTCATTCGATCTAAGGCAAGGTCGCTGATATGCTCAACACCACCGACAATTTTCTGCGGCGCAAATTGCCCATCGATAGCAACAACTCGCTTGCCAACGTTCTTTGCCAGATCGCCAATCCGCTCGAGATCGCTTGCAATTCGAATTGCTGAAACAATGGCTCGCAAATCGATAGCCATCGGCTGGCGCTTGGCAATTGTCAGTGTGGCTTTTTCTTCGACCTCGCGTTCCAACGTGTCTAATCGAGGATCAGTTGCAATCACCCTTTGTGCGAGAACAGTATCACCCTTAACGAGCGCACTGATTGAATTTGACAGCATCGTCTCGGCAATTCCGCCCATTTCAGCAATTTTTCGCCCTATTTCTATTAGATCTTCATCGTAGGATTTAACTGTATGGTCTGACATCAATCTCCCCCGGAACCGGTTGGTGACGGCTTCAGCCGAAGCGCCCCGTAATGTAATCTTGAGTTCGCTTATCGCTCGGCGCAGTGAACATTTTTGATGTGTCATCAAATTCAATGAGTTGCCCAAGATACATGAACGCTGTCTTTTCCGATACGCGTGCAGCTTGCTGCATGTTGTGGGTAACGATTGCGATTGTGTATTCAGTTTTGAGCTCATCAATAAGTTCTTCGATCTTGGCAGTCGAAATTGGGTCAAGGGCAGAGCATGGCTCGTCAAAAAGAATAACGTCAGGCCGTATGGCGACGGTTCTGGCGATACACAACCTTTGCTGCTGCCCACCTGATAAGCTCAGACCACTTTGGCCGAGCTTATCCTTCACTTCATTCCATATCGCAGCTCGCCTAAGCGAGTCTTCGACCCGTCCATCCATCTCGCTTCTAGATAAATTTTCATAAAGTTTGATACCAAACGATATATTTTCGTAGATTGTCATAGGAAATGGTGTTGGCTTCTGAAATACCATCCCAATCCGAGATCGAAGAAGGTTCAGATCAACACTACCACTCAAGATATTTTCTCCCTCAAAAAAAACCTCACCTTCGGCACGCTGGTTCGGATAAAGATCATACATGCGATTGAGTACACGAAGTAAAGTTGACTTTCCGCAGCCCGAAGGGCCAATAAATGCAGTCACCCTATTTTCGTATAGCGGTAAGGAAATTTGCGCCAACGCGCGACTGGTGCCATAATAGAAATCAAGATTTCTGATTGAAATTTTTTCGTTTATGTGTTTCTGTTCTGTCATGACTTATGTCCTTGACGCAGCGAGTGCGCGCGAGATTACACTTAGCGTCAGTACTGTAAGTGTAATAAGTAATGCGCCCGACCAAGCCAGCTCCTGCCAGTCTTTGTAAGGACTGAGGGCAAATTGGAATATAACTGCCGGCAAGCTAGCCATTGGCTGAGTCAGGTCAATACTCCAGAACTGGTTGTTCAAAGCGGTAAAGAGCAAAGGCGCCGTTTCCCCGCTGATCCTTGCAAAGGCAAGCAACAAGCCTGTGATGATACCTGTCCGTGCTGCGCGATATACAACCTTCCGGATCACAAACGAGCGCGGTGTCCCGAGTGCGGAAGCGGCCTCCCGTAGAGGAACAGGTACCAAACGAAGCATATCCTCAGTCGTCCGGACCACGACCGGAATTACAATCAATGCCAACGCGACTCCACCTGCAAACCCGGAAAATTGGCCGAGTGGAGCGACCATCACCTGATAAACGAACAAACCGATTATGATTGAGGGTGCTGACAATAACACGTCATTAATGAACCGGACGACAGACGCTAAAACGGATCGCTCCCCGTATTCGGCAAGGAAGGTACCCGCCATAATACCAACAGGAGAACCGAGCACGACACCGATGAAGGTCATTAGAAGGCTACCGGCAATCGGGTTGAGCAATCCACCCTCTGAACCGGGAGGAGGTGTCATCTCAGTGAACAACCCTAAATGGAAGCCACTAACTCCTTTCCAGAACAAACCTCCAAGGATCAAAGCAAGGACACCGAGCCCAATTAGCGTCGAAAAAACGCTAAGAATCATCCATATGGCGTTGATAATCCGCCTGTTTCGATAGCGCTTTGTCATGAGGCGGCCCTCGCATCGAGGCGCATGAGCAGTAATCTTGCCATCGCTATAACAAAGAAAGTAATCACGAAAAGAATTAGTCCAAGAGCGATCAGCGCAGACGTGTAAACTTCCCCCACGGCCTCCGTGAACTCATTTGCAATATTTGCCGAGATAGATGTCCCTGGCGCGAGCAAAGAGCCGGAAATTTTGTGAGCGTTCCCGATAACGAACGTTACTGCCATGGTCTCGCCGAGCGCTCGACCCAAAGCCAGCATTATGCCGCCGATTACACCCGCTTTGGTGTAAGGCATGACAATTTTCCTGACAACTTCCCATGTTGTGCATCCCATTCCATAAGCAGCTTCCTTTAAGACTGGTGGAACGGTATCGAAAACATCGCGGGATATGGAAGTGATGAACGGCAAAACCATAATGGCCAGCACGAGTCCAGCCGTCAAAACTCCTATTCCATAAGGTGGTCCCGCGAATAGGGTGGAAAACAGGGGTATATCTTCAAAAACAGAAATCAAATAAGGCTGCACATGCTGCTGAAGAAACGGAGCAAAAAAGAATAATCCCCAGATGCCGTAAATAATGGATGGGATACCTGCCAATAACTCAATTGCTATTGCAATCGGTCGACGTAATCTTGGCGTACAAAGCTCCGTCAAAAAAATGGCGATTCCCAGCCCAACAGGAACAGCAATCATGAGTGCAATTACCGATGTGACCACCGTCCCGAAAATTGCGGCTCCTGCACTAAAGCGATCAGTAACCGGGTTCCACGATGAAGAGGTAAAAAATTCCAATCCCATCTCATCGAAGATGGGTATTGATCCATGAATAAGGGATGCAATGACACCACTGAGAATGATTAGAACAAGTATGGCTGCTGCCCTTGCGAGCATTTGGAAAGCCGTGTCAGAGATCCGGAAACGCCACACAGCTTTCGCTTTGTCGCGCCCAATCGTTCGCACCAGTCCTGCCGATTGGATTATCGGGTCGTTCACCTGAGACACTCCTATCCCCTCGTTCTCAATCCAGAAAGCGAGCACCATCCCGAGGGTTTGCTTCAGTCCCCGATCAGACAACAGTGTACCGAAGACAAACAGGAAAGAGGTTTTCGTTGCCTCTTTCCCATTCGATGCGCAATCGGAAAATGTATTCTTTGAATGCTATTCCACACAAACGTTACTTGATTCCGTTCAGAACTTTGATGACGTCGCCGACAACATTTTCCGGCATCGGAACGTAGTCGAGGTCCATTGCCATCTTGTCCCCGCTGGAGTAAGCCCATTTGAAGAACTTGATCGCGGCGGCAGACATTTCTGCGTCCTGTGCCTGTCGATACATCAGGATCCAAGTCGTTGCTGTCATCGGCCAAGCCGCTACACCTGTGGGGTTGCTCAAAATGACGGCAAAACCGGGCTCACTATTCCAATCCGCATTTGCTGCTCCTGCCTGGAAAGAAGCGAGCGAAGGAGTGATAGCCTTACCGGCTGCATTTATCATTTTTGTATAGGTCAGGCCGTTTTGCTTTGCATACGCAAACTCGACGTAGCCAACGGAGCCCTTGGCTTGCATCACATTGTTTGCCACACCTTCATTACCCTTCGCACCAATGCCGACAGGCCACTCTAGCGCGGTCGCAACACCGACGTTCCTTTTCCAATCGTCGCTCATTTTCGCAAGGTAGTGCGCGAAATTGAATGTGGTGCCCGAACCGTCGGACCTACGAATGACAATAATCGCGGTAGAGGGGAGTTTTAAATTCGGATTCAAAGCCTTTATCGCTGCGTCATCCCATGTCCTGATTTTGCCAAGATATATATTTGCCAATGTTGAACCGTCGAGAGTCATCTGCCCTGCCTCGATACCGTCCACATTGATCACTGGAACAATGCCGCCCATTACCATTGGAAACTGGACCAACCCCCATTTTTCGAGATCAGCGCCACTCAGCGGAGCATCAGTTGCGCCGAAGGTAACGGTCTTCGCCTGTATCTGCTTTATTCCGCCGCCCGATCCAATTGACTGATAATTCATGCCAATACCCGTCTGCTTCTTGTATGCATCTGCCCACTTTGCGTAGATCGGGTAGGGAAATGTTGCGCCAGCACCTGAGATGTCCGCAGCAATAGCTGAAGTCAAAGAAGCCGCGAGAACAAAGCCTGCGGCAAAAATCGTCATGAACTTCACAGAAAGTCTCCATTTTTGAACCGACTGCTCCGAAGCCACGCAGATAACGCATTGGCCAGTGAGCGAATTTGGAGCGAAACTATTTCGCGATAACGAGTGTAAGATTTGCGAATGACAGTTTTGTGACGCATCGATTGACATGTGTGACATACGTCATGCAGAGAGCAGAGATCGGAAAATTCAAATGGATTTAAAATGCTTCGGCAAAGACACCCGAAAAATTGAACCCGCACCGACCTTGCTTTCAATCACAAGTCGTCCTCGATGACGATTAACGATATGTTTTACGATAGCAAGGCCAAGTCCTGTTCCTCCCTTATCCCGACTGGCCGCGATATCGATCTGGTAAAATCGTTCCGTGAGACGAGGAAGGAACTCCGAAGCTATTCCCGGACCATAATCCCTAACCGATAGCTCCACTTCGGACACTCCGTTGCTAAGAGTGTTTGAATGATCAACTGAGATTTCAACCTTTCCACCGGATTGTCCGTATTTGATGGCATTTTCAATCAGGTTTTCGATCAAGCGAAGTAATTCATCCCGATCGCCGATCACAATTATGGGATCAAACGGAGGCTGATAATTTATCTCGACACCTCGATCGCGTGCCAAGGGCTTGAGCATGTCGACCATTTCTTGAGTGAGCAAGCCAATGTCGACGTGATCAACTGGTTGCTTGTGTTCACTCATCTCGACACGAGAAAGTGACAGCAAATCATCGATCAGGCGCGACATTCGTTGAGCTTGGTCGCGCATAATACCAAGAAATCTCTCGTGGGCTTTCGGATCATTTCGCGCCGAACCCTGCAAAGTCTCGATAAAACCCAAGAGCGAAGCCAGCGGAGTTCGTAGTTCATGACTCGCGTTCGCAACGAAATCAACCCGAGTCGATTCGAGTCGACGCGCCTCGGTAAGATTCGTGAATACAACAATAACGAGCGGATAATTACGTATTCCGCGATGCGTAACCTCCGACAACGGAGATACCCGAACCAAAAATGACTGCTCGACGGGAATCCTCTCAATCAACTCGACTGAACGCTCCGGTTCGCCACTCAGCACGGCCCTGATGGCATCATTTAAGTCGGGATATCTCAGCGAAAATGAAAAGGGCCTTCCCTCAACAAGACTTGGCCATAACGATTTGGCAGTCGAATTCAACGAATGTACATTTGCCAGTCCGTCGATCAAGACGACGGGGTCTCTCAAAGCTTCAAGGATAGAAAATATGAGGGTACGACTTTCAAGTCCCAATCCCCCTACCATGTCGCCATTTCCTTGCGTTGATCAACTCATTCAGCTTGACGGATTTCATCTCTCTCGGGCGTTGAATTTCCTCTGTCAGATCGTGACATCCGCATGACAATTTCGTAGGCTCCAAGTCCAGCAAGCGCAAGAACGAACGGCCCCAGATAATAGCAGAGCCTGAACAGGAACAGCGCACCGATCAAGCCCTCTTTCGGCACCGAATTAAAGGCAAGCAAGATCGTAGCCTCGAATACGCCCAGACCGCCAGGGGCATGACTTACGACCCCAAGTAGACAGGCAAAAGCATAGACGGCCGCAAACGTCTCGAATGCAATCCCGTGCTCAGAGGGCAATAGCACGTAGAGTACTGCTGCCGCCGCACAGACATCCACCGCGCCGAGGACAAGCTGGCCAACGGAGACAGAAAAGGTTGGCATCTCGATAACGAATCGACCGATACTAAGATGACGGCGCCTCATTGCGGCCCAGCCGAGGTATATACCGAGACCACCCAATACTACAATTCCGATCGCACGATTCACGGAGACGGCAGCCTGATTGATACTTGCGAGCGTTATCGGCTGCCAGACGAGGCCGACAGCGATAACCAACGCCATTCCGAGAATAAATGTCGTTCCTGCAATCAACGTCAAACTGGCCACTTTCGACGACGATACCCCGCTCGATGCGTAAATCCAATAGCGAACCGTACCTGCGGTAAGTAGCGGGAAACCCAAAGTGAACGATATAGCATAGCTCGCAAAGGAGGCCAGTGCCATGACCCAGACTTTGACCCGTATTCCCAATTGCCGGAGTGCAAGGGCGTCATATCCGGTCAGAAAAAGGTAGCTTATGATGGTGAATAGGATCGCGAGTCCGATCTGCTCTCGACCAGCTTTTGCAAATGCTGTCCTGACGTCAGCAAGACTAACTTCTGTTGAAATTCGATAGAGGACAACAAGCGCAATCCCCATCAGAATGACGCTTGCAGCAATTCCGAACCATGACATGCCGTATCGTCTCTTCGCGATACTGCCAGTGCCTTTCGAGTTCGTTTGTTCCTCCGGATGAATTCTCATGCCCCGAGTGCTGCGGCAAGCGCCCTCTCGGTCACACCAACATTTTCTGCCGCCTGAGTGATTTGGCGCCAAGTCATTTTGTCGACGGGAATACCCTCCGCGAGACGGATGCTGCGCGTGGCGCGCTCGGGATCGCCCGGTAACAAAACAGATGAAGCTCGTCCGTTTTCCGCTGACTGCACCCAACCTATGAAACCGTCAAGCTCTTGAAAGAATGACGGCGCCGTGCCCATCGAGTCAACTGAGACGATGATTGACAGCAAATTATTGATGACAGCGGGGCGTCTTGCCGGCCCCTTGACCGTCAACCCGCCCGTCAAAGCTCCTGCAAGGGCCTCACAGGCAAATGCGAGCGTCCAGCCCTTATGATCGCCGAACGGAAGCAAAGCACCCTTTGGATCCTCGAAGAGCACCGAAGCGTCCGAGGTCGGATTGCCCATCGCGTCGATCAATGCTCCTTCAGGTACGTCGATACCCTTGTTGTAGGCAACCCTGATTTTGCCATGGGCGAGTTTGCTCGTCGCAAAATCCACAATAACCGGTGGATTATTATCACGCGGAATACCGATCGAGACGGGATTGGTGACCAAGCGGGCCACTTTGCCGCCGTAAGGTGCGACAACCGGTTCGGCCACGACATTAACGAAATGAAGTGAGACGAGGCCCGCATCGGCGCATTGTTCAGCCCAGTGACCAATACGGCCAATGTGATGACTGTTACGCAGCGCGACAATGCAGGAGCCGTGCTTTTGGGCCCGCTTGATCCCGAGCTCCGTTGCCTCGTGCGCGATGGACTGACCCAAACCGAGGCCTCCATCCAGCACAACCATTGTTTCAAGATCACGCATCGTCGTCGGGTGCACGTTCAGCACAGCCTCGCCAAGGCCGAGATTGGTAATGTAGAGCGGGATCATGCCGACGCCATGCGAATCATGGCCCCGAAGATTGGCTTCAACCAGATGATCCGCGACCAACTGGCTTTCACGAGGGCTCGAGCCGGCCTGTAAAAAAATCTGGCTGACGAGTGTTTTGAGGGCCGGAGCCTTCACGAGAATGGTATTATCCGATGACTGGGTCATTGCTCCGCTTTCATCCTATTGCCAATATCAAACGGCTGACCCGGTCACCTGATAGTCCTTGATATCCGAGACACGAACAAGCGGCCAGCGATCCTCCTCGTATTTAAGCTGGAAAGCCGAGCCGGACAAGAACACTGGCGCCTGGTCGAGATCATAGGCAATCGACGCGAAATGGGCATCAATGAACTTCTGCAGCTCAATTCGATCATCCGCCGTAATCCAGCGGCAAACTGAGAATCGTGATGCTTCATAGGCGACTGGAAGGCCATACTCCGCCAATAGTCGCTCGGCCAGAACATCAAGCTGCAAGGCTCCTACAACACCGACGAGGGCGCTTGAGCCATCGGCGGGCAGGAAGAGCTGGACAACCCCTTCCTCGGCCAATTGCTGAAGCGCGTCGCGGAGTTTCTTCGCCTTCATCGCGTCCTGCAGTTTGATGCGCCTCACGATTTCGGGGGCGAAGCTGGGCACGCCCCGAAAAACCAATTCCTCTCCCTCCGTCAACGTATCGCCGATGCGAAGCGTTCCATGGTTGGGAATTCCGACAATATCACCGGCATAGGCCTCCTCGACAAGAGCACGGTTGCGGGCGAAGAAGAATTGCGGCGCGTTCAGCGGCAATGGCTTGCCGGTGCGGATCAACTTGGCTTTCATTCCGCGGGTCAGCATGCCGGAGCAAACGCGGATAAAGGCAATGCGATCCCGATGATTCGGGTCCATGTTGGCTTGGATTTTGAACACAAACCCTGTCATTGCCTTCTCGTCGGCGGTGACAGAGCGGGTATTCGCATCGTGGCTGCGCGGCGGCGGCGCCATCTCGGCCAAAGCGTCGATCAGGTCGCGGACACCGAAATTCCTCAGCGCGGAGCCGAAGAATACGGGTGTCAGATGGCCTTCCAGAAAGGCCGCGCGATCGAAGGGACGGCAGGCCTCCATGGCGAGCGCCAACTCCCCGCCCGCAACATCGCGCTCGTGCTCGGGCAGCAGTGCCATGACCCGGGAATCCTCGGGGCCGTTGACCTGCAAGGGCTCCTCGTCGGTATCAACCCGCCGGACGCGGTTGGACCGCAGATCATAGGTGCCCGCAAAGTTCCGGCCGCGGCCGATTGGCCATGTGACAGGTGCAGTATCGAGCGCGAGGGTCTTCTCAATCTCGTCCAGAAGGTCGAACGGATCGCGGGTTTCGCGGTCCATCTTGTTGATGAATGTCACAATCGGGATATCCCGAAGGCGGCAGACTTCGAACAGCTTTCGTGTGCGGGCTTCGATGCCCTTGGCGGCGTCAATGACCATGACAGCAGAGTCGACGGCGGTCAGCGTCCGGTAGGTATCCTCCGAAAAGTCCTCGTGGCCCGGCGTGTCGAGCAGGTTGAAGACGCAATCGGCGTATTCGAAGGTCATCACCGAGGTAACAACCGAAATGCCGCGGGCCCGCTCGATCCCCATCCAGTCCGACCGCGTTTCCGCCCCGGCCTTCTTCGCCTTGACCGCGCCGGCAAGCTGGATCGCACCGCCGAACAGCAGGAGCTTCTCCGTCAGGGTCGTCTTGCCGGCGTCAGGATGCGAGATGATCGCGAAGGTCCTGCGGCGGGAGGATTGGCTTTTCTCGATCATGCGGAATTCCGAAACCTTTGGCCGTCGTACGATAAACAGAACGACGGAATAGAGTGGAATTGCTTTTCAATCAAGAAAATCAATTTTTTAACAAACAGGCCGTTTCAGAGGGCTGTGGACCACGGTATCTGCCGGACCTGGACAGGAGAATAGCAAGAAAACATGGCAATTTTAGGGATTTTTGCCGTGTTTTTTGTTGAACGGGAAAGGCGGGGGGCGGGGGTGGTACAGGCCGGATTTGACAGGGGAATCCGGAATTAGCGACGATTGGTGCCGGCGAATCCGCGATGAAATTCGGGGTAATTTGCTTTGAAACAGGGCAAATTTGGCGGAAAAATCGGGAGAAACAGGCGAATTCCAACGTTGGAGTGTTGGAGTGCGTTGTGCCAGAGGTGGAACCGGAAATTTCCATGCCGGACATGGGACATTTTCCAGTCGGAATTGGTAGCGTTGGAGTTTGGCTGAAAAATGATCTGTTTTTTATAGCGAACAACGGAAAACCCCCGGCCATGCCGGGGGGTCGACTTCCCGGGT
Organism: Hyphomicrobiales bacterium; assembly: GCA_046092445.1. Lineage (GTDB taxonomy): Bacteria > Pseudomonadota > Alphaproteobacteria > Rhizobiales > Beijerinckiaceae > CAIUPE01. The sequence goes on along the minus strand of JBJTDR010000085.1, from coordinate 604 downwards.
GACGGATTTGCCGTCACCCGTTTTGTTGGTTGATCAGGCGATGAAAATTGCGTTGTCCGAGGTGAAGCTCGAGAGGGTGACGTTTTTCAGGATGATCGTGTTGCTGGCGTTTTGGGTGATGACGAGATCGGTTCCGACCTGGGTGGTTGCGGCGAGCAGGGCCGCCCAATTGGCGAAAACGGCCGTCGAGAATTCCAGCACGTCGTGGTTGACGCCGGTGGCGGCGTTGAAATCCACGATCGTGTCTTTGCCAAAACCTGCGGCGAAGACAAAGGTGTCGCTCTCCGTGCCGCCGAGGAGCATGTCATTGCCCGCGCCGCCGATGAGCCTGTCGAGCCCGGCACCGCCATTGAGCGCGTCATTCCCAGCGAGGCCATCCAGCGTGTCATTCCCGGCATTCCCGCTGAGATTATTGACACCGGAATTACCGGTGATGATGTTGGCGCCTGTATTGCCCATGCCATTGATGGCAGCTGTGCCGGTGAGGGTAAGGTTTTCGAGGTTGGCGGAAAGAGCAAAAGTGGCGGAAGATTGAACGCTATCCGTGCCCGCATTCGCCGCCTCCGAGATCACGTCAGTTGCGAGATCAACGATATAGGTATCG
>JBJTDR010000084.1:0-5321 GCA_046092445.1 Hyphomicrobiales bacterium | reverse complement strand
CAGGAAATTGGATGCATGAAATTGGGTAACCTTTATGAAAATGACCAATACATGCCTGATTACAGCTGATACACGCCCGAATATCATCACTTCGCCCTTCGAGTGCTTTTCTCGGCATATCAGGATCGGAAATCATCGCACGCGTCATACCGCACATATCGGCCTGACCCTTTGCGAGAATTGCTTCTGCTATTTGAGGCTGGTTGATCCGTCCTGTTACAAAAACCGGCTTCGAAACAATGCCCTTCACCGTTGCCGCGAACGGGGCAATGTAGCCTGTTTCAAGGTACATGGGCGGCACGATATGAATTGCACCTGATAAAGAGGCCGATGTACCAGCAATCACATGAAAATAATCAACTGAACCAGCCTTATCGAGCATTCGACAGACTTCCAGCACTTCCCCAACATCAATAGATTCGACGTCTCTTTCCTCCCCACTAATCCTTACACCAACTACGAGCTTATCGCCGACTTTTTGCCGAATTGCTGTAGCGACTTCGTCAAGAAAGCGGAGTCGATTTGGAAGGCTACCGCCGTATGAATCCGTCCGGTTGTTAATGTTCGGATTAAGGAATTGGGCCGGAAGATAACCGTGACTGGCAACGATTTCACAGCCGTCAAATCCTGCTTTTTGCATGCGCAAAGCAGCACTCGCATAGCCTTCTATGATTTCCCTGATCATCGACAGCGATAACGGTACCGGCATCACGTGAAAACGCGAGTTCGGAACGGCAGATGGTGCGTAGGCGACTGGCAACGTGCCGTCTTGCGTTTCCATGATTTCGCGCCCGGGATGAAACAATTGCCCAAATATTTTTGTTCCATGCGCATGAACCGCTTTGGCAAGTTTCCGGTATCCCGGAATGGAACTATCATCGGTTGCCATCAACATATGCGATGTGTATCGGGCCGTTTCGTGAACGCCGGAAACCTGAACAATGATTAGCCCGGCACCACCCTTCGCTCGCGCCTCATGATAGGCAATCAGTCGGTCTGTCACGTGCCCATCATGAGCCATCACAGTATCGTGCCCAGTAGAGATAATTCGGTTCCCGATCGAGATCATGCCAACACTGATCGGTCTGAAAAGATTGCTAAATTTTGCCATTTGAACCAAAATTTCGAGGCTAATAAAAGATTCCAGCGTCACGAAGATTTCTTTTTAGCCGATAATTTTCTCAAGCCAAAGAGGCCCGAATACAAAAAGCGACAGAGACGACCATTGACTGAAGGGACCATTCGGAAGATGACATAAAACAGAACTTTTCAAGGTTGCGGTTGAGCGCTTCAGACATGGAAAATCGACTGGAGATCGTCAAAGGTGTTAAACGAACATCACTTGAACGCTACAGACAGTCACAGAACGCCATCTATCCGATAAAGCGTCCGAAAGCGGCAGAACGTGCCATAGACGCGCGTTCGGGCTTCGTAAATGGCGTCCCGATGCAATGGATGACAGATTGGCCGCTCCCCTATCCGCTGATCATTGCTCAAGCTAAAGGTGCATCTCTGACCGATATTGATGGCAATCAGTATGCTGATTTCTGTCTTGGCGATACGGGCGCAATGTTCGGGCATTCCCCTGAACCGATTGCTCGGGCTGTTAAACGTCAGGCGGAACAGGGTTTCACGCATATGCTGCCAACGGCTGATGCGGCAATTGTCGGCACGCTTCTCGCAAAGACATTCGGCCTGCCGGTATGGCAGATAGCCCTAACGGCAACCGATGCGAACCGCTTCGCGTTGAGACTTGCGCGGACGATCACAAATCGTCCGAAAATTCTGGTTTTTCATGGGTGCTATCACGGGACGGTTGATGAAACTTTTGTCCGATTAAAGCACGGAGAAAGGGTTCACAGGCCCGGTTTAATGGGCCAGTTCACCGATTTGACGGCGATGACAGAGGTGGTGGAGTTCAATGATGTCGAGAGTTTGCGCGACGCGTTGGAAAAACTGGATATTGCCTGCGTCATCACTGAGCCGGTGTTGACCAATTCGTCGATGGTGCTGCCGGACCCGGGATTTCATGATGCCTTGCGAACACTGACACGGCAGACCGGAACACTGCTGTTGATTGATGAAACCCACACGATTTCATCCGGATATGGCGGATATTCGCGCATTTTCGGACTTGAGCCTGATCTTTGGGTATGCGGAAAGGCAATTGCGGGCGGCGTTCCGACGGCGGTTTGGGGTATGACGCGAGAAGTTGCCAGCAAATATGAACAGGCACTTTTCGAAAAGGAGTCGGGTCATTCGGGGATGGGAACCACGCTTTCAGCGAATGCGCTCTCGCTTACTGCCCTTCGGGCGTCACTCGAATATGTTATGACGCCGGCGAATTATCGACATATGGAGACGTTGGCGGGTACTGCTGAAGAACGGCTGCGCCAAGTCATCGAACGGCACAAAATGCCGTGGCATGTGATCCGTGTCGGGGCGCGTATAGAGTTGATTTTTTCAGAAAAACTGCTCAAAAATGGCACAGAGGCGGAAAAATCCCATCATCCCGAGCTGGAAGGAGCGATTCATATCGGATTGCTGAATCAAGGCGTCCTAATTGCGCCATTTCACAATATGATGCTGATCTCACCCGACACCACGTCAGAGGATGTTGATCATCTGGTGACTGCGCTTGACAAGGTACTGGCTGAAATCGGGGCTGATTGAGTTGATTTGACACCAATGCTCAACATCATGCCGCGCCCGAAAGAGAGATCACGCCAAACGGCCTTAGGAGACACAGAGAACGTCCGTGAAGGCGAATGATCTCAATCAAGAAGTAGGTGTTGCAAAAGATGAAAAGGCGGCTCACAGCCTTGACTGCGCCTTTACGAGGCAATTGCAATCTACAGAGCGATTGGAAGCGTGACCTTATGACTTTGAAATGAACAGACAACGGCAATTCCATGCATCGCCGCGTGACTATTCCAAATCCGTCGTGGCACAATCACAATCGGAACTGTTCCATCACTCGCGGAAATTATGCGGAAAAAACGGCACTGTTTGCTGGAAATAACGTGGAACAAAGCAGCCTTTTTTTCCGCGTTGGAGTTCGTGTTGGAGTTTGCGTTGGAGTTCCAGTCGGATTTTGACCAATATTCCAATTGAAGATGTGGTAAACACACGATCTCGATGCCGGATGATCAGGACTCTCCCGTGCCAACAGAACCCGTCTACCATTTCACCCATGCCATTGTACGAACCCCTTGTGCTGCGATTGTGAACGGGGTGCGGGCTGTCGATGTCGGTGCGCCGGACTATGGCCGCGTGATCTCGGAGAATGCCGCCTATGTGGAGGCGTTGAGAGAGGCGGGACTGACGGTGGAGGTACTGCCGGCTTTGGACGCCTACCCCGACTCGATGTTCGTCGAGGATCCGGCGCTCGTGTTCACGGAAGGTGCCATCGTGATGCGGCCCGGGGCGAAGAGCCGGTTCGGGGAAGCGGCAGAGATCGCGCCAGTGCTGCGCCGGCACTTCGGACGCGTGCTTGAGCTGCCTGCGCCCGGATTTGCCGATGGCGGGGATATTCTGGTGTTGCAGGACAGGGTGATGATCGGGCTTTCCGACCGGACGAACCAGACGGGTGCGGAAGCGCTTGCCGCGTGTCTCGGGGAATTCGGCAAGAACCCGGTGATTGTGCGGACGCCGGCCAATGTGTTGCACTTCAAGTCAGACTGTTCGCTGCTTGACGAGGGTACGGTGCTTTCAACGAAGCGACTCGCTGCGGGTGGCGTCTTTGACGGATTGAACATTATCTATACGCCCGAGGGCGAAGAGGGAGCGGCCAACGCACTCCGGATCAATGATCGGGTGCTGGCGGGGAAAGCGTTTCCGGGAACGATCAAACGATTGCAGGAGGCGGGATATCAGGTTGTGCCGCTGGAGACGTCCGAGATTGCAAAGGTTGATGCCGGGCTCTCCTGCATGTCTTTGCGCTGGAGAGCTGCTTAGACCCAGCGCTGCCTAGCCCTTGGCGGCGACGTAACTTGCCTCGTTGATCTCGATCAGGGTCGGAACGTTGCGCGAGGCGGCTTCGCTCAGGAGACGGGCGAGATCATCGGGTGCCTCAAGACGCTCCGAGGCCGCGCCGAAAGCCTTTGCAAGCAGGACAAAGTCAGGCGTTCCGATATCAATGCCGATCGGCTGAATCTGGCGCGAGACCATGAAAGACTTGATCTCGCCATAGCCGAAATTGTTCCAGAGCAGAATGATGATTGGCGTGTTGGCCTCGACCGCAGAGGCGAGTTCGCCGACCGAGAATTGCAAGCCGCCATCGCCAATCAGGCAGATGACAGGACGGTCGGGCTGGCCGATTTTGGCACCGATTGCGGCAGGCAAAGCATAGCCCAATGTACCGAACCCCGTTGCGGAGCAGAAAAACGCGCGGGGGCGTTCGGCTTCATAGGCAACGGAGGCGGCATAGACGGGCTGGGCCGAGTCGCCGACGATGACGGCGTCGGGCAGTGTTTGACGGACTGTCTCGAGCATTGCAAGCGAGGCGCGATAGGTGAGATTGAGACTGTCGCGGGCAATGGCCGCGCGGGCGCGGCTGCTGCGGACTGCGCCATCCCGGGACCCTTTCGACGGGACCAGCGAGAGCAGTTCGCGTGCTGTTTCGGCCGCATCGGCAATGATGATGCACGCGGCGCGGTGACCACGCATGGCCTGTTCGGGATCGATATCGACGCGAATAAGGAAGCCGTTAAGTGTGGCAGGGCCCTCCTCGTTCCAGTCGTAATCGGTGGGGCCGATTTCGGTGCCGATGGCCAGAATGACATCCGCTTCCGCCATCAAGGCGCGCGGTGCGGGCAGGCTCGCATTGGCGGAGACGGAAAGGGGATGGCCGGGCGGCAGAATACCGCGGCCATTCACGGTCATGATGACGGGGGCATCGAGACGCTCGGCTAGTTCACGGATTTCAGCGGATGCGTCGACGGCTCCGCCGCCAACCAGCAGAAGCGGTGTGCGGGCTGATGCGAGGAGTGCCGACGCCTCGCCCAGAGGTTCGTGACGTGGCGCACCGCGAAGCGGGAGGGTTGCTGCTCCGGGACCGCGATGGGCCGAGCAGTCCATCGTGATGATGTCAGTCGGGATTTCGATGTGGACGGGACGCGGACGCGCACCGGAGAATAGCGCGAAGGCGCGCGCTACGGCCTGATCGAGATCGGCAGGTGTGAAGACGGTATGGCTGAAGGCGGCTGCGCCCTCGGCGAGGCGGCGCTGATCTTTCAATTCGTGGAGATGACCGTTCCCCGACCCCATTTTGCCGAGACCATTGACCGCGGAGATTACGAGCATCGGGATCGAATCAGCAT
>JBJTDR010000083.1:0-34403 GCA_046092445.1 Hyphomicrobiales bacterium | reverse complement strand
GATCGTATTGCAATAGGATTGCACGAAACCATCCTCGACGCCGCCGAGCCATGTAATCGCCCATTCAAGCGATCCGTGGCCGCCCGGCTTTTCGATCTTTCCGGCAAAAATCTGATCCGTGATCAGGGGTTTGCCCTCAATGTCTCCGGCGAGATAATCTTTCAGGCCGGACGGAAAGCGAAAGACGGCCTGTGGCGGCACATCATCGGCGCCGCCGAGCAGAGATGGTGCGCAGGTCCAGCGGATCTCTACGCCGCCGAAAAGATAGGCTTTTGATCGCGCCATTTTGAAGATTCGGCGCGGCGAGAAATGCGCGTCTGCACCGAAAATCTGCGGATCGAGCTTGAAACGAACTTTGGTGCCGCGACGGTTCTGTACTTTGCCGAGCATCTGGACCGGGCCGAGCGGGAACCCGCGCGAAAAATCCTGACGGTACAGGATTTGGCTGCGTGCAACCTCGACTTCAACTTTTTCGGACAAGGCGTTCACAACTGAAATGCCGACGCCGTGCAGGCCACCCGATGTCTCGTATACCTTTGAGTCGAACTTTCCGCCCGCATGGAGCGTCGTCATGATCACTTCGAGGGCAGATTTGTCGGGGAATTTCGGATGCGGATCCACCGGAATCCCGCGACCATTGTCGGATACGGATAGAAAACCATCCTCTTCCATTTCGACGGAAATAACGGTTGCATGCCCTGCGACAGCCTCGTCCATGGAATTGTCGATCACCTCGGCGAAAAGATGATGCAGCGCCTTCTCGTCCGTTCCGCCAATATACATTCCGGGCCGACGACGGACGGGTTCCAATCCTTCGAGAACCTCAATCGACGAGGCATTGTATCCGGCTTCGCCCGGTGTGCCGAAACTCGGGGTTGGTTCGGATGGAACGGATTTCAGCACAGGACGCGGTGCGGCGGGGGTCGCCGGCGTCTCCGGTAATTTCCGTGCGGCGTTCCCGCCAAAAAGATCGTCTGTATTCGCCATTGTACTGAGCACTATCCGGTGATTCGTTTTCTCCGCTTTATCGCATGTTTTCGTAGGATAGGGGAACAGAGAGGAAACGTTTGTCCATGAATTTCGATTGTCATGGTTCAAGAAATGCTTGTTGCGTCTGCTTTCCACCCGGCGTAAGTCGCATTCGTGATCTTCTACAATGAATGGAACCCTGTTTTGGATCGTTTAACTCTTGTTCTTGGTGGCGCGCGCTCTGGTAAAAGCGCGTATTCGGAGCGGATGTTCCTTGCTGTTCCGCCACCTTGGACGATTATCGCCACGGGACAGGCGCTTGACGATGAAATGCGGGCGCGTATCGAAAAGCACAAGCTTGATCGCGATCCGAGATGGCAGTCCATCGAAGCTCCCATTGATCTCGTCTCTGCTTTGAAAGTTGACGGGCCTGTTTTGATTGATTGCCTCACACTGTGGGTGACCAATCTCATGGTCGGCGAGGAGGATATTGATGCGGCAATAGCGGAACTTGTGTCCGCCCTGATCAGCCGGACAGCGCCGACAGTCCTTGTGTCGAACGAGGTCAGTCTCGGCATCGTTCCGGAGAATAAAATGGCGCGGCAGTTTCGTGATCATGCAGGACGGCTACATCAGCGTATTGCGGCCGTCGCGGATCGGGTTGTGCTGATGGTGGCGGGTATTCCGCTTGTTGTGAAACCAAGTCCGGCATCATCTTGAGTTTCAGCTGAGTTTAAGCCCGCGGGTTCTGTTTTCCAGAAGGCTCCATCCTGCCTCGGTTCCGGGCATTCCGAACCGGAGCCAGTTCGGCCTATCGCGGAAGGCACGCACGAGAATGCCGTTCTCGGCCAAAGCGTTAAGGGCAGAGGACGCATCGACGCTTTTTGCCAAGCGAAACAGAGCCGAGCCACCCAAGGGCTCAAGCCCGAGGGTGCGAAGCAATTGATCGAGACGTTTTACATCTGATTGCAGGCGTACTGACGTTTCTGCCAGCCAGTCTGCGTCGGCCAATGCACGCATTCCGATGTCAATGGCGGGGCCGGAAACGGCCCATGGTCCCAGATCGGCTCTTGTGCGGGCGGCTATTTCCCGAGGGGCGATTGCAAAGCCGAGGCGGAGGCCAGCGAGGCCATAGGTTTTTCCAAAGGAGCGTAGAATAATTGCCTGGCACTGCTCGATGTCGGGCACGAGGCTGAGGGTTGGATCGAGAACATCGATGAACGCTTCGTCTACGATCAAATGGCCATTTTTGCTGGCCAGTTTGTTGGATATCGAGAGAAGTGTCTCGACAGCTACGACCCGGCCATCCGGATTGTTTGGGTTCACAATGATTCCGATGTCGAAAAGGGAAAGCTTATGTGGATCGGTTACGGTTTTGACGGTCGAGCCAGCGTTCTCCCAACATTTTCCATGCTCGGCATAGGTAAAATCGAGAATTCCGACGGTCCGGGCCGGCAAGATTCGTGGTAAAAGCTGGATCAGCGCTTGCGTGCCGGGGGCTGCGACAACGAGGTTTGGCTGTTTCGTGCCATAAGTAACGGCTGCTTGCGCCTCGAGTTTTTCGATGGCATCCCGCTCGGGAAGTCGCTCCCATAGCTCCGAAGTTAGCGATCCGACGGGGTAGGGGGCTTGATTGATGCCAGTGGACAGGTCAATCCATGGCAGTGGCGCGCTCGGAAAGCGCCGACGCGCCGCCGCCAGATTGCCGCCATGCTCGGTCAGGATATCCGGTGTTTCGTGCGCATGAGAGTGAGACATGGTTCCGGATTTCCCGCTCCTGTTGGCATTGGCCGCATTGGTTCTTGAAGCAGCCATCGGCTATCCGCAAGAGCTTTATCGCGTGATCGGCCATCCTGTCACCTGGATTGGCTGGCTTATTGCCGTATTGGAGCGTTGGCTCAACCGCGAAAAATGGTCGGGCAATATCCGTCGAATGACAGGTATTTTGACGTTGATGGTGCTTTTGGCTGTTGTAGGAGGAGTATCCTACGGGATTGAATTGCTGCTCTCCGAAACGTTGATTGGCTTTGTCGGGCTTGTTCTGATTGCGTCGAGCCTTCCCGCGCAGCGGAGCCTTGATGAGCACGTCAGGGCGGTCGCCGAAGGGCTTGAGAAGGACGGACTTTCGGGGGGGCGTCGGAGCGTTGCAATGATTGTCGGGCGGAACCCCGATATGTTGGATGAAAGTGGCGTGGCACGCGCTGCAATTGAAAGTCTTTCCGAGAATTTTTCCGATGGAGTTGTCGCGCCGCTGTTCTGGATGGCGGTTGGCGGGTTGCCGGGGGCGGCACTCTATAAGGCCGCGAATACTGCGGATAGCATGATCGGGCATCGCACGCCGCGGTATGAAAATTTCGGCTGGGCAGCGGCACGCTTTGATGATTTGATCAATTTGCCTGCGTCGCGTCTCGCAGCACTCTGGATCGTATTGGCGGCACTTTTCATGCCCCGAACCTCCGCTCGTGAGGCTGTCCGGGCGATCTTTCGTGATGCGCGGAAGCACCGGTCGCCGAATGCCGGGTGGCCCGAGGCCGCAATTGCGGGTGCGCTCGGGCTCAAACTCGCTGGTCCTCGAGTCTACGGATCAGAACTGGTCGATGATTCCTACATGGGCGACGGACGACGAGACGCGGGTGCGGGTGATATCCGCCATGCGCTCAGACTTTATCGTGGAGCATGTCTCACCGAGGCATTTGTGCTTGCCAGTCTCGTCATTGTGCTGATGGCTTTGCGGCAAGGCTGAGCAGCATGCCGCAATCGATGCAGGCTTCGAGATGGTCGGCAAGGGCATCAAGTGTTGTCTCGACATCCTGTTCATAGGCGTAATCGGAAGATTGCGCGCCGATCCAGTCGAGCCAGCTTGCGCGTTGCTGGTCATCGTTGAAGAGGCCGTGGACGTAGACACCTTTCACGAGACCGTTTGCGGAAGATGCGCCATCCTGTCGTCCGTCCTGCATGCGAAGGACTGGGCGGTCGAGGTCTGGGCCGGTTGTGCGGCCAATATGCATCTCATATCCGCTGAAGGGGGCATGGGTGCCGATATGGGTGCCGGTGACCGCCGACAAGGTTTTTTCCTGTGTCATGATAGTGCCGACATCGAGTAGACCGAGACCGAGCACGCCAATGCTGTCGCCTTCCATTCTCTCCGGATCGTCGATCCGGTGTCCGAGCATCTGATATCCGCCGCAAATTCCGAGCACATGGCCGCCACGCCGGACATGGGCTTTCAGATCGATATCCCACCCCTCCGACCTGAAGGCATTCAGATCGGAGATGGTTGCCTTTGAACCGGGAAGAATCACGAGGTTGGCATCGGCGGGCAGAGGTTCGCCACGCCTTACCAGCACAAGACGAACACCGGGTTCCGATTTGAGCGGGTCGAGATCGTCAAAGTTCGAGATGTGCGGAAGCATTGGCACGGCAATTGTGACGGGGGCGTCGGCTGAGCGCGTCCGCTTATCAAGTGCAACCGCATCTTCCGCCGGCAAGCAACCTGCAGCCGCAAAATGCAGGATCAATCCGAGCGATTGCCAGCCGGTTTTTTCAGCTATGATCGTCATCCCGCTTTCAAACAATGTCGGGTCGCCACGGAATCTGTTGACCAGAAAGCCTTTGATCATGGCGTCATCTTCGGGTGAGATCACAGCCTTCGTGCCGACAATCTGGGCAATGACACCGCCGCGATCAATATCGCCGAGCAGAATAACCGGAACATTCGCTGCCCGCGCAAAGCCCATATTGGCGATGTCATTGGCCCGCAGATTTACCTCTGCAGCGCTTCCGGCGCCCTCAATCAAAACAAGGTCAGCCTCGGCGCGAAGACGGGAAAAGCTGTCGAGCACAGCTCCCATCAGGCGCGGCTTCCAGTCCTGATATTCGCGGGCTTTCGCATTCCCTGCGATTTTGCCCTGCACGATCACTTGGGACCCGACCATGCTTTGGGGCTTCAGGAGTACCGGGTTCATGTGAACCGAGGTCGGAACACCAGCTGCCCGGGCTTGTAAGGCTTGCGCGCGACCAATCTCGCCGCCGTCCGAGGTGACTGCTGCATTGTTCGACATGTTTTGTGGCTTGAAGGGCCGTACTCGCAGTCCACGCCGCGCGAATACACGGCATAGTCCCGCCACGATCAGTGACTTGCCGACATCCGAACCTGTCCCCTGTATCATCAGGGCAAGTCCCCAGGCGGGAGGTTGGGTCGTCAAAACTCGATTCCTTCCTGAGCTTTGATGCCTGCAGCAAAGTGATGCTTGACTATTCCCATTTCCGTCACGAGGTCGGCGGCTTCGATCATTTCCGGTTTGGCGTTCCGGCCCGTCACGATAATGTGAAGATCCGGACGGCGGTTTGAAAGTACATTAACAACTTCCAACAAGGGCAGGTAATCGTACCGGAGTGCGATGTTGAGTTCGTCGAGCAAAATCAGTCTGATCTTCGGGTCATTCATGAACTCAAGAACCTGATCCCAAGCTCTTTTTGCTGCCGCTATATCGCGCTCGCGGTCCTGCGTTTCCCATGTGAAACCTTCTCCCATGGAGTGCCAACTCAGGAGGTCGGAAAATCGCTCCAAGGCGCGCTTCTCGCCGGTATTCCAAGCGCCTTTGATGAACTGCACAACTCCAACATGATGTCCGTGTCCAAGCGCACGCAGAACAAGGCCGAAAGCGGCTGTTGATTTGCCTTTTCCCGGTCCGGTGTTGACGATCAGCAACCCTTTTGATGTTATGGTTTTTGAGGCCACTTCCGCGTCCTGAACAGCTTTTCGTTTAGCCATTTTTTCGCGATGCTTACGGTTGATTTCGTCTTCTGATAAGGGTGTCACAGGGACCTCGGATCAACGTTGCGGGATAAAAGCGCCTTTTCAGCAGATACCCGATCCCGGTCTGATTGTCTCTTGTCCTGCGACAAGAAATTGACTCCCCCCGCCATTTACGACAAGGTCTTCGTGTTGATGGTCCCTTCACTTGAGGGGTTAAAACGGGAATATGGTGAGTTCGAAATAATCCGGGCGATTCCATAGCTGCCCCCGCAACTGTTAGCGGCTAGTTTTGTGCTGATAAGCCACTGGAATTGGTTAAAAAATTCTGGGAAGGCAGTGCAGAACGTTTATCCGCGAGCCAGGAGACCTGCCATCACACACGACGCATGTTTTCGGGCGGGGTGCCTCGGAACGGTTCATCGCTTAGCGGCTTCGAACGCGGAGATTCTTCCCGCTGCGCCTGCATCTCATTGATTTTTAGCCTTTTTCGGGCTTATGGCGTGAGGCTTGCGGGATGGTTTCGACAAAAGTTTATGTGTGCATCACCTGCAAACTTGCCGGCGAAGATACCGAGGAGCGGGCTGGCGCGCGTCTTTTTCGGGTGTTGAACGAGCAGAACACTCTTTCATATGCGCCGATTGAGCTTGTGCCGGTCGAGTGTCTCAGCGTCTGCAAGCGCCCGTGCACTGTCAGCTTCGCGGCACCGGGCAAATGGACCTATGTCTATGGCGATTTGCCGGCAGAAACTGCGGCAAAAACAATCCTCGAAGGTGCCGCACTTTATTCCAAGACCTCCGACGGCCTCATTCCCTGGAAACAGCGGCCTGATGTGTTAAAAAGGGGCGTTATTTCGCGCGTACCCCCACTCAATCCCACACATTCTTCTGAAAATGGATCTTCTTCATGACCTTCTCAGCTTTTCTAGCCAAAGTTCCTGTCACGATCATTACCGGGTTTTTGGGTGCCGGAAAGACGACGCTGATCCGCCATGTTCTCGAGAATGCGAAAGGGCGCCGCCTCGCCCTGATCATCAACGAATTCGGTGATGTCGGCGTTGATGGCGAAATTCTCCGCTCCTGCGGTATTGAGTCGTGTCCCGAGGAGAATATAGTCGAGCTTGCGAATGGGTGCATTTGTTGCACGGTAGCGGATGAATTTGTGCCGGCTATCGAGGCACTTCTCGCGCTGAAGAACCGCCCCGAGCATATTATTGTTGAAACATCGGGATTGGCGCTGCCAAAGCCGCTCGTTAAGGCTTTTGACTGGCCATCGGTTCGCTCACGTTTGACGGTGGACGGCGTGATCACGGTTGTTGATGGGGCAGCAGTGGCAGCAGGCCGATTTGCGGATGACCCTGAGAAGTTGAAGGCACAACGGGCGGAAGATGAGTCAATTGATCACGACAATCCGCTTGAAGAGGTTTATGAGGACCAGCTGTTGTGTGCGGATCTTGTTATCCTGAACAAGGCTGATTTGATGGATCGCTCTGAAATTGATCGGGTGACCCGGGAAATCAATGCTGCGGTTCCGCGCGCGGTGCGTGTTGTTGAAACGCATGAGGGCAAGGTTGCTGCCGAGATTTTACTTGGTCTGAATGCTGCTGCAGAAGATGACCTTGCGGCCCGTCCTTCCCATCACGATGCAGAACCAGATCATGACCATGACGATTTTGACAGCTTCGTTGTTAATATCGCTGCTGTTAGTGATGCCGATGCTTTTTCGGAGCGCTTGGCTTCCATTGCCAATGAATTTGATGTGTTGCGGATCAAGGGATATGTTGAAGTTGCGGGCAAGCCGATGCGGCTTCTCGTTCAAGGCGTAGGGTCCAGATTTAGGCATCACTTTGACGGGGTTTGGCCGTCTGGTCGTGCGCCGCAAGGTCGGCTCGTGGTGATTGGCGAGAAGGGGATCGACCAAGGTGGTATTGTTGCCGCGTTGGGTCAGGCAGCCTGATCGGGTTCTTTCATGCATTTGCTGCGCACCGAGAGTCATTCGCTAGACGCTACAGCTGCTGCGATTGATCTCGAGCAAACGCCCGGTGATATTGTGTTTTTGTCGTTTACGGACAGCGACCTTTCCGGTCTTGCAGCCGCATATGAGGAAGGCGTCGGAGAGTTTCCGAGCCTTCGCATGGCGTGCCTTGCGCAGTTGAAACATCCCTATTCGGTGGATCTTTATGTTGAGAGAATGGCACCCAAAGTCAGGTTCGTGCTTGTGCGCTTGCTGGGTGGGCTCGATTATTGGCGCTACGGGATCGAGGAACTTGCGCGCTTAGCGCGAAAAAACGGGTTCGAATTGGCCGTTGTGCCGGGAGATTACCGGCAGGATCCGCGGTGCGATGAAGCGTCAACGGTTTCAAGCGATGATCTCAAACGTCTTTGGCTTTACTTCCATGAGGGCGGGGCCAAGAATTTTACCAATTGTCTCAAATGGATCGCGAACCGGATTGGAACGTCAACGGCATGGAGTGAGCCGGAAGCAATCCCGGCGTTAAGCCTGTTCGAGGCGGCTTGCCACGCGGGCGAGAATGGCGCGCCGCGTGCGCTTCTTGTTGTGTATCGCTCGATTGTCATTGCAGCAGATACAGCGCCAGTACTTTTAATGGCGAAGGCGCTTTGGGAGCGCGGTTTCGCAGTTGATTGCGTCGCGGTTTCCAGTTTGAAGGACCCGGTGGCGGCGGAAAATCTTGCGGTTTTTCTTGATCACTCACCACCAGATGTCATTTTGAATATGACCGCATTTTCAGGGCGTCAAGGTGATGGGGGAGGTGTGCTGGATCGGGTAGATGCGCCTGTTTTTCAAGTCATTCTCTCGACGACTTGGCGCGAGCCTTGGCAGGTATCCGAGCGCGGGCTGACGACGACTGATCTGGCGATGAATGTTGTTCTCCCGGAGTTTGACGGGCGGATTATTACAAGGGCTATTTCCTTCAAGGGTGAAGCGGAGCGGCGTGATCTGGTTGAATTTACCCGCGTTATACACAGCCCAGAGGAATCACGAATCGGGTTTGTCGCGGATTTGGCACTCTCCTGGGCGGGTTTGAGGCGGAAACCGAACAAGAACAAGCGTGTTGCGTGTGTGCTATCGGATTATCCAGCCAAGGGGGGGCGGCAAGGATATGCGGTTGGGCTTGATACACCTGAAAGCGTGATCCGGATTTCCGAGGCTTTGAAGTTGCAGGGATATTCGGTCAGGGTTCCGCAGGATTCGGCGGCTTTGATGAAGGATTTGATCTCCGGGCCTTTGACAAAAATCATTTCGCTACCCGAGTATGAGAAACATTTCGATCTTTTGCCCGAAGCCTTCCGACGTGCTGTTGAAGCAGTTTGGGGCGCAGTTCGTGACGCGGAGTTGGTGTCCGATGGCTTTTTCTCCGCTCGATTTATGGATTTAGGCGGGCTGATTGTCGCCTTGCAACCTGATCGTGGCCACGCCGTGACGCGGAAAGACACCTATCATGACGGCAATATCCCGCCGCATCACGCCTATATCGCGTTTTATATTTGGTTGAGAGAGACGTTGAAAATCGATGCGATGGTGCATCTGGGCACGCATGGCACATTGGAATGGTTGCCGGGAAAATCGGTTGCATTGAGTGAATTCTGTGCGCCTGAAGTTGTTTTAGGGCCAGTTCCGGTGATCTATCCCTTTATCGTGAATAATCCCGGCGAAGCTGCGCAGGCCAAACGTCGGCTCGCGGCAGTCACGATTGGGCATTTGACGCCGCCACTTAAGGAGGCTGGCGCGCATGGTGTTGCCGCAGAAATTGAGTCACTGCTTGAAGAATATGCCGAGGCACAAGGGCTTGATCAGCGTCGCGCGCGCCTTCTTGCGGATGCCATCATCGAGCGTGCGACGGAAAGCGGACTGATTGCCGAGCCTGGGATTGATGGATCCTCTGAGAGAGATGATCTTCTGATGACGCTTGACGCGTGGCTTTGCGACCTCAAGGAGATGAGGATTGCGGATGGCTTGCATGTTTTTGGTGCAAGTTTTGACGCAGCTGTTTTGGATGAACGGTCAGCCGATTTAGCGTCGATCTCGGGAACTGATCTTGGTGCGCTTCGTACCCAGTTGAGTGTTTGCGGCACGTCCGAAATGGAAGGACTCATCAAGGCGCTTGAAGGCAAGTTTATAGAACCCGGATCGTCGGGTTCTCCTTCGCGCGGACGCGTTGATGTCTTGCCGACGGGACGAAATCTTTTTTCGGTTGATCCGCGAAGTATTCCGACACGGACTGCGTGGGAAATCGGCAGGCGAACGGCAGATGAAGTCGTCAACCGCTATGTGCAGGATCATGGTGACTGGCCCCGATCGGTTCTGATTGATCTTTGGGGAAGTGCGACGATGCGCACGGGCGGGGATGATCTGGCCCAGGCCATGGCGTTGATCGGTGTGAGACCCTTATGGGATGAGGGATCATCGCGTGTTTCCGGATTTGAGGTTTTGCCGCCCGCATTTTCTGGCCGGCCTCGCATCGACGTGACATTGCGGATTTCGGGGCTTTTTCGTGATGTGTTTCAAACCCAGATTGCGCTCTTCGACGAGGCTGTTCAGGCTGTGTCGCTATTGGATGAGACCATGAGTGAGAATCCGATCGCGGCAAAGCGGCGTGACAGCCAGCTAGAACCTTTACGGATTTTCGGGAATGCGCCGGGCGATTACGGGATCGGAATGGGGCGGATTCTGTTTGATAATGCGGTTGCCGAGAAGGCTGAACTCGGTGCTGCTTATCTGACTGCGAGCTCATATGCGTATCGGGCAAACGAGGATGGTATTTCCGCGCCCGATGCATTTCGCGAGCGTGTGGCGGCGACCGATGCTTTTGTCCATGTGCAGGATATGAGCGACCAGGATGTGCTTGATTCTGATGCTTTTGCGGACCATGAGGGCGGGTTTGTTGCCGCTGCCGCTTTGCTCGATAACGCGCCATCCATTTTCCACGTTGATGCAACCCGTTCCGATCGGCAGAGGGTGCGCACGCTTTCAGAAGAGATTGCACGTATTGTTCGCGGAAGAGCGACAAATCCGCGATGGATCAACGGTCAAATGCGGCACGGGCATCGGGGGGCGTCGGAAATTGCTGAGACGGTCAATAATTTGTTTTCGTTTGCGGTTGCCACGGACTTCGTGACGAGTGGCCAGTTTGACATGATGTTTGAGGCAACACTTGGCAATGAACGTGTCCGGCAATTTCTGATGGAGGCAAATCCGGAAGCCGGGAATGCCATTGCTCGCAACTTTGCAAGCGCCGTGCAACGGGGTTTCTGGGTTTCGAGACGAAATTCGACCACCGCTATTCTCTCGGAATGCGGAATTGAAGTTCCGGAGGTTCTTGCACAATGAACGGGAACAATCTTCGGAAGGGATGGTGTCCCGGGGCGTTGCGGCCGATGGAAACAGGCGACGGTCTCCTGGTGCGGGTGCGGCCTTCAGGGGGGATTGTTTCGAGTGCAGCCGCAGGCGTACTTGCCGATTGCGCTGATGCATACGGGAATGGGCTTCTTGATCTGAGTAACCGGGCAAACATCCAGATCCGCGGGGTGAGTGGTGATAGCTTTCCGATGTTGATCGAACGACTGCAATCGGCGGGGTTGGTGGATGATGATGAAATGACGGAGTCGGTGCGGAACATTATGATGGTTCCGCTCGGTGGCCTTGACCCGACGGCGTTGATTGATCCGCGGGGATTGGTTTCTGAATTAGAAAATAGATTAAAAAACTTTGTTCATGCGTCTGATATTACATCGAAATTCGGATTTTCGATTGATGATGGCGGGGTATTTTCGCTCTGGTCGCAGGGTGCGGATATTCGACTTGAAGCCGTGTCGGACGGCGGAACAGGTGAACCTGCAATCGCTATCGGTATCAATGGTAGCGAGCGGATTGTTGTTGTTCCGCTCGAGACGGCGGTGGACATCGCGATTAGATTTGTGGATGCGTTCCTGCTCTTGAGCTTGAACTGCAGCGAACCCATCAGACGGATGGCGCAGCTTGTTGGTCACGTGGGAGATGACGCGATTTTCGAAGCGGCCGGATTTGCTCCAGAGTGGTTGCGGCCCCATGTGGCACGAACGATCTCAGTCAAACTCGGTTTTCAATTGTGTGGAGAGGTGAAATACCTCGCATTGGGGGTTCCATTCGGTCGGCTGACTAGCGGAATGATGCGAACATTGGCAGGATTGGCAGATCTGAATGGGTCAGGCGAACTCAGGATGACGCCATGGCGAAGCATTTTACTTCCGGGTATCGCAGTGGGGGATCATGGCAGAGTTTTGGCCCAATTAGGTGAAGAATTCATTGTTGATGCGGATGATCCTCTTCTGAGGGTGGCGAGTTGTCCGGGATCGCCTGCATGCAAGAACGGATCGACACGGACCCAAGATGACGCCCGTGCTCTCGCTCTTTTGGCAAAGAACCTGAAGATGTCCGGAACAGGGCTTCATGTGTCGGGTTGCCGCAAGGGGTGTGCACGGGCGGCGTCTAGTGATGTCACGCTTGTTGGAAGAGATGGCCGCTATGATGTCGTGTTATCAGGTCGTGCAGGGGATGATCCAAGCCAATTTGGCCTGACTTTCGAGCAGGTTCGGGAATATTTGGTTATGATTAACGCAGCAATGGACGGTGCGTGTGCGAAGGTGGCGTTATGAACTCATCCGTGAAATATCATTACGTTCATGACGGGGCCGAGATTTACCGGCGATCTTTTGCGATGATCCGTGCTGAAAGCAAACTGGCGCGGTTCACAAAAGAAGAAGAACGCGTTGTCGTGAGGATTATCCATTCATGCGGGATGGTTGAACTCGCGGATGATATCCGATTTTCGGCAGGTGCTGCCGTTGCGGGGATTGAAGCGTTGAAGGCGGGAGCGCCGATTCTGTGTGATGCCAAAATGGTGGCTCAGGGGATTACGCGCGCGAGGTTGCCCGCGGATAATCAGGTGATCTGCACGCTGGATGATCCGTCTGTACCCGCACTCGCGGCGGAATTGGCGACAACGCGCACGGCAGCGGCGATGGAACTCTGGCGTCCCTATCTTGCGGGTTCGGTTGTGGCCATCGGCAATGCGCCGACGGCGTTGTTCAGGCTTTTGGAAATGCTGGATGCGGGCGCGCCAAAACCTGCTTTAATTGTCGGCATTCCTGTCGGGTTCGTGGGTGCTGTCGAGTCAAAGGATGCGCTGATGGCTGACGGGCGTGTGCCTGCAATTATCGTACACGGAAGACGCGGCGGAAGTGCGATGACCGTCGCCGCAATTAATGCTTTGGCCAGTGAAAGAGAGTAGCGGATACGATGACCAACGCATCCGCTCTTGGACGACTTTTTGGCGTCGGGTTAGGCCCTGGCGATCCCGACTTGATCACGGTGAAGTCGCTGAAAGCGCTTCAGTCAGCGCCCGTGATTGCTTATTTTGCGAAAAAGGGACGCAAAGGCAATGCGCGCACCATTGCGGATACTCTGATACCGAGCGGTGCTATTGAATTACCTTTAGTTTATCCGGTTACTGTTGAAATTCCCTTCCGCGATCCGGCCTATATTGATGCTTTGTCGGAGTTCTATGAAAGATCGGCAGAGTCTATCGCGTCGTATCTCGAGGCAGGACGTGATGTTGCACTTCTTTGTGAAGGTGATCCCTTGTTCTACGGGTCGTTCATGCATGCCTATGAACGACTCAAGGACCGTTTTCCGGTTACGATTTGCCCAGGCGTAACAGGGATGTCGGGCTGTTGGACAGCAGTCGGTGTGCCAATGACGTGGGGTGATGATGTCCTGTGTGTCCTCCCGGGGACATTGAGTCGAGACGAATTGGTTCGGCGAATTCAGGCTGCTGATGCAGTGGTTGTTATGAAGTTGGGTTCGAATTTCATTAAAGTCCGGGATGTGTTGGTCGAGGCGGGGCTTGCGGATCGGGCATTCTATGTCGAGCGTGGAACGATGGCCGAGGAAGTGGTAATGCCGCTTCTCGAAAAATCCGACGACAAAGCACCCTATTTTTCGATGATCCTTGTGCCAGGCCAGGGGCGGCGCCCATGACTGGTGGACGCATTCTTGTCGTGGGGCTAGGGCCGGGACCAGAGGACTGGGTGACGCCTGAGGCTCATCAGGCACTTGCCATTGCAACGGACATGATCGGGTATGGTCCCTATGTCGCTCGTGTCCCCGTCAGAGACGGATTGACCGTGCACGCCTCAGATAATCGTGTCGAGCGTGAACGGGCGCGGCACGCGCTGGAATTGGCCAAAGCGGGGCGAATCGTTGCCGTCGTTTCAGGAGGTGATCCGGGCATTTTTGCGATGGCTGCAGCCATGTTCGAGGTCATCGAGCATGGTGACGCGACTGACCGCGGGGTAGATATTCAGATATTGCCCGGCGTGAGTGCGATGCAGGCAGCTTCCGCGCGCCTTGGCGCGCCATTGGGGCATGATTTTTGTGCAATCTCACTCTCGGATAATCTGAAGCCGTGGAGCATTGTTGAAAAGCGGCTGATTGCGGCCGCTGAAGGTGACTTTGTGATCGCGATTTACAATCCAGCTTCGAAGGCGCGGCCTGAAGCAATTTTCGACGCTTTCACGATCTTGCGCGGGATCAAATCACCGGACACGCCCGTTGCATTTGCGCGTGCGGTCGGAAGATCCGGTGAACGGATTTTACTGACGACTTTAGCGGGGGCTGATCCCTCTATTGCGGATATGAGCACCTTGGTGATGATCGGATCGAGCGGGACGCGGCTTGTGCCGCGTTCTGACAGGAAGCAACCCTGGATGTATACGCCACGCAGTTACGGACGAAAACCATGAGCGTTGAGCCAGAACATCGCCTCATCAAGAGAATGAACAATCTCGCCGGGAAGATCGGCGGGGCGATCGATCATAATCACGGGTATTTGAAGGTATCGAGCCGCCAGCAATTTGGCATCCGTCGCGGACCCACCGGAATTCTTGGTGATGAGGACGGATATTTTTTCAGTTTCCAGCAATCGTTGTTCATCGTTGATCGTGAAGGGCCCACGAGCAAAGATGAGTCTGGCATGGGGTGGCAGGGAAGCGGGATCCGGCTCGTCGATTGTTCGGATGACGTAACGGTGCTGCGGAGCTTGGGTGAAAGAATTGAGCGACAATCTTCCCACGGTCAGAAATACGTTCCGGGGCGATTTGCCGATTGCGAGAGCGGCAGCATCGGCATCGCAAACAGTGATCCAATTATCACCCGCGGAAGCGCGCCAAGCCGGTCGGGTAAGGGTGAGCCTCGGTATATCAAGACGTCTACAGGCCTCAAAAGCGTTTCGGGACATGACCGAGGCAAAAGGGTGGGTTGCGTCGATAATTGCGCTGATTTTTTCGTGCGCAACGTAGTCGCAAAGCCCATCAATGCCGCCAAATCCGCCAATTCGGTAAGGAATCGGGGGCAGAGCAGGCGATTTGGTGCGGCCTGCCAACGAGATGATTGCGCTGATTGTGGATTTTTTGGAAAGATGGTCAGCAAGCGCCGAGGCCTCGGTTGTACCTCCAAGGATCAGCAAACGGGGCGTATTTTGAATCATCGTCAATTTTTTGGTTCTCACTTGTGTGTGACACAATGACCCATTCGCGGACTTCGGGAAAGCCTGTTCAGTCATGGCTGTCAATCATCGGAATTGGCGAGGACGGGATTGATGGTTTAACTCCTGTCGCACGCAGCCTTATTTCTCAAGCTGTCTTTCTCGTCGGAGGAAGACGGCACCTCGCTCTCGTGCCGGATTTTGCAGGAGAAACTTTGGCTTGGCCGTCACCGATCGAATTGGCCTTTCCTGCTATTCTTGCGCGACGGGGCGAACCGGTTGTGGTTCTCGGAAGTGGGGATCCATTTTTTTACGGGATCGGCAGCACATTGATGAACCATATATCATCCGATGAAATGGTCTGTATTCCGGCTCATTCGGCATTTAGTCTGGTTGCAGCGCGTCTCGGTTGGGCGCAGCAAGACTGTGCCTTGGTTTCACTTCATGGACGACCTTTCGAGCGCATCATTCCTCATTTTCAGCCCAGTGGCCGGATAATCGCTCTCTCGTGGGATGGCTCCACCCCGCTTAAGCTTGCGAAACTGCTCGACGAACGCGGATTCGGAGCGTCAAGATTTGTCGTTTGCGAGGCTCTGGGTGGTGAACGCGAAAAGATTACCGATGTCACCGCGAATGATTTCGTGCTTACGGCGACCGAAAACATCCTAGCGCTGAACAGCGTGGCAATTGAGATTGTGGCAAGACACGATGCGAGGATTGTTTCACTCGCACCGGGTCTACCGGATGCTATGTTTGAGCACGATCATCAAATCACCAAGCGTGAAATCAGGGCGATGAGCCTTTCGGCACTGGCACCAAGGCAGGGCGAGGTGCTTTGGGATATTGGTGCCGGATCAGGATCGATTGGAATTGAATGGATGCTGCGTCATCCGTCAAATCGCGCATTTGCGATAGAGCCGAAAGCTGATCGCGCGGCCAGAATTTTACGCAATGCGGTCTCTCTCGGAGTTCCGGATATCGAAGTTTTGGAGGGGACGGCACCGGAAATCCTTGTTGGATTGCCTGTTCCCGATGCGATCTTTATCGGCGGCGGCGGGACGGATGCTGGTGTATTTGATGCCGCATGGGCGGCGTTAAGGCCGGGTGGGCGATTGGTCATGAACGCAGTGACACTTGAGACGCAGGCTGACTTGATCAAATATCATACGACACTAGGTGGAGAACTGATCTCAGTGCAGATCGCGCGCGCGGATCCGATTGGTCCCTATCATGGGTGGCGCGCTGCAATGCCAGTAACCCAATGGTCAATCACCAAGCCGTTGGAGCCAAGATCATGATTGGAGTGGGGATCGGATGTCGAAAGGGTGTTTCTGGTGCCGAGATCGCTGACCTTGTTCGTCGAGCGTTGTCTGAAGCGGGGGTTGACGGCCCTGCTGCACTCTTCTCAACCGATCGAAAGGCTGACGAGAAGGGGTTGTTTGACGCCGCCCAGCTCTTGAATATGCCGCTTGTTCTTGTCAAAGAAGAGGCATTAAGGGCTGTGGCAGGTGCTGTGGCGACATGCTCCTCGCGGGTCGAGGCTTTATTCGGATTACCTTCTATTGCCGAAACAGCCGCCCTTGCGGGCGCGGGTTCGGGTGCAAAACTCATCCTGCCCCGTTTAAGTGCAGGAGGCGTTACCTGCGCGGTTGCCGCGCGACCTGAAGTTTGCCCGGGGACAGGGTAATGACGGTTCATTTCATTGGAGCGGGGCCCGGCGCTGCGGATTTGATAACTGTGAGAGGTCGTGACCTTGTCGGACACTGTCCGGTGTGTCTCTATGCAGGGTCATTGGTGCCAGATGGCATTTTGGCGTATTGCCCTCCTGGAGCCCGTATAGTGAATACCGCTCCGCTTGCACTGGAAGAAATAATCACTGAGTTTCAGGACGCTCACGCCAAGGGATTTGATGTCGCGCGGTTGCATTCCGGAGACCTATCGATCTGGAGTGCGATGGGTGAGCAGGTTCGGGAACTCAAACGATTGTCCATTCCCTTCACGGTTACCCCGGGAGTTCCCTCCTTTGCAGCTGCTGCGGCGACGCTTCAAACGGAATTGACATTGCCTGAGCTGGTTCAATCGGTCGTGCTGACGCGGACATCTGGCAGGGCATCCTCCATGCCGGAGGCTGAAACACTTGAGGCTTTTGCAGTGACCGGTGCGGTGATGGCGATCCATCTGTCGACCCATGTTCTGACGGATGTGATCGGACGCCTCATCCCCTTCTATGGAGCTGATTGCCCTGCAGCGATTGTATATCGCGCGTCTTGGCCTGATGAGAGGGTTTTCTGCGGGACGTTAGCCGATCTCGGATTGGCCTTGGAGGGCGAACCGATCGAAAGGACGGCCCTTATTCTGGTCGGGAAAAGTCTCGGCAAATCGGACTTTAGCAATAGCTCGCTTTATGACGCCGCTTATCGGCGGCGGTTCAGGACGCCGGGATGGCGCGGCACTGAATCGTGAGAGGGTGTTTATACGACATTTCGGGGTGGCGTTCTGGCGATCACTTCGCCTTCGCGCGTAACGACCACGACGTCGAGATCAACACAACTGCCGCCAAGGGTTTTCGCGGCCGTCTTCCAAGCGGCTTCGGCGATAGGGGTCGCAATATCGATGCCCGCCGCTCGGCATCGGTCCAAAACTTCATTGGCGGCATTCGCCTGACGCATTGCATCCGCGAATTCCGGTTTACCTCCTGCTTCGAGGATGCGATCGGAGAGCCAATTCAAATCAACCTCTCCCCGCCGCGAATGAACGTCGAGAAGGCCTTGTCCAAGTTTCGTCATTTTTGCGAACCCGCCGCCGACCGTCACGCGACGGACAGGATGGCGGCGGAGATATTTCAGCATGCCTCCGACGAAGTCCCCCATATCGATCAAGGCGACTTCGGGCAGTTGATACAATTGCTGGATCGCGCGTTCCGAGGTATTGCCAGTGGCACCGGCGACGTGCGTCAGACCAACGGCTCGAGCAACGTCGATCCCGCGGTGGATCGTATTGATCCAAGCGGCGCAAGAATAGGGCACGACAATTCCGGTCGTGCCAAGAATCGACAATCCACCAACGATTCCCAGGCGCCCGTTCAGCGTCGAGCGCGCGATTTCCTCGCCACCCGGAATGGAGATTTCGATTTCAACATCTCCGGTTGTTCCGAGGATGTTTCGGGCCTCTGTTACCGCCGTCCGCATCATTTCTCGCGGGACGGGATTTATTGCGGGCTCGCCCGGAGGCAGCGCGAGGCCGGGACGCGTAACGGTGCCTATTCCCGGGCCGGCTTTGAACGTGACACCCGTGCCGACAGGACCGCGGCGAACCGTCGAGAGGATCAAGGCGCCATGTGTTGCATCGGGATCGTCGCCCGCATCTTTAATAACACCCGCTTGCGCCTCTCCCGCTCCGATATGCGTGGTGGCCAGAGTGAATGCCGGGCGCGATCCATTTGGCAAAAGAACATCTACCGGATCGGGAAAGTTACCGGTAAACAAGGCTTCATACGCGGCACGCGCTGCGGCTGTCGCGCAAGTGCCTGTCGTCCAGCCGCGGCGAAGCGGGGTCTGTTGCGTGGTTTCTTCCATTGCATGAAGCCATATCGTGCTAATGCGCTTCTGCAAAGCGGAGTCATCGGATGATTGAACAGAATGCTGCGCGGGGGTTGGTGATCGCGGCTCCACGCTCTTCAAGCGGAAAGACAACACTGACACTCGGACTGCTGCGGGCTTTCGCGCGTCGCGGGGTCCGGGTGGCGGGGCTGAAGTGTGGCCCGGACTACATCGACCCGGCCTTTCATGCGGTTGCCGCAGGGAGTACAGGTGTTAATCTCGATGCGTGGTCGATGTCCCCGCGGCTGGTAGCTGCTCTGGCGAAGCAATCAACATCTGATGCTGAATTGGTTCTCTGCGAAGGGTTGATGGGGCTTTTTGACGGCGTACCTGCTGCTTTGGGGCGCTCGGGTTCGACTGCGGATATAGCGGCTGCGACCGGATGGCCTGTGCTGCTTATTCTTGACGTTAGCGGGCAATCCCAATCAGCCGCTGCAATTGTTAAGGGGTGTGCGACCTATGATCCTCGAATTCAGATTGCGGGTGTTATTCTCAACAAGGTTGGAAGTGCGAGGCACAAACGGCTTGTGACAGACGCAATCGAGGCTATCGGGCTGCGGGTCGTGGGAAGTATTCCGCGCGATTCCTCCGTTGTCTTGCCGGAACGCCATCTTGGTCTTGTTCAAGCCGAGGAAACCGAAGGCCTTGAAGCTATTCTTGAGGCAATGGCCAATCTGGTGGCGCAGCATGTCGATCTTGATGAAGTGAAGTCATTGGCGAGATCTTCTCGCTCTACGATTGAGCATTCAACTATTGCACTCGAACCGCCGGGACAACGGATTGCTTTGGCTCGAGATGCCGCATTTTCGTTCATGTATCCGCATTTGCTTGCAGGTTGGTGGAATGCCGGTGCGGAGATCATCCCGTTTTCTCCGCTTGCGGATCAAGGTCCACGCGAGGACTGTGATGTTTGCTGGCTACCTGGCGGATATCCGGAGCTTCATGCGGGTGTTTTAGCGGCTGCGTCTTCGTTTAAGTCGGGATTAAAGGCATTTGCCGGGACGCGACCGGTTCATGGCGAGTGTGGTGGCTATATGGCGCTCGGCGAAACCTTGGAGGATGCGGACGGTTTGACCCATGAAATGATAGGATTGCTGAGCGTCCGAACGAGTTTTGCGATGCGTAAAATGCAACTAGGCTATCGTGATGTGACGTTGAGTGCTGATACTGTGCTCGGGAATTCTGGCAGACGTTTGAGGGGGCATGAATTTCATTATGCAACGATCCTCGATAAGGGGGCTGATGAGCCGCTTGTCTTGGCGACTGACGCCTATGGAGCATTGCCCGAGCCAGCGGGGAGCCGCAGGGGGAATGTTACCGGATCGTTCTTTCATGTTATCGCGGCTTCTGATTAACCTGTAATGGTGGGGAATGTCGAATGACGAGTTTGTCGACATGAAAACGTTGAGGCCTGTTGCGATAACCATGGGGGATCCGGCCGGGATCGGTCCTGAAATCTGTGGAAAGTTTTTTGCGGAGGAGTATGACAGCTCTGCTTTTTTGATTGGTGATCTTTCGATCATGGAGCGAACGATTTCCCAGTTAAATCTGCCATTGGTTGTGCGGGTTCTGCATGATCCGTCTGAGGTGAAGAAGGTTAGGGGCGTGTTGGATTTATTGCCTGTTGGCACGCTCGAAAGAGATTTTCCCATTGGCCGGATTGATGCGAGGGCTGGACGTGCCGCCTATGACTATGTCTTGAAGGGTATTGAATTAGCTAGAGCTGGTGTGATCGGTGCGATTGTGACCGCGCCTTTGCACAAGGAAGCTTTGAAGGAAGCCGGTATTCCCCATCCGGGACATACCGAGATATTTGCGCAAGCTTGCGGAACCGCCGATTTCGCGATGATGCTGGCCAATGATGAGCTGAAAACGGTTCTGGTTTCCATTCATGTTTCACTTAAGGAGGCGATTGAATTGGTTACGCGCGAGCGGGTACTAAAAACAATCCGTCTAGCGCATCGGGCGTGTCAGGCTTTTGGGATTTATAAGCCGCGCGTCGCAGTCGCTGGGCTCAATCCCCACGCAGGTGAGGGCGGCTTGTTCGGACGGGAGGATATTGAGGAAATCGCTCCGGCCATTCAAGCTGCGTGCAGCGAGGGGATTGATGCGTCTGGTCCCTGGGCGGGGGATACAGTTTTCATGCGGGCACGGCGCGGAGAATTCGATATTGTTGTCGCCCAGTACCATGATCAGGGGCTGATTCCGGTTAAATATATGGGGATCGCCAATGGCGTGAATATTACAATCGGGTTGCCCTTTATCCGGACGAGCGTTGACCACGGAACTGCGTTCGATATTGCCGGGACAGGGACGGCGAGCGCTCTTTCGCTCAACTACGCTTTCACGCAGGCAGTGTTGTTGATGCGGCATGAAAATTAGGGCGATTTGGGATTATTCTCGTTTCGATTTTGCTGTCCTCGGAAATAAAACAGGGCGCCAGCGCAGGCGCCCTGGAATTTTTACATTTGTGACTTGTCCGGCTGGATCACTCCGCCAAGATTAAGTCAGTATGAATAATACATCGTGAATTCGACAGGATGCGGTGTCATCTCGAAACGCATGACGTCATGCATCTTGAGCTCGAGAACGCTGGCGATGAAGTCGTCATTGCACACCCCGCCAGCTTTCAGGAATGCCCGGTCCTTATCGAGATTGGCCAGCGCTTCACGAAGAGAGCCGCAAACAGTCGGAATTTTCTTCAGTTCGCGCGGCGGGAGATCATAGAGATCTTTGTCCATGGCTGCGCCTGGATCGATCTTGTTCTGTATTCCGTCAATGCCTGCCATCAGCATTGCTGCGAATGCGAGGTAGGGATTTGCCATCGGATCAGGGAATCGAACCTCGACGCGCTTCGCCTTAGGCGAATTCGTGTACGGAATGCGGCACGAAGCTGACCGGTTACGTGATGAGTAGGCAAGCAATACGGGTGCTTCATAACCTGGGACCAAACGCTTGTAGCTGTTTGTTGACGGGTTCGTGAAAGCATTCAATGCCTTTGCATGCTTGATGATGCCGCCTATGTACCACAAGCATTCCTGGCTGAGATCAGCATATTTGTTGCCAGCCATTATCGGCTTGCCGTTCTTCCAGATCGACTGATGGACGTGCATTCCAGACCCATTGTCGCCGAAAATCGGCTTTGGCATGAAGGTGGCCGTCTTGCCATAGCTTTGCGCAACGTTGTGAATGGCATATTTGTAGATCTGCATCTGGTCGGCCATGTGCGTCAAAGTGTCGAACTTCATGCCAAGTTCGTGTTGGGCAGAAGCGACTTCGTGGTGATGCTTTTCGACCTTGACCCCCATGGATGCCATGGCGGCAAGCATTTCGCCGCGCATATCCTGCGCCGAGTCCTGAGGAGGAACGGGAAAATAACCGCCTTTGGTTGCGATGCGATGGCCAAGATTGCCGCCCTCATACTCGGTGTCGCCATTCGTCGGCAGTTCGACCGAGTCGAGTTTGAAACCCGTATTGTAGGGGTCCGACATGAATTTCACATCGTCGAACACAAAGAATTCCGCTTCCGGCCCGACATAAATCGTATCGCCAATTCCGGTTGATTTAAGATAGGCTTCGGCTTTCTTGGCCATGCCACGCGGGTCACGCTCATAGGGTTGGCCAGTGGTAGGCTCGAGAACATCGCAGACAATCGAAAGTGTCGGTGCCGCAAAAAACGGGTCCATCTGTGCAGTCGACGGGTCTGGCATCAACGTCATATCCGACTCATTGATAGCCTTCCAACCAGCGATCGAGGATCCGTCAAACATGGTCCCCTCGGCAAAAATATCCTCGTCGATCATCGACACGTCAAATGTGACATGCTGCCATTTTCCACGTGGGTCGGTGAAACGAAAATCCACATACTTGACTTCATTATCCTTGATCGTCTTCAGGACGTCCTTCGCCGTTTTCATCGTTCAGTTCCTCTTTTGATGATATTTGGGGTTAGAGATCTCGTCAAAAAAGCAGAGCTTATACTGCATCGAGACCAGTTTCTCCGGTGCGAATTCGGATCGCTTCCTCGACGGTCGATACAAAAATCTTGCCATCGCCAATCCGGCCCGTCTGAGCTGCCTTTCGGATGGCCTCGACCGCCCGATCAACGAGGTCGTCCGGTAAAACAATTTCGATCTTTACCTTTGGCAGGAAGTCGACAACATATTCGGCGCCGCGATAGAGTTCGGTGTGACCTTTCTGGCGACCGAAACCTTTTGCCTCGGTTACAGTAATGCCCTGCAAACCGACATCCTGTAACGCTTCCTTCACATCATCGAGCTTAAATGGTTTGATGATAGCCTCGATCTTTTTCATCGGATTTCCTGAAGTAACGCCTGATTTAGTCACCATGTGGTAGAACCGGCTGGGAAATCGATTTAGCATCAAGTCTGGCTGTCCGCTAGATTGATTTTAGAGCTGCCGATGCGGAAATCGGCAATTTCAGCTTAAAATTATACCACGATGCATAGTTATGAGGCATTGGACCAAATATAATTCTTCGTTGTTGTATAATATTGAAATTGCAGAAATCTCTGGTTTCGGACGGCGAAAATGAGAGGTTGACGAATGGGTTCTGAACTTTTGACATCTGACGAGATGAGGAGAGCCGAGCGCTACGTGATTGAAGCGGGTTTGAGTGAATCCGTGCTCATGGAACGGGCTGCTCATGCTGTTGCACGGTCTGTTCAAACGATCCTCCAGCCAGGAGCGAATGTTCTGGTTCTCTGTGGTCCCGGGAATAATGGTGGCGATGGCTCTGTCGCAGCACGAATACTGGCGGACAGGGGATTTCATGTACAGCTTGTTTTTCAAAGCCCTCTCGATGGCTCGTCCGGCGACGTTGGCTCTGCCGCGTCTCGTTGGCAGGGGCAGATCGTATCGGCTGAGCAGGCTCACATTCATGATACCGATCTCGTCATTGATGGGCTTTTTGGTTCCGGCCTGTCACGAGATATTGTGGGTGAAAATCGCATATTGATAGAGCGGATCAACGCGTCCGGAAAACCAATCCTTGCGATTGATGTACCCTCGGGCGTCGATAGCGACACGGGCCAAATCAGGGGGATTGCAATTCGTGCAACCCGGACCGTCACATTTTTTCGACTTCGACCGGGTCATGTTCTTTTCCCCGGAAAAGCACAATGTGGCGATGTCGAAGTTGCCGATATCGGCATTCCGGAGGCTTGTCTTTCAGTTATCCAGCCCAAAATCAACTTGAATACGCCTGAGTTGTGGCCAAGTGCGCTGCTTCCTCCTCGGGAAGACGGCAATAAATATTTCCGTGGCCACTTAGTGGTCGTTTCGGGTGGGATCGAGAGTACCGGTGCAGCGCGGCTCGCTGCGGATGCTGCACTGCGTGTTGGGGCGGGTTTGGTAACCGTCGCGTCACCGTCTGATGCGCTCTCGGTGAATGCTGCCGCTCTTACAGATGTGATGGTTCGGCGGTCGGACGGCGTCGGCGGGCTTGTAGCATTGATCGAGGATGCCCGGCGGAATGCCTTCGTTATCGGACCGGGAAATGGTGTCGGTGAGGTGACAATCGATCGGGTCAAAGCCGCGCTGGGGGCTCATCGTGCTCTTGTTCTGGATGCCGATGCCCTGACAAGTTTTGAGGGTCGTCTGGATGAATTGCGTCGTTTCATCGATCGGCAGCATAGGGAAATTGTTGTTGCAACTCCCCATGAGGGCGAATTCGTCCGCTTGTTCAAATCATGGGCTGAAATTCTTTCACCTGACAGCCGAATCGAGCGGGTTCGAGCGGCGGCCTCTTTTTTGGGAATTGTCTTTGTGCTGAAAGGCCCGGATACGATTGTCGCCTCACCAGATGGGCGCATGATCATCAACACGAATGGATCGCCCTGGCTCGCGACCGCTGGTTCGGGCGATGTATTGTCCGGCATTATCGGCGGGTTGCTTGCACAGCGTTTTGATGCTGTGACAGCAGCCTCGGCTGGCGTTTGGCTTCACGCTGAGGCCGGGCGCCGTATTGGGCCAGGTCTCGCCGCGCGAGATCTCGCCGATGGATTGAAACAAATACTTGGAAGTTTGAGGCATCTCTGAAAACCAGTTTTTCCTGTCTATTCATCAGACGTTTTTTACTAGCGTCCGGCGCAGACCGTGGTATAGAGCGGCATAACTAGGGTCAGTTTATCGTTGCGTGGCATGCTGGGCGCCGATTGCGGGTGTGGCGGAACTGGTAGACGCGCTGGGTTTAGGTTCCAGTGATGAAAGTCGTGGGGGTTCGAGTCCCTCCACCCGCACCATTGTCGTAGTGCCGTCACGTTCTCTCGGGATCGTCCGGTGTTTTTTTCTTGATATGAAGGCAAGTCAGATCATGCAGGTTACCAATACGCTCTCCGAAGGTTTGAAACGCGAGTTTTCCGTAGTGCTACCCGCGCCGGAATTGGAAGAGCGACTCTCATCCGAGCTTGCTTTGATGAAAGACAAGATCCGCATCAACGGTTTTCGTCCGGGTAAAGTACCTGTTCAACATCTGCGGCGCGTTTACGGGCGATCGGTGATGGCCGAAGTAGTCCAAAGAATGGTCAACGAGACCAATCAGAAGATTATTGCTGACCATGGCATCAAACTCGCGCTTGAACCGAAGATCGTTTTTCCAGAGAACGAGTCCGACGTTGAGGCCGCACTCTCTGGCAAATCCGCTTTGGAATACAAGGTTTCACTCGAAATTTTACCCAATTTTGCAATCAAATCATTCTCTGATCTGAAAGTGTCGCGGCCCGTCGCGAGCATTGACGACAATTCGGTTGACGACACGATGATACGTCTAGCGACACAGAACAGGGTGTTTACGGCTCGCAAACTGGGCTCGAAATCGAAGAAGGGCGATCGAGTGACGATCGATTTCATCGGAATGATTGCCGACGCTCCATTCGAGGGGGGTACAGGAACCGATGTACCGGTTGAAATAGGGTCAGGCAGCTTCATTCCGGGATTTGAGGACCAACTTGTCGGCGTCGTTGTGGGAGAGACCCTGATCGTGAAGGCGACATTTCCGGAAACATACGCAGCACAGCATCTTGCTGGCAAGGAAGCTTCGTTCAACGTTACGGTCAAAGGTGTCGAGGCTCCCGGAGAGATCCGAATTGATAATCAACTTGCAATCTCATTGGGAATGGAGTCGCTCGACAAGCTCAAAGAAGCGGTACGTGCGAACATAGTGCGGGAATACGAGGCGATTGCTCGCAGGAAGACCAAACGGGCTCTGCTGGATCAGCTCGACACTGCATATGATTTCGATCTGCCTCCGTCGTTGGTCGAGCAGGAATTCAACAACATTTGGCAGCAGGTCGAGAGTGACATGCAGCGGACTGGCAAAACGTTCGCTGATGAAGATACCACGGAAGATGCTGCGCGAGCTGAATATCTGACGATTGCCAAGCGGCGGGTGCGACTTGGGCTTTTGCTTGCGGAAATTGGAGACAAGGCTGCGGTTCAGGTTTCAGACGAGGAAATGTCGCAGGGCCTTATGGAAAGGGCCCGCCAGTTTCCCGGTCAGGAAAAAATGGTGTGGGATTTCTATCGGAACAACCCTCAAGCGCTGGCCGAAATTCGCGCTCCGCTCTTCGAGGACAAAGTTGTTGACCACATTTTGGCGTCGGCAGTGGTGACTGATAGGCCTGTTTCAAAGGAAGAATTGCTTCGCGAGGACGACGATGCCACTTCCTCGAATGAAGATAAGAAGCGTTCGGCGAAAACAAAAGCCAAATCTAAAGTGAAGAGCCACTCGGGAGAATAGACTCGACTCAATGTGGCACGCTAACATGATAAGTGATGTTTGATTTTGTTGCCGCTTTCGGAATGTGTTCCGCATGCCTATCTACCACAGCGGCATAGCCCAACCAGCGTTCGGTACCTAAATGATTGATTGTGGAGTCCTAGATGCGCGATCCCTTCGAGACTTATAGTCAGCTCGTTCCAATGGTGGTGGAGCAGTCGAACCGTGGTGAAAGAGCGTTCGATATCTTTTCTCGACTGCTGCGAGAACGCATTGTGTTTCTCACCGGACCAGTTGAAGATACAATGGCTTCTCTGGTTGTCGCACAACTCCTTTTCCTCGAGGCGGACAATCCAAAAAAGGAGATTTCGCTTTATATCAATTCGCCGGGGGGGGTTGTGACGAGCGGTCTGGCCATTTACGATACCATGCAGTTTATTCGTCCACCCGTGGCCACGCTCTGCGTCGGTCAGGCGGCGTCAATGGGATCACTCCTTCTGGCAGCTGGCGAAAAGGGAATGCGGCACGCTCTTCCGAACGCCCGCATTATGGTTCACCAACCGTCAGGTGGTTACCAGGGTCAGGTCACCGACATCATGATTCACGCTCGTGAGGTTGAAAGTTTGAAGAAGCGCCTGAACGAAATCTATGTTCATCACACTGGGCAGGATTATGAACCGATTGAGCGCGCACTCGAGCGCGACAATTTCATGACGGCAGACGGGGCACAGACCTTTGGTATCGTGGATCAGGTGATCTCGAAACGTCCGATCACCCCAGAACGGCCGAATTGAGCACTCAGGACGCAGTCTTTTTGATCGGTTATGTCTCACTGAATTTTGCTTCCGGTCAATACGGAAGTTTCCTCTTTGTTTATTGTCTTTCGCTAAGTATCGGTGTTGGTTGGTTTCTTGCGGGGTTCCTCGATGAAGCAATAGACTTGATCCTCGCTTATTCGGGTGGGAATATCGAAAGATGAACTGAAACGGCTCTTAGGCAATCGGACGTGGTTCGAGATCTTGATACGCACTGGTGTCTACAGGCTGAAGTTGACGGAGCGGAGGTTAGCCGATGAGTAAAATTAGCGGGGCGGAATCGAAGAGCACCCTTTACTGCTCTTTCTGTGGCAAGAGCCAACATGAAGTTCGCAAGCTAATTGCCGGACCGACAGTGTTTATTTGCGATGAATGCGTAGAATTATGCATGGACATAATCCGCGAGGAGAGCAAGTCATCGCTCGCGAAGTCCAATGAAGGCGTTCCGACGCCTAAAGTGATCCGAAAGGTGCTTGACGACTATGTTATTGGTCAGGAACACGCGAAAAAGGTACTTTCCGTTGCTGTCCATAACCATTATAAACGCTTGACTCACGCGACGAAGCATCACGACGTAGAACTCTCCAAATCCAATATCTTGCTCGTGGGTCCGACAGGATCGGGAAAGACACTCCTCGCGCAGACTTTGGCACGAATACTTGATGTTCCTTTCACGATGGCAGACGCGACGACACTGACCGAGGCGGGATATGTAGGCGAGGATGTCGAAAATATCATTCTGAAGCTGCTGCAAGCCTCTGATTATAATGTTGAACGTGCGCAACGTGGCATTGTCTACATTGACGAGATCGACAAGATTTCCCGCAAGTCCGATAATCCGTCGATTACGCGCGATGTGTCCGGCGAAGGTGTTCAGCAGGCTCTCCTCAAGATCATGGAGGGTACGGTCGCATCAGTTCCGCCGCAGGGCGGGAGGAAGCATCCGCAGCAGGAGTTTTTACAAGTTGACACGACCAATATTCTTTTTATTTGCGGCGGGGCCTTTGCCGGTCTCGAGAGGATTATTCAGGCTCGAGGAAAGGGGACCTCCATCGGTTTTGGTGCGAAGGTGGAATCTCCTGATGATCGGCGTACAGGCGCTATCTTTCGGGAAGTTGAGCCCGAGGATCTGCTCAAATTCGGCCTGATTCCTGAGTTTGTCGGGCGGTTGCCGGTTCTCGCAACGTTGGAAGATTTGGACGAGCCTGCGCTAAAGAAGATCCTTACCGAACCAAAGAATGCTCTGGTCAAGCAGTATCAGAGATTGTTCGAGATGGAGAATGTCGAGCTCACATTCTCGGACGAAGCTGTCAGCTCGATCGCGAAAAAGGCGATTGAACGAAAAACGGGTGCCCGAGGCCTGCGATCCATCATGGAGGGTATTCTCCTGGAAACGATGTATGATCTTCCCAGTCTCGAAGGCTGTGAGCAGGTCGTTATTGGTCCCGAAGTCATTGAGGGAAAGGCGAAGCCGCTCTACATATACTCCGATAAGGGTATCGAGGCTGCCTCGAGCGCATGATCTGTGCTGGTATCGGGTGATCCGGCATCTTGAAACGGCGTGGGCAAGGTGCCATATGCCATCAAGGCGACGGCCTGCGCTTGACTGCAGGACATCCCGTCCTGAGGTGTCGATTGCAGCGGTTGAAACGTCTGTATTGATCGTCGGGATTTCAATTCAGCCTCCGGCCAAGTTGCTTACAGCGCGCTTGGCGTCTGTTCAGCAAAGGACCTTGTTCAATGACACAGCCCAGACAGCGTCCCCAGGTCGTAGCAGGCCAGACGGGTCAATATCCCGTTTTACCTTTGAGAGATATCGTCGTTTTCCCTCATATGATCGTGCCTCTGTTTGTCGGCCGGGCAAAGTCGATTCGTGCGTTGGAGGAGGTGGTTAAAAGCGAACGCCTGATTTTTCTTGCTGCACAGAAAAATGCGGGCGACGATGATCCCGCCGCTGACGAAATTTTCAAGATCGGGACGCTGGCATGTGTCCTTCAGCTTCTGAAGTTGCCGGACGGAACGGTTAAAGTTCTTGTTGAGGGCGTCGCTCGGGCAGGTGTGTCCTGCTATGTCGATTCCGACGGATTTTTTGAGGCGGAGGCTACCGTAATTGCGGACGTCACCCCTAACTCGATTGAGGCAGAGGCACTTGCTCGTTCCGTTGTGAGTGAGTTCGAAGGTTACGTGAAACTTAACAAGAAAATTTCGCCGGAAGTCGTGACAGCTGTCGGGCAGATTGATGATTATTCCAAGTTGGGCGACACGATTGCTTCACATCTCGCGATAAAAATCAGTGACAAGCAGGATGTTCTTGAAATCACTGATGTTGTCAAGCGACTGGAAAAGGTGCTTGGCTTCATGGAGAGCGAGATATCTGTTCTCCAGGTGGAGAAGCGCATCCGCAGTCGCGTTAAACGGCAGATGGAGAAAACGCAACGCGAGTATTATTTGAATGAGCAGATGAAAGCCATTCAAAAGGAACTTGGAGACGAAGACGGCAAGGATGAACTTGGCGAGCTCGAAGATCGGATTCGGAAGACGAAGCTGACCAAAGAAGCTCTGGATAAATCTCTGGCAGAACTCAAGAAGCTTCGTCAGATGTCGCCGATGTCCGCCGAAGCCACCGTTATTCGGAATTATCTTGACTGGATGCTGTCGCTTCCGTGGGGTAAGCGCTCAAAGATCAAGAAGGATCTGCCAGCGGCGCAGTCAATTCTGGACGGAGACCATTTCGGTCTGGAAAAGGTCAAGGAACGGATCTTAGAGTATCTTGCCGTTCAGCAACGAGCTAACAAACTTGCGGGTCCAATCTTGTGTCTTGTTGGGCCGCCGGGAGTCGGGAAGACGTCGCTTGGAAAATCAATTGCGAAGGCGACTGGTCGTGAGTTTGTTCGAATGTCACTCGGCGGTGTGCGTGACGAGGCCGAGATTCGCGGGCATCGTCGGACTTACATTGGTTCCATGCCGGGAAAAATCATCCAGTCACTTAAGAAGGCAAAGACGCAAAATCCCTTGTTTCTGCTAGATGAGATTGACAAATTGGGGATGGATTTCCGGGGGGATCCGTCGTCCGCACTTCTTGAAGTGCTAGATCCCGAGCAAAACAATTCCTTTAATGACCACTATCTGGAAGTTGATTACGATCTGTCGAACGTCATGTTCGTGACCACAGCAAACACACTTAACATCCCCTCGGCATTGCTTGATCGGATGGAAGTAATAAGGATTGCGGGTTACACAGAGGATGAGAAATTGGAAATTGCAAAGCGTCATTTGATACCGGAGGCCGTTTCAAAACATGGTCTCACCGGTAAAGAGTGGTCGATTGACGATGGTGCATTGATGTATGTCATACGTCGATACACTCGGGAGGCGGGGGTCAGAAACCTGTCTCGCGAACTTTCAAACCTTGCCAGAAAAGCAGTAAAAGAAATATTGATGTCCTCGGGGAAGACCAAGGCAATAACGGTTACCCTCGACAACCTCCCTTCTTACCTCGGAGTTCCGAAATATCGCTTCGGCGCTACCGAATCGGAGGATCAGGTGGGACTTGTGACAGGCCTTGCATGGACGGAGGTCGGTGGAGAACTGCTTTCGATTGAAGGCGTCATGATGCCTGGCCGCGGAAAAATGACTGTTACCGGAAATCTGAAAGATGTGATGAAGGAGTCAATATCGGCGGCAGCCTCTTATGTAAGGTCGCGGTCCGTTGATTTCGGGATAGAGCCGCCATTATTCGATCGCCGGGATGTACATGTCCACGTACCGGAGGGAGCGACGCCAAAGGACGGCCCGTCGGCAGGGATCGGGATGGCAACCGCGATTGTATCAATGCTGACCGGTATACCTGTCAGGCGTGACGTCGCGATGACGGGCGAGGTTACGCTCCGCGGGCGTGTATTGCAGATTGGGGGGCTGAAGGAAAAGCTCCTTGCGGCGCTGCGCGGTGGCGTGAAGAAGGTGATCATTCCTGAGGAGAATGCCAAAGACCTAGTCGACATTCCTGCGTCGGTGAAAAATCAAATGGATATTGTGCCCGTTTCAAGAATGGACGAGGTTCTCTCTCATGCGCTGGTACGACAGCCTGTTCCGATCATTTGGCGGGAAGACGTGAATGTTGCGGGAAACGTCGTGTCGTCTGATGAAGATATGTTGGGGGTTGTAGCGCACTGAGCGATCTATATTTTTGCAAGATAGGAGTGATTTCAATGAAAATCCGCGACAGACTGTATTTTTTCGCTGAAATTGCTTGCAAGATTGCCTCTAACGGGGAACATCAAAACGTGCGTGCCAAATGATTCGGCGCGTTTGTGTTGTTTAACGGAGATACAAAATGAACAAAGGCGATCTCGTCGCTGCTGTGGCAGAGCATACCAAAATGACAAAGGCGCAAGCTGGAGCAGCAGTAGATGCTGTTCTGGACTCCATCACGGCAACGCTGAAAGCCGGTAACGAGGTACGTCTCGTTGGTTTTGGTACATTCGGTGTCACAAAGCGTGCAGCGGGTACGGCGCGGAATCCGCGCACTGGTGAAACAATTAAGACCAAAGCGTCAAAGGCACCAAAGTTTAAGGCGGGAGCGGTCTTGAAGGCTGCAATTAATTGATTTTGATGGACGGACCAGACTGTGCGCGGGTCCAATGCTCGACGTCAGTTTATTTGTTGTATCCGGGCGGTTAGCTCAGTTGGTAGAGCATCTCGTTTACACCGAGAATGTCGGCGGTTCGAGACCGTCACCGCCCACCATAGTAAAAAAGCGGGGTCCAAAGGTCCCGCTTTTTGTTCTAAGGAGCTGAATGGAAATCCCCGTGACAGCAGCTGTAGACAGAGAGCTTGTATTGATCCTTGCCCATAGAATGGTTAACCCTTAACCGTACGCTGGTTGTTTTATCGCTTCTGACTTTGTGCGGCGGAGGTATTGTATATAGTTGGGGACTTCTGGAAGTGGCCTCCAGTTTTTGGATGGCGGGAACTAGCTTAGTCCTTTTCAGGTTGACGTATCTGATATTGAGCCATTTGAGCGGCGGAGCCATAGGTCTGGACGTCATTGCAGCTTTGGCAATGGCCGGTTCCCTTCTCCTTGGCGAACCACTGGCAGGAAATGTCATCGCCCTGATGTTCTCGGGTGGTCAGGTGCTGGAAGATTACGCCAAATCTCGGGCGCGTCGCGAAATTACCGGGCTGTTGGCTCGTTCACCACGCTTTACCCGTCGGTATGATGACGTTGGTCTCTCCGAGGTATCGATTGACGAAGTGCGTCCCGGTGATCGGTTGCTCATTCGACCCGGTGAGGTGCTGCCTGTTGATGGGTATTCCGATGTGATTACCATTCTCGATGAGGCGGTCATGTCGGGTGAGTCTGTTCCAGTCACTCACAAGCCTGGAACTCGAGTGGTCAGCGGGGTCGTAAATGTTGGCGGCGCTTTTGATCTTATTGCCGAGACTGACGCGGCAGGTAGCACCTATGCAGCGATTATACGGCTTGTCGAGGCCGCTGAAGCAGGCGAAGCACCGTTGGCCCGATTAGCTGATCGTTATGCCATCGCGTTCCTTGTTTTCACGGTAATGTTAGCATTAGCCGCCTGGATTATATCGGGTGATGTACAGCGTCCATTAGCCGTCCTCGTTGTTGCGACACCGTGTCCACTCATTCTGGCGGTTCCCGTCGCAATTGTCGCAGGAATATCGAGATGCGCGAGAATTGGTGTTCTCGTCAAGCATGGCGGAGCACTTGAAGGTTTAGCACAAACGAGGACATTGCTCTTCGACAAGACCGGCACACTTACCGTTGGCAAACCGACACTTCGTGAACTGTTTCATGCCCGTGAATGGTCGGACGAGGAGTTACTGTTCTACGCCGGATCACTTGCACAGGCCTCTCACCACGTCGTTGCAAAGGCTCTCGTGGACGCCGTGAGTGGAAAAAATATCTCGCTCGACGTACCTCTCTACGTCGAGGAAGTCCCCGGTGATGGAGTTCTTGGTCGTGTCAAAAATCGTGACGTTGTCCTCGGCTCTGTGTCGTTTGTGGCAGGAAAATCGAAGAATTCCGATTGGTCACGGCACGCACTTTCCGAGATCACCGACCAAACCGCGCTTGCAACCGCGATTGCCATTGACGGAGTGCTGGTCGGGCTGATCATATTCGCGGACGAAATCCGGCCTGAGGCCAATCGGACGCTAAACCTGCTGCGAGAGATCGGGATCGGACGAATGGTTCTGCTCACTGGAGATCGGCAGGAGGTTGCTGATGCGGTTGCTCGTGGATTGCCCATTGATACCGTCATTGCACGGTCGACGCCTGAGGGGAAGGTTCTTGCAGTACAGGATGAGGGGCAGCGCGCTACCTGCGCCATGGTGGGGGATGGTGTAAACGATGCTCCTGCTCTCGCTGCCGCACGAATTGGTATTGCGATGGGAGCTCGCGGTGCCAGCGCGTCATCCGAGGCGGCTGACGTCGTTCTTCTTGTCGATACACTGGCGCGCTTGCCCGAGGCGTTCTTCATCGCACGTCGCTCCTTCGCAATTGCTTGGCAGAGCGTCATCTTCGGAATTGGACTTTCAGGTATTGCCATGATGTTCGCAGCCTCTGGCTTTCTAACTCCACTTTCAGGTGCCGTTGTTCAGGAGTTGATCGATATTGCAGTAATTTCAAATGCACTGAGAGCGCTTGCCGGAAAGTTGCCCGAGCGCTTGAGATCTCGAAATCATCAATTTTTTGTTCGGTGATCATCAACATCGCCTGGACTTGGCAACGGGCGCTTGACAGAGTAGGGCACCTCCCGTAATTCGGTGGCTACCAGATGATGGTTTGCTGTTTGGGGGAGTAGCTCAGTTGGTTAGAGCGTCGGCCTGTCACGCCGAAGGTCGCGGGTTCAAGTCCCGTCTCTCTCGCCATCCTCTTTAATTTGTCCGCCGTGAACAATCGGCTTCCACGTGATCTGACGCATTTGTGCGCTGGATGAGCGCGGCGGGATCAGACCTT
>JBJTDR010000082.1:0-19032 GCA_046092445.1 Hyphomicrobiales bacterium | reverse complement strand
CGGCACCGCCT
The DNA here is from genome assembly GCA_046092445.1 of Hyphomicrobiales bacterium. Classification (GTDB taxonomy): domain Bacteria; phylum Pseudomonadota; class Alphaproteobacteria; order Rhizobiales; family Beijerinckiaceae; genus CAIUPE01. Next base: position 19,021 of record JBJTDR010000082.1, on the reverse strand, counting down.
GCCGCTCGCGCAATGTGACATCGTTGCAACGGGCACAACAGGCGGCCGGGTTCTTGAGCGCTGCCCGGAATTGAGCATCACCCGCATGAAAAGCGGCCCGATGGGTGGCGACCAGCAGATTGGTGCACTTATTGCCGAGGGGCGGATTGACGGGCTCGTTTTCTTTGTCGATCCGCTATCACCGCACCCGCATGACGTGGATGTGAAAGCGTTGACGCGGTTGGCGCTTGTCTACAACATCCCAATGGCGTGCAACCCCGCAACAGCGGAATTGATGGTAGCGGGCTATATGGCGACGCGTTGAGGATCATGTTCCACGCGATTTGGCACGCGCAGTCGGCAGGGCGTTGGCAGGATCATCGGGCCAAGGATGCTTCGGATAGCGTCCCTTCATTTCAGATTTCACATCGGCCCAGGAACCGCGCCAGAAGCCGGGCAAATCCTTGGTAATCTGGATCGGGCGATGACCCGGCGAGAGCAAATGCAGCACGAGTGGAAGGCGGCCCTTGGCGATTGCGGGATGGAGTTTAAGACCAAACAATTCCTGCACGCGGATCGCCAATACGGGGCCTTCCTCGGCTTCGTAATCAATGGGATGCGCGTTGCCCGTCGGCGCCATGAAATGGGTTGGCGCTTCGTCGTCGAGACGGCGCGACATCACCCATTCGAGCAGTGAATTCAATGCCCGGTTCATCAGATCGGCGTCGACTGACCCAAGCGATGTCTTGCCGATCAGATATGGTGCGAGCCAGCTGGACGCTGTTCGCTGAAGCGCTTCATCGGATAAATCCGGCCATTCAGGATCATTCCGGCGGAGAAACATGATCCGGTCCCGCCATTGTTTTGTTGCCTTCGAGAGCGGCCAGCGAGGGACGCCCAACACGCCAAATCCGTCTGCCAGACATTGTGCGGCAGCCTCTGTTTCAGGCACAGGGCGGGTTTGTTCGGCAAGTACCAGTGCACCGAGACGGCGCACGCGGCGCGCCCTCAAAGCTGCGGCAGAACGATCAAAAACGAGTTCGTCCTCAGTCGTAATTTGCTCCACAAAGGTTTCATCAACCGCCTCGGCAGTCATTGGAGCGGCGAGCAGAATTCGGGCGGATGCGGCGCTGCCGGCAATTTCGGCGACGGCTAAAAACGGCTCACGGGCGAGCGAATCATGCGGCTCGACCGAGGCGGCGCGGCCATTTGCCATCAAAAACTGACCGGGAGCACCACGGGCTTTGGCGACGCGATCAGGATAGGCGAGAGACAGGATGAGGCCGGCCCGCTCCCGATCCACGCTTTGGTCGTCATGACCCGACTCGTTTGCCCATCCGCGTGCAAGCCTACGCATTTCGTCGGCGCGGGGTGAACGTTCCCTTAAAAAAGCTTCGAGACGATGGCCCAAATGGGCCTCGTTGCCGCCCAAACCTCGTTCGGTGAGGATTGCGGAAATATAGGCAGCGAGCAGTGCATTCCCCGTTCGACCTGCGGATATGATCATTCGGGCAAGACGGGGTGGCACCGGTAAAGATCTCATTTTCAAACCATCCGGTGTGATCCGGCGGTCGGCGTCAAGGGCTCCGATACTCTCGAGAAGGGACGAAGCCTCTCTCAGGGCAGGTAACGGCGGTTGGTCGAGAAATTTGAGCGTCTTCAGGTCGGCAACACCCCAAGCCGCACAGTCGAGCACGAGACGGGACAAATCAGCGGAGAGGATTTCAGGGCGTGCGAAGGCTTCCATCGCACCTGTCGCAGCCTCGTCCCAAAGGCGAATGCAGATACCCGGCTCGGTTCGTCCGGCACGGCCACGGCGTTGATCCGCAGCAGCACGCGAGACTCGAACCGTTTCGAGTCGGGTGAGCCCCAGCGCGGCCTCGTAACGCGGAACGCGCGCAAGTCCTGAGTCAACGACGATTCTGACCCCCTCAATAGTCAGCGAGGTCTCGGCAATCGATGTCGCAAGCACAATCTTGCGACGACCGTAGCGGGCTGGTTGAACGGCAAGATCCTGCGCCCGTTGATCCATTGCGCCGAAGAGTGGCGCTATATCGATCAACGGATCGCGGATTTTTTCACGTAGCCGGGTTTCAACACGTTTGATTTCGCCCTGTCCGGGCAGAAATGCAAGAATGGACCCTGTCTCCACGCGCGAAGCGTAGAGGAGTGCATCCACCATCTCGTCCTCGATCCGGCGGTCTGGATCACGCCCGACATAGCGGGTCTCAACCGGAAACGCTCTGCCCATGCTCTCGATAATCTCGGTTTCACCAAGCATTTCAGCAACGCGGGCTCCATCCAGCGTTGCCGACATCACAAGGATACGAAGATCCTCGCGCAAACCAGCCTGCGCATCCAAAGCAAGAGCGAGGCCCAAATCCGCATCAAGCGAGCGCTCGTGAAACTCGTCGAACAGCACCGCTGCTACCTCTCTCAACTCGGGATCGTCGACAATCATCCGACTGAAAATACCTTCAGTGACAACTTCAATCCGCGTTTTCGAACCAATTTTTGAACCGAGCCTCACCCGAAGCCCGACCCTGTCACCAACCTGTTCACCGAGTGTGGCCGCCATCCGCGTTGCTGCGCCGCGTGCCGCCAACCTGCGCGGCTCAAGCACAAGAATCTTTCCACCGCGAACCCATTCCGCTTCGAGGAGCGCAAGCGGCACGCGCGTTGTTTTGCCCGCGCCTGGTGGTGCAACGAGTACGGCCACGTTTTTCTTGCTCAACGCCGAAAGAAGCGCAGGCAGTGCATCATCGATCGGGAGGGCGACGTCAAAGGCGATCATGAGGCAACCAGAATAGGATCATCGTGTATCGAGCTTTCAGAGACTGGGGGCATCATTCGATCATCAACCAGCTATTCTAATTGAGCCTGCACCTTAGGTTTGGATGCCTTAAATCTCAAGAAGTGATCCTATATGCAAAAAATGTCGGATAACTCCCAAACAAGCACGTGAAGCCAGAGCGGCTCTTTGCTAGAGTTAGTCGCATGAATAATACTCTAGCACCTTATCAGGCAACGGCAGACGGGGCTGAACATCGTGTGACTCCCGTGATGGCGCAATATGTCGAAATCAAATCGGCTAATCCCGATTGTCTGCTCTTTTACAGGATGGGTGACTTTTACGAGCTCTTCTTCGAGGACGCGGAGAGTGCATCCCGTGCACTCGGCATCGTGTTGACGAAGCGCGGCAAACATCTCGGGCAGGACATTCCCATGTGCGGCGTGCCGATTGATCGCGCGGATGACTACCTGCAACGTCTGATCGCCCTCGGGCATCGCGTTGCTGTGTGCGAGCAGATGGAAGATCCCGCCGAAGCGCGCAAGCGGGGTGCGAAGTCGGTTGTGCGTCGAGATGTTACGCGGCTGGTCACACCGGGAACAATAACGGAGGATCGCTTGCTCGATCCAGCCCGGTCAAACGCGTTACTGGCAATTGCCCGCACACGAAACGCGGATGGAAGCTGGACCTACGGGCTCGCTTCGACCGATATTTCGACGGGCCGTTTTATCGTCTCTGAAACCAGCGAGACATCGCTGTCTGCGGAAATTGCCCGGATTGAGCCGCGCGAGATCCTCATTCCCGACGGGATCCTGGACGAAGCCTCGCTTAAAAATCTCTGGCGTGAAACGTCTACGGCAATCGCGCCAATTGCGCGGGACGGGTTTGATCCGGCATCAGCTGAAAAGCGTTTGACCGCGTTTTACGGGGTCGCTTCGCTTGCGGGATTTGGAGCACTCAGCCGCGCCGAATTATCCGCTGCGGCGGCGATTGTCGCCTATATTGAACGGACGCAATTGGCCGCCCGCCCGCCCCACGCCCCCCCAGTGCATGAAGCATCCGGGGGACTGTTGCAGATTGATGCGGCGACCCGCGCCAATCTGGAACTGACGAGAACACTGGCAGGCGAGCGGCAAGGAAGCCTGATTGCGGCGATTGACAGAACAGTCACGCCGCCGGGTGCTCGGCTTCTGATGGAGCGCATTGCAGGCCCCCTTACTGATCCGAACGAGATTTCAAACCGGCATGATTCTGTGGCGTTTTTTCTAGCCAACAGATCCCTGAGATCAGAAGTTCGAACGCAACTCAAAGCTTTACCGGATATGACGCGAGCTCTCTCCCGACTTGCAATGGAGCGAGGCGGGCCCCGTGATCTCGCAGCAATTCGGGAAGCGTTAATTCTGGCAGCGCGTGTCGCTGGAAGCGTTCGTTCGAGTGCCGAACTCCCGACTGAACTGCAGGGTTCATTGCAATGCCTCGAACATCTCAATCCGGATCTTGCACCAGCTTTGACAGCAGCACTTGCAGAAGAACTCCCGCTGCAGCGCCGGGACGGTGGCTTTATTCGGCAAGGTTTCCTGCCGGAGCTTGATGATACGTGGTCCTTGCGGGACGAGAGCCGCCGCGTGATTGCTGCACTTCAGGCTCGTTATGCCGAGGAGACGGGAGCACGGACACTCCGGATCAAGCACAATAATTTTCTGGGATATTTTGTTGAAGTGCCGCAGAATTTCGGTGAAATCCTGCTCTCGCCTTCGTTTTCCGCAACCTTCATTCATCGCCAGACGATGCAAGGGGCGATGCGGTTTTCGACGGCAGAACTCAGCGATCTCGAAATCCGGATTTCGTCGGCTGGTGACAAAGCGATTGGTCTCGAATTGGCGATTTTCGAGGATTTATCAAAGCGGGTTGTCGATGAAGGGGAACACATCCGCCTTGCTTCCGATGCTTTGGCGGCGATCGATGTGGCGGCAGCGCTTGCGGACCTTGCGGAGGTGCAGCGTTACGTTCGCCCCGTTATGGATCAGAGCCTGAATTTTGTGGTGTCCGCGGGGCGTCATCCGGTGGTTGAAGTATCGCTCAGTGCGGGCGGTCATACATTTGTCGCTAACGATACGGATTTATCACCGCCCGACGGGCACATGACGGGCAAGATATCGCTGATCACGGGCCCGAACATGGCGGGTAAATCAACCTATCTTCGCCAGAACGCCCTGATTGCCGTTTTGGCACAAATTGGCTCTTTCGTGCCAGCTCGCGAGGCAAGACTTGGCATTGTCGACCGTTTGTTCTCGCGGGTCGGCGCGGCGGACGATCTTGCCCGCGGACGATCAACGTTCATGGTTGAAATGATCGAGACGGCGGCGATCCTCAATCAGGCAACCGACCGGTCGCTTGTGATCCTTGATGAAATCGGGCGCGGCACGGCAACGTTTGACGGCCTCTCAATCGCCTGGGCTACGATTGAGCATCTGCACGAGGCAAACCGTTGCAGGGCCTTGTTTGCAACCCATTTTCACGAACTGACAGCCTTGGTCAGAAAATTGCCGCGTCTCGCCAACGCAACCATGCGTGTCACCGATCATCATGGTGACGTGATTTTTCTGCACGAAGTCATCCCCGGCGTGGCAGATCGCTCCTACGGAATTCAGGTTGCACGGCTGGCGGGACTGCCCCGCTCGGTTACGGACCGGGCCGGGATCATCCTCGCAGAGCTTGAGGCCTCGGATCGCCAAGCACCGGTTGCCCGCATGATCGACGATCTACCCTTGTTTTCGGCATTCAACCGACCCATAGCGAACATCTCCGCGCCGCCTTCGCCCGATCCGCTTCGGGAAGCCCTTGCGGATATCAATCCTGATCACCTGACACCGAAGGAAGCACTCGATGTGCTCTATAGGTTGGTGACTCTTCGCGAGAAGACCTGCTCATAAAACCTGTCACATTGTACAGGTTAACATCGTTTTGTTTTCCGTCTAAAATCTGATAATTTTTAGGGAAACGATGAAAAACCTCGGTTTTTCGTGGTCGAGATTGCTCTGGGCTGGTTGATAGGCCAATGGTAACAAATGTTGCAACGGTTGCTTTTGAAGGGATCGAGGCAAAACCTGTTGATGTGCAGGTTCAGACGATGCCCGGCAATATCGTATTTATGATTGTTGGCCTACCGGACAAGGCTGTTGGAGAGTCTCGCGAACGCGTTAGGGCGGCTTTGATTGCATCGGGATTAGCACTTCCCGCAAAACGGATCACCGTCAATCTGGCGCCTGCCGATATGCCGAAGGAGGGCAGTCATTTCGACCTCCCGATTGCACTCGGGCTGATGGCCGCGATGGGTGCTATTCCCCAAGATGCGCTTGAGGGCTTTACCGTTCTCGGCGAACTGGGACTTGATGGCAGCATTGCCGAGGTTGCCGGTGTTCTACCAGCGGCAATTGCAGCCAATCAGCGCGGCCATGGCCTCATTTGCCCGGCAGCATCGGGCTCGGAGGCAGCATGGGCTTCCAGTGAACTGAATGTTCTGGCACCCCGCTCATTGATCCAACTTGCCAATCATTTCAAGGGCACACAAGTGCTTTCACGGCCCTTGCCTGCGATAAGATCAGAGGGCACTCCGCTCCCCGACCTCGGAGATATCAAGGGGCAGGAAAGTGCCAAGCGGGTCTTGGAAATTGCGGCGGCGGGCGGCCATAATCTGCTGATGTCGGGCCCACCCGGCGCGGGAAAATCCATGATGGCGTCGCGTCTGCCGTCTATTTTGCCGCCTTTGGGGCCGCGAGAACTGCTTGAAGTCTCGATGATCCACTCAGTTGCTGGAGCTCTTGCGGGTGGTGAGCTTACCAATCGTCGGCCCTTTCGCGCGCCGCACCATTCGGCATCAATGGCTGCCCTTGTCGGAGGCGGGCTTCGTGCCCGGCCGGGGGAAGTGTCTCTAGCCCATCATGGCGTTCTCTTTCTTGACGAATTGCCAGAATTTCAACCTTCCGTTCTGGATAGTCTTCGTCAACCGATCGAGGCAGGAGAGGTCGTTATTGCGCGGGCCAATCATCGCGTTGCCTATCCGGCCCGTTTTCAGCTCATTGCGGCGATGAACCCCTGCCGGTGTGGCCGAGCAACGGAGCCCGGTTACGCCTGCAAGCGAGCGCCAAACGATAAATGCATGGCCCAATATCAGGCACGGCTGTCAGGGCCCTTACTGGATCGTATCGATCTTCACATCGAAGTGCCGGCAGTGACCGCCGCTGATCTGATCCTTCCCGCTCCATCAGAAGGCTCGGCCCTTATTGCAAAGCGGGTTGCCACCGCCAGAAAACGTCAAGCCGTCAGATTTGAGGCGCTCGGAGTGCAAGGAGTAGCGTCCAATGCCGCCTGCCCCGCCAATTTGCTTGATAAAATCGCTACTCCGGATGATGCTGGTATGAATCTGCTCCGACAGGCGGCCGATGCAATGCGGTTAACTGCTCGAGGTTACCACCGAGTTCTCAAAGTGGCGCGAACGCTAGCCGACCTCGATAATGAGGATCATGTTCAGAGAATCCATCTCGCGGAAGCGCTGAGTTATAGAGCCGATGACAAGCGTTGATAAAGAAAATTTTATGATCTCGGCAAGGAACTGCTGGTTATTTGATCAAATGAATATTGCAAAAAAAAATTAAAAATAATATTTTGCTCTATTTTCATTATATCATATTTCATCTTATAAATATAAAATAAAATTTATTTCTCTGTATGATTTCTGGAATAATTATTAGAAAAATTAAGAAATGTAGAGTTAAAAAAATATTTTTCGTATACGGCTCAAGTCCCTTGCAATGTTTAGTAAGATATAATTTACTAAACACGCCGGGTGTTAGAGACTCCTCCGCAAGCGAGGATCTGACATAGGGCAGGAACGCTTTAAAGCACGAACATGAAGCTTGAAATCGTATCTAACGATGCGTTGGATTGCCCTGAAGCCGGAGCATGGTCTGGGATTCAGAATGATCGTGCAAACCTGAGGGAGAACTATCCATGAAAAAGTTTCTGGCAGGTGTGACAGCGCTCGCCGCAACAGCCATGCTGGCTGCTGCGCCGGCACCGTCGGCCGCACAATCAAAAACGATCACGCTTTGCTGGGCTGCGTGGGACCCTGCAAATGCGCTTGTTGAACTCTCCAAAGATTTCACGGCAAAGACCGGCATTGGCATGAAATTCGAGTTTGTGCCGTGGCCGAACTTTGCGGATCGAATGCTGAACGAGCTAAATTCGAAGGGCAAACTCTGCGATCTCTTGATCGGCGACTCACAGTGGATCGGCGGGTCGGCTGAAAATGGCCATTACGTCAAACTGAATGACTTCTTCAGCAAAGAAGGCATCAAGATGGAAGATTTCGCTCCGGCGACCGTCTATGCCTACTCAACTTGGCCGAAGGGAACTCCAAATTACTGGGCGTTGCCAGCTATGGGCGACGCGAATGGCTGGTTCTATCGAAAAGACTGGTTCGAAAAGCCTGAACTGAAGAAAGAGTTCAAAGACAAATATGGGTTTGAACTTGCTCCGCCCAAGACCCAGACTGAGCTGCAGAAAATTGCTGAGTTCTTCCAAGGCCGTACTGTTGATGGACAGAAGGTTTACGGTGCAGCCATCTTCACCGAACGCGGTTCGGAAGGTATTACCATGGGGGCAACCTCATCGCTCTATCCGTTCGGTTTCAAGTATGAAAACACACCGGGCAAATATGACATGGAAGGCGCGGTGAATTCGGCAGATGCTGTGAAGGGGCTTGAGTTCTATAAGTCGCTCTACAAGTGCTGCACCCCTCCTGGCTACACCGACAGCTACATGGGCGAAGGGCTTGATGCGTTCAAGTCTGGCCAGGTCGCGATGATGATGAACTGGTTCGCGTTCATGCCGGGCATGGCGAAGGACGAGAAAGTCGGCTCGAAGACGGGGTTCTTCGTGAATCCCGGTGAAAAGATTGCCGCCTCGACGCTCGGCGGTCAGGGCATATCGGTCGTTTCCTATTCTCCGAACCGCGACGAGGCACTGGCATACATCAAGTGGTTTGCGAATCCGGATGTTCAGAAGAAGTGGTGGTCACTCGGTGGCTACTCTTGCCATAACGCCGTACTCAATGATCCGGGCTTCAAGACATCGCAGCCATTTGCGGCGCAGTTCCTTGAAGCGATGGGTGGTGTGCAGGACTTCTGGCAAGAGCCAGCTTATGCGAGCCTCCTTCAGGCAATGCAGAAGCGACTTCATGATTATGTGGTTGCTGATAAAGGCACTGCCAAAGAGGCGCTTGATGGTCTGATCAAAGATTGGACTGAGACGTTCAAAGAAGAAGGGAAGCTCTGATTGAGCGACTGACCAAGATTGGTTCCTAAGTCTCCGCCTTTTGTAAGGCGGGGACTCCCCCCGATACGGACGCGCCCCCATGTCGAAGCTCAATGAAATTGCCGATCGTGCTGCGGGAGCAACACCGCCGTCATTAGCGGGTGCCATGCGCGGATTATCGGATCGATCCATTGCGTGGATTTTTATTGCTCCAACGATGATACTGCTCCTTGCGATCAATATATTTCCTCTGATTTGGACAATCTATCTTTCGCTGACTAACTACCGGGCAAATAGGCCGAATGCAGAAATCAAGTTTGTCGGTACTGAGCATTATGAGAAGATCCTGACCAATCCGGACGTCTGGGCAGCCATGCAATCGACCGCCCATTTTGTTGTTTGGACGATTGCGTTGCAGACTATCATCGGCTTTGCACTTGCATGGCTGTTAGATCGCAAATTTCGCGGCCACGGTTTCTGGACGACAGTTATCCTGTTGCCGATGATGCTGTCGCCAGCGGTCGTAGGAAATTTCTGGAAGTTTCTTTATCAACCGCAAATTGGTTTGTTCAATTATATTATTTCGTTCTTCACTGGCGCAGAACCTTCGTCGTTTGAAATGCTTGGTTCGGTGCAACTTGCACCCTGGGCAATCATCATTGTCGACACTTGGATGTGGACACCTTACGTGATGCTGATCTGCCTCGCAGGTCTTCGTTCAATTCCCGATTACATTTACGAAGCAGCAGAAATTGATCGTGCATCAAACTGGCGGCAATTCTGGTCAATCACAATCCCGATGTGCCTACCTTTTATCATGCTTGCAGTGCTTTTCCGGGGTATCGAAAATTTCAAAATGTTTGACATGGTGAACTTGCTCACTGGCGGCGGACCCGGATCAACGACTGAAGTTGCTTCGATCACGCTGAAACGAGAAGCTTTCGAAAAATGGCGCACGGGATTTTCGTCGGCGTTCGCGATAATTCTGTTCGTTACTGTTTTCGGTCTCGCCAATATTTACGTGAAGGCGCTTAACAAGGTGAAAAGCCGATGAACGCGCGATCATCTACTGCCCACTCTGTCGTTGAGCCAAGTTTGACATCACGACGCGTCGCATCAGTGCTGGTGATCGTCTATGCTTTTATAACGCTGATCCCACTGTTTTGGATTTTTGCGACGGGCTTTAAAACGCCGCCCGACTCGATTTCCTATCCGCCAAAGGTCATCTTCGAGCCATCGCTTGAAGGCTTTTGCAATCTCTTCACGACGAGGACCCGACAAACGTCGGAATATATTGCACAGCTAGGTCCGCCGGAGGGTGTTTGCGATGAAGTAACACGTCGTCGCGAGATGGTGATTGCGGGAACTTCGAATTATGCACCACGCTTCATCAATTCGGTAATCATCGCCTTTGGTTCCACTTTCCTGTCGGTATTTCTCGGGGTTATGGCAGCGTATGGCTTCTCCCGATTCAAAGTACCACTGAAGGATGACCTTCTGTTCTTCATTCTATCAACCCGCATGATGCCACCGATTGCTGTCGCGATTCCGATCTATTTGATGTACCGGGAGCTTGGGCTATCAGATACGAAGCTGGGGATGATCCTGCTTTACACGGCGGTGAATGTCTCGCTGGCAGTCTGGCTTCTCAAGGGGTTTATTGATGAAATTCCGCGTGAGTACGAAGAAGCGGCAATGATAGACGGCTATACTCGGTTACAGGCCTTTAGAAAGGTCGTGTTGCCTCAGGCGACAACCGGAATAGCAGCAACTGCGATTTTTTGCCTGATTTTTGCTTGGAACGAGTATGCTTTCGCGGTGCTATTGACATCAGGAGAGGCACAGACTGCCCCGCCCTTCATTCCAACTATTATCGGCGAAGGAGGAATGGATTGGCCAGCGGTTGGTGCTGGAACGACCTTGTTCCTGATACCGATTTTCATTTTCACCATCTTGCTACGCAAACATCTGCTTCGTGGCATCACTTTCGGAGCGGTGCGTAAATGAGCGAGTCTCCACAAAAATCTGTCGTCGGGCATTTATTTCGCCGAGGGCCTTGGGAAATTGCTGCAACACTCTTTATTGCGGCGGGCGTGTTGATGCTTCTGCAGCCCTTCGCCCTCGTCCTGTATACCTATTCATTCATTACGACATTGATTGGCGTGGTCATGTTCATGATCGTCTCAAAGTTTCCGGAGTGACCAATGGCTGAGATTAGGGTCAACCGGCTTCAAAAAAACTTTGGCGAATTTGTTGCAGTCAAAGAGTCGAGTTTCACGGTGAAGAATGGCGAGTTTTTTTGCCTTTTAGGACCATCCGGCTGCGGGAAAACAACGACGCTGCGCATGATCGCGGGGTTGGAGCTGCCAACTTCAGGCGAGATTATTCTCGGAGACGACGAGGTTACATTCAAGCGTGCTTCAGAACGTGATATCGCATTCGTATTTCAGCTGTTTGCGCTCTACCCGCACATGAATGTACGGGCAAATATCGGCTTCCCGCTGAAGTGTGATGGATTGTCCCGCCACGAAATCCACAAACGGGTTGAGGAGACCGCTCAAATCCTCAGGATAACCGAATTACTCGATAAGCCGGTGTCCGGACTTTCCGGCGGAGATCGGCAGAGGGTAGCGCTTGGTCGTGCCATCATCCGAAATCCGATGGCGTTCCTCATGGACGAACCGCTTGGCGCTTTAGACTCGGAATTTCGACATGTCATGTGCAACGAATTGCGTGCACTACACAATCGACTGAAGGCTACCACTGTTTATGTGACCCATGACCAGCTTGAAGCGATGTCGATGGCGGATACAATTGCAGTGATGAACCAAGGTGTCATCGAGCAGCTGGGCAGCCCGCGTGAGATTTATGATCGACCGGTTTCAATGTTCGTTGCTGATTTTATTGGTTCGCCATCGATGAATTTTCTTGATGTCCGCACTGGTTTGGAAGCGGGATCAACATCAATCATGATTGATCAAACGCCAGTGACAATTCCAGCAGTGCATGAAGAGACGGCGGAAGCCGATCTTGTTTTAGGCGTTCGTCCCGAGAATATATTTTTCTCGGACTCAGATGGACTGCCCGGAGACGTATTTGGTGTCGAATATTTAGGTACAACCCAAGTTGTAACAGTAACAACAGGGCGTGGTACTGTAAAAGCGAGGATATCATCAGACACCAAGGCTGCGATTGGTGATCGCGTGTGCCTCAGATTCCGTCCTGATAAATTATCGATTTTTAAGAAAAGCTCGGGTCGCGCCCTGAAGAGTGCTTTGCACGAGGGAGTTACCCATGGCTGAGGTTGTTCTCTCACATATATCGAAGAAATTCGGATCCGTTACGGCGATTTCGGACGTTTCACTGACGATTGGGAATGGCGAATTCATCGTTTTGCTCGGGCCGACGGGCGCAGGAAAAACAACGTTGCTTCGCCTCGTTGCCGGCCTTGAGACCGCGGATACAGGCACAATTTCAATTGGTGGCTTTGATGCGACCAAATCAGCGCCGTCGTCGCGGGATGTCGCGTTTGTCTTCCAGCAATATTCGCTTTATCCGCATCTCACTGTGTTTGAAAATCTGGCATTTCCGCTTCGTTCGCCAATTCGGAAAATGTCGGAAGATGACATTACCGCGAAAGTTAAAGAAATCGCAGGTTTGCTGCGGATTGAAGACAAGTTGCAGAACCGCGCTACCCAATTATCTGGCGGTCAAATGCAGCGGGTAGCAATCGGGCGTGCACTTGTCCGGTCTCCCTCAATCTATCTGATGGATGAACCACTTTCGTCGCTTGACGCCAAACTTCGTGGCGATCTCAGAGTTGAACTTAAACGAATTCAACATGTTATGGGTGCAACCGTGCTCTATGTAACCCATGATCAGATGGAGGCAATGACACTTGCCACACGTATTGGCGTCATGAGAGAGGGACACCTCATTCAGGTCGGAACGCCGAGAGAAATCTACACGGATCCGGTTGATCTATATGTTGCTTCCCGCCTTGGCACACCATCTATCAACTTATTGCCGCGTAAAGATTTCCAAGTGGCGGGTATTCCTGAAACGGTTCACACAATAGGGCTTAGAACCGAACATCTTCAAATAAGGAAAGGAAAAAGAGGTAGTTTTACAGGGAACGTCAATTATGTTGAACATCTTGGAGATCAGGATTATCTTCATATATCAATCAACGGACATGAGTTCGTGATATTGAGCAACCCAGTTGACGGGCTATCGACCGGGGACGAGGTGTCGCTCGAATTCGTCAATGCACTCTACTTTGATCGTGCTGGGAACCGCGTGCATCGCGGAAAGCACCCATGAATGTAATTATCAAGCAGCAACTTATTGAATCAGTTGCTAAAAAACTCATTGAGCATGCGGATGAACTGACCGCGCTTGATCAGGCTGTCGGAGATGGGGATCACGGATTAAACATGAAGCGCGGGTTTGAGGCGATCCTGGCGGATTGCGAAGCCCATGCTGCAAAGCCATTTCCGGATATGCTCAAGGGGATAGGCACGCAACTCGTCATGAAGGTTGGTGGGGCATCAGGCCCTTTATATGGTACGCTTTTCATGGCCTTTGCGAAGGAAATAAGCGATCCTCCAACGCTTGATGGCGCGTGCAAAGCACTTGGTGCTGCAATTGAGGCCGTCAAAGCGCGAGGGAAGTCGGAACCCGGACAGAAGACGATGCTCGATGTCCTCGTTCCGGTTCATGCGGAGTGGTCCAGCGGTGGCATTAATCTTGGTAAACGTTTGTTAAATAAAGCAAAATTAGCTTCAGAGGACACAATTCCGATGAAAGCGGTACGCGGACGCGCCTCGTTTCTGGGCGACCGATCGATCGGGCATAAGGACCCCGGAGCCCGCTCTTCCCAACTGATGATTGAGGCTATCGTTCAGGTATTGGGAGCATCATGATGGCGAATGTGGGTATAGTAATTGTTTCCCACTCCTCAAAGGTGGCAGAGGGCGCGGCAGATATGGTGCGCCAAATGGTAGGCGATACTGTGCCGCTCGCCTTCACGGGCGGAAACGGCGAGGGCGGGTTGGGTACGGACGTCGCAAAGATCATTGAAGCTATTGATTCTGCATGGTCAGAGGCAGGAGTTGCAGTTCTCATTGACCTTGGCGGGGCCGAGACAAACACTGAAATGGCCATCGAGATGCTCGAAGAAGAACGTCAAAGTCGAGTAGTCATTTGTAATGCACCTATTGTTGAAGGGGCAGTGATTGCTGCGACCGAAGCATCAGGCGGATCTCCGCTTGATATTGTGAAGCAGACTGCAGAGGAATTATCGCCACAATGACAATAAATCCATCTGCACCGCCCGAGTTTAAATCGGCATCCGGAACAGCATTACTTGTAAATGCGGTTGGTTTACATGCACGTCCGTCAGTTAAGCTTACGCAATTGGCGAAGAGTTTTTCGGCTAATATCTCACTCGCGACTTCAGTCGAGGGCCCTTGGGTTGACGCCAAGAGCCCGGTCAAGATCATGCGGGTCAAAGCTCCGAAAGGAACTACCCTTTATTTTCAAGCACTTGGAGATGATTGCGACGCAGCCGTGGCGGCTTTGACCGAACTCGTCAATCGTCGGTTCGATGAAGCCGAGGACGATGGCCATGGCTGAGCTGCGCCTCACGGGACGCTCGGCCTCATCAGGGTTTTCTGAAGGTCCTGTCATCATCCTGACTGAGACTGCGGTGACTCGTGTTTCGAGTGGAAATCCGTCAATTGAGGCTGAAATCCTGCGGAAATCGATTGATTCCTGCCGGAATTCCCTCGTTTTGCTCGCAGAATCGGCGGATGGCGAGGCGGCGGAGATGCTTGGTTTTCAGGTTGCGATGCTGGAGGACGATGCTCTGGCGGACGGGGCGTTTGCGGCGATCAGCCAAGGTATTGCGGCGCATGAGGCCTGGCGCGAGGCATTAAATGAAGAAATAAAATCCTACCAAGACGCTGATGACGAGTATTTTAGGGCGCGTGCTGCCGATTTGGAGGATATTCGCGACGGAGTTATGGCAGAATTGACGGGAAGTTCAAAAAAAGTTGACGTTCCTTCGGGATCTATACTTTTTTCACGCGATCTTCCGCCATCCCGTTTCTTGAAAATTGACTGGTCTAAGGGCGGAGCACTTCTTTTGACCGAGGGAAGTCCTACAAGTCATGTTGCAATGCTTGCGCGGTCAAAAAATGTGCCAATGATCGTCAATTTAGGGCAGATTCCGGCCGAAAACGGGGCGTTTTTGCTCGTTGACGGGGGGTCTGGCAGCGTCATTGTGGAGCCGTCGGAGGGGTCACAGCGGGAATTCAGGAAAAAGCGGGAATTTGAGGCAAAAATCGACGAAATCGCCGAAAAATCGGTTAAAATGCCGGCTATCACCCGCGACGGGACGCAAATTTCGGTAATGATCAATGTTGCCGATCCATTGGAATTAGACCCAGTGGACGCGGTAAATTGTGACGGTATTGGACTGGTACGAACGGAATTTCTCTTTACAAATGAACGGACATTTCCCAGTGAAACTCCACAGTACCATATTTACCGGCGAATGTTGGAATGGGCCAATGGTCGTCCGGTGACAATCCGCACTCTGGACGCGGGTGGCGACAAGCCGATCCCCGGTCTGACGATTGATGGCGAGACGAATCCGTTCCTCGGTGTGCGGGGGGTGCGGCTCTCGCTTTTGCGGCAGGACATCTTCCGCGTGCAGCTGAGGGCTCTTGCACGCGCGGCTGTTCACGGACCGCTTAAAGTGATGGTGCCGATGGTGACCGTGCCGAGCGAGCTCGAACAGACCAAGGCACTGATGAACGAGGAAATCGCGGCGCTTCATACCGAGGGGATCCCGGCAGCACTGCCCCAGATGGGGATTATGGTAGAGGTGCCCGCGGCGGCGATTGCGATCGACCAGTTCGATGCCGACTTCTTCTCGATCGGGTCGAACGATCTGACACAATATGTGACGGCGGCGGGGCGCGATATCGGCGCGGTTGCCGACCTTGCCGACACGTTGAACCCTGCAGTCCTCCGGCTGATCGGCTCGGTTGCCGCTTATGGGCGGACGAGCGGACGGGACGTGGGCTTGTGCGGGGATGCGGGCGGCGACCCGCGGATCATCCCTGCTTTGCTCAAACACGGGATCCGCAGTGTCTCGGTGGCCCCGAAACTTCTGGCGCGTGCAAAATTGGCGATTGCGGCGGTTGATCTCAGGCAACGGGATGAGACGATCCGATGAGTGGTGCCCTGCCGCTGCGAAAAGGTACGTCGGCGATTACCGAATACAAGAAAATCTTGAAGACGGTGCTGGAGAACCGGCCTTCCGGCACGCGGCAAAGGCTGGCGACGGCGCTTGGCAAGAACCGCTCCTTCGTGTCGCAGATTGCCAACCCGGCTTACCCGATGCCGATACCGGCGCAGCATCTCGATCTGCTGTTCGAGCTCTGCCATTTTTCGTACGAAAGCCGTGTCGCCTTTCTGAAGCATTACGAGGTGGCGCATCCCGGGAAATTGCGGCTTGTCAGCAGTCGCCCTGCGACGCGGCGGATCGCGCTGGATGTGCCCGATCTCGGTGATCCGGTACGCAACGCGATTGTCGACGAGATGCTCGGCAATTTTTCCCGTTCGCTGAACCGACTGATCGACGATCTTTCGTCGGATGGACCATAAAACAAAGGGGTGAACCATGAAGAAGCTGATCAATCATGTGGAAAACGTGCTAACCGAGAGTCTGGACGGATTTGTTGCGGCGCATGCCGATATTGTGACGTTGGGCGACGAATATAAATTCGTCCGGCGCGCGTCGCTGAAGAAGGGCAAGGTTGCGTTGATCTCGGGCGGTGGCTCGGGCCATGAGCCGCTGCATGCCGGATTTGTCGGATCGGGGATGCTGGATGCGGCGTGCCCGGGGCAGGTTTTCACCTCGCCGACGCCCGACCAGATGCTTGCCGCCGCCGAGGCCGTCGATACCGGCGCGGGTGTGCTCTATATCGTCAAGAATTACGAAGGCGATATCATGAACTTCGAGATGGCGGCGGAAATGGCCTCGGGCAGCGTCAAAACGATTGTGACGGATGATGACGTTGCGGTTGAAAAATCGACCTATTCGACGGGGCGCCGGGGTGTTGCGGGAACACTCGTGGTTGAAAAGATTGTGGGTGCGGCGGCGGAAAAGGGGCATGACCTTGCAAGCCTGCAGGCTCTGGGCAAGCGCGTGAATGACCGGACGCGCTCGATGGGTGTGGCGCTGACCTCGTGTATTGTGCCTGCCGCCGGAAACCCGACCTTCAGCATCGGCGATGACGAGATGGAAATGGGCGTCGGCATTCATGGCGAGCCGGGCCGTCGCCGGGTCAAGCTGGCGCAAGCCGACGAGATCGCGGCAGAGATGACGCATGCGGTGCTCGAAGAACTGGGCCTGAAAGCGGGAAGCCCCTGCCTGCTCTTCGTGAACGGCTTTGGCGGCACGCCGCTGATGGAGCTTTATCTGATGGTGAATTCGGTACGAAAAATCCTGGCAGGCAAGGGGATCCTCGTCGCCCGCTCATTGACCGGTTCCTATGTGACATCGCTCGAAATGGCGGGATGCTCGATCACGATCACCGCGCTCGACGACGAAATCACCACCCTGTGGGACGCGCCGGTGCATACCGCGGCGTTGCGCTGGTAAGGGCGTTGCGCTGGTAAGGGCTTGGCGCGAAAGCGAGGGGGTTGAGACTGAAGCGGTTGCTGGCAGCAGAAATGTTTCCGAGCGCGAATATTTAAGTTATTGGTGGCGCTTGACGGGGTTTGTTTCCCGAGCGGGAATTTTTGATCGATATTCTCCGGAAATTCGTGATATTTTCCCGTCCGGTAAAGATCATGAACAGACGCACCCTCACCACCGCCGAGATTGGCGGTATTGTAAGAACAACCCGCAAGGCCTTCGGCTTGCGGCAAGACCAACTCGCGGGCGCGGCAGGCGTCGGGCTGCCGTTCATTGTTGATCTCGAAGCAGGCAAGCAGACCGCACAAATCGGCACGGCGCTTCAGATGCTCGCCACGCTCGGCTGCTCGCTGGAGGTCATACCGCCTCCGGAACCCAAGGGAGCGCGGAAGGCATGATGCGGAGGTAGGATGTCTGGTGGGATGGGCGATTTGTTGGGATGCTGACGCAGGACCGATTCGGGGAATTGGGCTTTGGCTATGTGGCATCAGTATAGGCTCCCGGTATAGCTTGCATGCTAGCTACCGTTTTCTGAATTCTGCACAGCGTCGCGCTGCTGCTGGCCTAGCCGACCTCGTGGCGCTACCACGCCCACTGGCGAAAGACCGGCCACGGTGTCGCAATGCGCGCTCAGGCTGCGGCTTGAGCCATCTGCTGGACTAGGTGCATCAGATGGTCGCCAACCACCTTGCCCAAGAGGGGAGGCACCGCGTTGCCGATCTGCACATACTGTTCCGTGCGGGACCCTGAAAATTCAAACCAGTCCGGGAAGGCTTGCAGGCGGGCGGCTTCCCGAACCGTGATGGCGCGGTCCTGTTCCGGGTGGATGTAGGCCCCCCAGTGGATGTCACACTTGGTCAGGACGGTGCAGGAAAGCCCGTCCCAAGTCATGCGCCCGTAGCGCTTGGTGTGGTCTGACCGCTTGGCCCGCTTCATCCCGGCGGGGAGGAGGTCAAAGGGAATGTCGCGCCAGCTTCCCCCGGGCGGGATGTGGGCAAGGCGCTCGATGTTGACCGCCCCAAGTTTCGGCGCAGCGTGGTCGGATACAGTGGTGGCCTTCCCGCGCATCAGCCGCTGGTATGGGCTGGGCTTGCTGCCAAGGTAGGGGACGCGCCCGCGATCCTCCCCGTTGCCGACCCGGGGCAAGTCCCCGATGGCGTCTTTGATCGTGGTGAAGGGCTCCAACCCGGGGCCATGCGTGGGGGCCGGGTGCGAGATGGGCG
>JBJTDR010000081.1:0-44262 GCA_046092445.1 Hyphomicrobiales bacterium | reverse complement strand
CTTCCGAGGTGGCGGGGGCGGGGTTGGGTGTGCTCGTTGAGGCTTGGGTGTCGGACGGGACGGTTTGTACGGGGGAGGTGCCGTGCCAGCCGGTTTCGGCACCGGGGGCGGCTAGGCGCGGATCGGCCTCGATGAGGGAGGCATCCATCTCGTAAATATCGGCGACGCGGCGGGTGAGGCTGTTGAACTCCATCGCTTTGAGGAAGGCGACGAGGAGTTTCGGATCGGGATCGTGTACGCCGATATCATCGAGCGGGACATTGAGTGGAACGCGGGTTTCGAGCAGGACGAGCTTTTTCGAGATGCGGGCTTTGTCGGCGTGCTCGATGAGCGCCTCGCGGCGCTTCGGCTGCGGGATTTCGCCCGCGCGTGCGAGCAGGGTTTCGAGATCGCCGAAGTCGGTGATAAGCTGGGCGGCGGTTTTGATGCCGATGCCGGGAACGCCAGGGACATTATCGACGGAATCGCCCGCGAGCGCCTGGACATCGACGACTTTCTCGGGCGGGACACCGAATTTCTCGATCACCTCGTCGCGACCGATGCGCTTGTCTTTCATCGTGTCATAGAGGGTGACGCCGTTGCCGACGAGTTGCATCAGGTCTTTGTCGGAGGAGACGATAGTGGTGGTCGCACCGGCCTCGGAGGCGAGGCGGGCATAGGTGGCGATGATGTCATCGGCCTCGAAATTCTGCTGCTCGATGCAGGGCACATCAAAGGCGCGGACGGCATCGCGGATGAGTTTGAACTGCGGACGCAATTCCTCGGGCGGCTCGGTGCGGTTGGCCTTGTAGGCATCATAGAGTGCATTGCGGAAGGTCTCGGAGGAATGATCGAGAATGACGGCGAGGTGGGTGGGGCGCTCGCCGGCGACCGAGTCGCGCAGGAGTTTCCAGATCATGTTGCAGAAGCCGGCAACCGCGCCGACGGGCAGTTTGTCCGATTTGCGTGTCAGCGGGGGAAGCGCATGGAAGGCGCGGAAAATATAGGCCGAGCCATCGACAAGGAAGACATGATCGCCGGGGCGGACGGAGCGGTTGGACATGGAGACCTTCACAAGCGCGTCTGGTGTGTTTTACGGCATTGCATGGCGCTGTACCGCTCCGCGGATTCTGCGGGAAGCGGTGACCTGAGTCAAATTCGGGCGGCTCCGTGCCGGGTCGTCATGTTCGCAAGAAGCCGGTGCGGGGCAGTTCTGCATGGTTTTGTTCGAGGGGTCCGGTGCGAAGGGGCTATATGCCAGTTGCCGACATCGGCGTGATGGATTAAAGAAGATGTGTTCAATGTCGCCAATCTTGTCGTTTAAGCGACGGACAGGCACCCGTAGCTCAGCTGGATAGAGCGTTGCCCTCCGAAGGCAAAGGTCACACGTTCGAATCGTGTCGGGTGCGCCAGTTTAATTGCCCTCTCCTGTTGCTCATGGTTGTGGTGACGAAGTTCGGGGTATGGCGGTGCCTTTGCTGGTCGCGGGCGCGGAACGGCTCCCGTCTTTTCACTCGCCATATGGCACCCAGATTGTTTTGAGTTGTGTGGCGTGTCGCAGAAAGCGGGGGCCCTCGCCGGTTGTTGTGGCATGCCAATCGGTCCGGTCACCTTCGAGCGTCCAGACGGGTTTGAGATTTCCTGCGGAGGCCAATTCGACCGCGGCCCACTCGGAGCGCGGCGCGGCGTACCAGAGCGCATCGACCTCGTCGTGGTCGGCCAGCGTTTTCGCCAGTTCTGCACGTGCTCCTGTGACGATGCTGACAACGCCGCCCGGCACGTCGGATGTATCAAGAACCTGATAGAAATCGGTGGCTGACAGAGGCTGGACCGAGGAGGGCACAACCACGACACGGTTGCCCATGGCGATGGCCGGCAAGATCAACGAGATCATACCGAGAAGGGGAGCTTCATCCGGACAGACGAGCCCGATGACGCCGAATGGTTCGTGAAGACCGATGGTGAGGTGGCGGGAGCGGGTGGCGTGAACCCGACCGTCGAATTTATCCGCCCATGCAGCGTAATAGAAGATGCGCCGGATCGTGGCTTCAACTTCATTTGCCGCCGCCTCGCCGGAGTGACCGGACGACCGCAGCCGTTCGGCAAACTCGCCTGCGCGGGCAGACAGGTTTTCTGCCATGAAATAGAGCACTTGCGCGCGGTTGTGCCCCGCCTGTCCGCTCCAGCCCTTGGCTTTGACCGCTGTTTCCACGGCGTTGCGAATGTCTTTGCGGTTGCCGATACCGGCTTCTCCCAGAGCTGTGCCGTCGGGTGCTGTCACTGTCCAGCTATAGCCGCCATCGGGGCGGGCTTGTTTGCCGCCGATATAAAGCTTTGCCGTTCGATTAATTTCAGGAAGTTTTGCAATTTCAGGAAGCTTTGCCGTCTTCAGGCCGCCATGGGGGGATGCATCGAGTTTTGCCACTGTGCGGGGAGCGGCAGGCAGGAGCGATTTTTCGATCGTCGGAACGAGGTATTCGAGCAAGCCCTCGCGCCCGCCCTCGCGACCAAAGCCGCTCTCGCGATAGCCCCCGAAGCCGGCAGCGGCATCAAAGAGATTGGTCGAGTTGATCCAGAGCACGCCCGCCTTGATTTGCGAGGCGGTATCGAGGGCGAGATCAATATTCTCCGACCAGATCGAAGCGGCCAAGCCGAACCGTGTATTATTGGCAAGCTGCACGGCCTCTTCGGGCGTGCGAAAGGTCATGGCAACCGCGACCGGGCCGAAGATTTCGACCTCGGCTATGGTTGATGCCGGTTCGGCATTGACGAAAACGGACGGGGGATAGAAGCTGCCGAGCGCGGGGATTTCGCAGTCCGACTGCCAGAGCGTGCCGCCCTCGGTGACACCTTGTTGAACGAGACTTTCAATGCGGGCCAGCTGGGCAGGGTCTACAATGGCACCCATATCAACGGATTTGTCGAGCGGGTCGCCAACCCGCAATGTCGCCATGCGGCGCCGGAGCTTGTCGAGGAAACGGTCGCTGATGCCTTCCTGGATCAGGAGGCGCGAACCGGCGCAGCAGACCTGTCCCTGATTGAAGAAGATTGCATCAACGACGCCCTCGACGGCGCCATCCAGATCGGCATCCTCGAAGACGATGAAGGGCGATTTGCCGCCCAGTTCAAGGGACAGTTTCTTGCCGCTGCCCGCGGCGGCTTTTCGGATGATTCGCCCGACCTCGGTGGAGCCGGTGAAGGCGATTTTGCTGACACCCGGATGCACGACAAGGGCGGCGCCCGTCGCTCCGTCGCCGGTGACAATGTTGACGACGCCTTGAGGAAGACCGACTTCGCTGCATATTTCGGCGAAGGCCAATGCCGTCAGCGGTGTATATTCCGCAGGTTTGAGCACCACGGTATTGCCCGCGGCGAGGGCCGGGGCAATTTTCCATGCGAGCATGAGCAGCGGGAAATTCCAAGGGATGATCTGGCCGCAGACACCGACCGGGCCGTGGTCCGGAATATCGGTTTCGATCAATTCAGCCCAACCGGCATGGTGATAGAAATGCCGGGCGACGAGCGGGATATCAATGTCGCGGGTCTCGCGGATCGGCTTCCCGTTATCGAGTGTCTCGAGCACAGAGAGAAAGCGTTCGCGCTTCTGGATGTGCCGGGCAATCGCGTAGAGATACCGCGCACGGGCATGGCCGGGCAGTGCGGACCATGCCGGGAAGGCCGATGCGGCGGCGCTGACGGCAGCGTCGATGTCACGAGCAGTGCCTTCGGCGACGTTGGCAAGCGGTTCATCGCGCGCTGGGTTCATGACGCGAAACGTGCCGCCTTCCGACGATTGCACAAAGGCGCCACCAATATAGTGACGAAAGCCGTCCCGATGGTGTTCGAGCCATTCCCGCACGGGCGAGTCGGCTTCGGGGGCAGGGCCGTACTCCATTGTGTTCAAAATCTCTTTGACAGTGGGCACTGGTGTTATCCTCAGGCGAGTGCGTGGTGGGAAGCCGACGCATAGCGGCCGGTGACAAAATGTTCGAGCTGCCGTTCGATGTCGGCGAGCATCGCGCTGGCACCGATCCGGAAGAGATCAGGCTCGAGCCATTCGCGGCCAAGCTCTTCTTTCATCAAGATGAGCCAGCTCATGGCATCCTTGGCGGTCCTGATGCCTCCGGCCGGTTTGAAGCCAACCTTCATTCCGGTTCGATCGCCGTAATCACGCAGGGCGCGCAGCATGACCAGACTGACCGGCAAGGTCGCATTGACCTCTTCCTTTCCGGTGGAGGTCTTGATGAAATCGGCGCCGGCCATCATCGCGACCATGCTGGCTTTATACACATTGCGCAGAGTTCGGAGATCGCCTGTTCCCAGAATGGCTTTCAGGTGCGCGTTGCCGCAAGCCTCACGCATGGCGCAAATCTCGTCGTACAGCGCCGTCCATTCCTGCCGGAGAACCTGAGCGCGATTGATGACGATGTCGATCTCATCCGCGCCCATATCCACGGCATAGCGGATCTCGGCGAGGCGTTGGGGCAAAGGTGTCAGGCCAGTCGGAAAGCCGGTGGCGACGGAAGCGACCGGAATGCCGGAGCCTTCGAGCGCTTTCACCGCTGGCGCAACCATGGTCGGATAGACGCAGACCGCACCAACCCTGGGGGGTGTATCGGAAAGGCCGAGCGCCTCGACAATATCGGCACGGAGCGGGCGGCGCGCTTTGGCAGCGAGCCGGTGGACGCGTCCCGGTGTATCGTCACCTGCCAAGGTTGTCAGATCAATGCATTGCAGCGCCTTGACGAGCCAGGCGGCCTGATAGGTTTTCTTCACCGTCCGGCGGCCGCCAAGCGTTGCGGTGCGCCGTTCGGTTGCCGAGAGATTGACCTGAACCGTCTCGAACCAGTCCATGTGCAATTCCGTTCCGGCATTGCGGGGACGGGTTGGTCTGGTCACCGCCGGAAGTGATGTTTTTGTGGCCTGATCGACTCCGGACGGGTGCGTCTTCAGGTCCGGTTTTGCGGCGTGCGTTTTCATTCGGTCTGTGGTCCAACAACAGGAAGGGGCGATGCGCCGACCATACCATGATCGGGATCAGCCCTGTCTGCCCTATGTGTTATCCGACAGCGGCATTCTTGTCATTGCCAGAAATTACAGCGGTGCTCCCGCCGCGTATTTCTCGATGAAGGCCTCGATTTCAAGCTGACGGAAATCGTCGAGCGCCGCTCGTAGCCGGGAATGAGGCCAATCCCACCAAGCGAGGGCTTGAAGGTCATCAGCGATTTTCTCTGAAAACCGGCGTCTGACGGGCTTTGCGGGCACGCCTGCGACGATGGTGTAGGGCGCTACATCCTTCGTGACAACAGCACCTGCTGCGATGACGGCTCCGTTGCCGATTGTACGGCCGGGCAAAATGATCGCGCCGTGTCCGATCCAGACATCATGGCCGATTGTGACGGGTGTCGAGCGACGCCACTCGAAAAATTCCGCTTCATCGTCGGCGTCATCGAAATAGGCGCTCGCCCGATAGGTGAAATGCGCCTGCGTCGCCCGGTGCATCGGATGATTGCCGGGATTGATGCGAACCATGGCGGCAATCGAACAAAATTTTCCGATTGTCGTATAAATGACATTTCCATCGTTCACGATGTAGGAATAATCATCCATCATCGTCTCGACGAGCGATGTGCGTGCGCCAACTTCCGTGTAGCGGCCAAGTGTTGATCGTTTCACAGACGCCGCCGCATCGATCAGGGGCACGGAGCTAAGTTTCTTGTCAGTCATTTCATCCTCCATTATGCAGAAAAATATGAGCGGTTGCGGTGTCTTGGTGCTGGTTGTCGGGCCTTCGGGCAGTGGCAAAGACACGCTGATCGGGTTGGCGCGCGAGCAGCTCAAAGCTGACGCACAGTTTGTGTTTCCGCGCCGCGTGATCACCCGGATCGCGCAGATCGACGCGGAGGATCACGACACGATGGACGTAGCGGATTTCGAGCGTGCCGAGGCTGCGGGCCAGTTTGCGCTGAGTTGGGGTGCGCACGGTTTGCATTACGGGATCCGGAAATCGTGCCTCGCGGGAATTGCGCGGGGTGAGACAGCGATTGTGAATGTTTCGCGCGCAGTGATTTCGATGGCGGAAGCGGGATTTGATCAGGTCACCGTGTTGTCGATTGTGTGTGATCCGGCGCTTCTGGCCCGGAGAATTGCAGGCCGTGGCCGCGAGACGGCCGACGAGATCGAATCGCGGCTGAGACGAGAAGTCCCGTTGTCGGTCTCGAACGCCAAGCTGGTTGAAATCCGCAACGAGACGACGATGCAGGACGCGCTCAAGCCGTTTCTGGCTGCAATTCGGGACAGCGCCGTGCTCAGCGAAGCGGGGCACAGTCAACGCGCCTGAATTTGTCTGCCGCATGAGCTTGCCGAAATAGACAGATACGATCAATCGTCGTCACAGGTTCGGGGACTTCCCGGGCGAATGCCGCTTTCAGGTGCGCCAAGGCGACCTCGTGCTCCTCGTCATGAAGCGGACCGGTCAATGTCATGTGGAACCGGAATTCCTCGTGAACATGAGGATAGCCGAACTGCATAAGGTATTCATGTTGGCGCGGCGTGAGCGGCGATTTCAGGCGACGTGCAATATCGGCATCCGAGAGTGGCGCGCGGAATATGTCGAACTCTTTGACGATGCGACTGGCGAGTGCGTTGAGGGCGGTTTCATCGCCCATCGGCGTGAGCGCGATGAAGGGGCCGATCGAGGTCGCCGAAAGCCCGGCAATCGGGACAGACTGTGCACCGGTTGCAAATCGATGCATCGCTGCGATCAGCTTGGCTTCGTCGGTGTCTTGCGCCAGCCGGAAGGGCGCCTTCAGCGTGGCATGAAAGCCGTAGCGGCGTGGCTCCTCGGTGAGGTCCGACCATGAACGGGACAACATTGTGTCCGGCTGGAGTAGCGGCTCAACCAGCTCTCCGCTTGCCGCGTCATAGCCGATGACAGACGAGCCGAAACGCCAAAGAGGCGATGACGGGTCGGGCGCGAAATAGAGGGCGTAGCGGGGGCTCTCCTCCGTCATGGTCAGAATGCTACGCGGCCGTTCGACCAAAGGCCCCGAACGATCGGGGTTGAGCCGGCAACGCGGAAGCGAAGAATATCGGCCCGCAATCCCTGCTTCAAATGGCCACGATCCTTAAGGCCGACCATGTCTGCGACCTTCCACGTGACCATCGCCATGGCGCCGGGGAAGGCAATTCCATGATCGGTATTGAGCTTCAGGACAGCCTGAAGAAGGCTTGCCGGAACATAATCTGATGACAGCCCGTCGAGCAGGCCAAGCGTCGCAAGTTCGGCAGCGGCGACGCCGCCAGAATGAGAGCCACCACGCACGACATTTGGCGCACCCGCAATTGTCGCAAGGCCGCGCCGCTTTGCCTCACGCGCCGCCACGACGGTGGTGGGGAACTCCGAGATGACTGCGCCCGAGCGGACGCCTGCGTCAACATCGTCCTCTGTTGTGTCATCATGGGTTGCAAGAGGGACGCCGCGCGATCCGAACATATCGACGATCAAAGGCCAATTCCGCTCCATATTTTTCGGCCCTACGTCCATACGGATGGCAACATCCTCATCATGCTGGGTTACGGTCTTTTCGCCGGAGCCTATATTGTAGCGTTTGAGATCATCCAGATTCCGCCATTGACGCTTGCCGGGCGTGTGATCCATCAGTGAAACAAGGCAGACAAGCGGGTTATCCGCGAAGGGTGAGACGTCGTCCACCAACTCGTCGCCAGTCAATTCGCAGCGGATGTGCACCTTGTGATCAATCCGGAAAGCATTGGCGTTCATGCCTTCCTCGATCGCGCGGATCACTTGCGGGAAAATTTCACGGCGATAGTCTTTTTGGCCAAAAACCGAACCGGCGCAGATTGAATCATAGACTGTCGTTACGCCGGCGGCGGCCATCTGGGCGTCGTGTGCGAGGGCGGCGGCTAGGCCGTTGGGCCAGAACACGCCGGGCCTCGGAACGAAATGTTTTTCCATATTGTCGGTATGCATCTCGACGATACCCGGTGTGACGTAATCACCCTCGACATCGATCGCGGTCGGCAGGTGCGAGAGGCCTGTGTCGACGGCGACGATGCCGTCATGGTCGAATGTGAGTGTGCCAGTCACGACTTCGTCTTCAAGCACGAGCCTGGCATTTGTGAGGATTGTTCTGGTCATGCTGCTGCCCTGTAAGCTGTGAGGTCAAGTCTGCGGGTTGCGATGCGGTCGCGCACGGCCTCATCGTGGAAAATTCCGATAATGGCTGCGCCATTGTTGCGCGCTTCGTCGATCAGGTGGACGACGACATCCCGATTGGCGGCATCAAGCGAGGCGGTAGGTTCGTCGAGCAGCATTATCGCTGTGGGGTCAACGAAGCTGCGGGCAATGTTGACGCGTTGTTGTTCGCCGCCCGAAAAGGTTGATGGCGCGAGCGTCCAGAGGCGTTCCGGAAGGTTCAGGCGCGCAAGCATGTCACCTGCGCGGCGCGTGGCTTCCGACGGGTCGATGCCGCGTGCCAGCATCGGGTCCTTTACAATATCGATTGTCGAGACGCGTGGAATGACGCGCAGAAACTGGCTGACAAAACTGAGCGTGCGCCGTCTGACTTCGAGAACACGCCGTGGGGTTGCGGTGACGATGTCGACGAACCGGCTGCCATGCAGCACATGGACATGGCCTGCCGAGGGACGATAATTGCCGTAGAGAATGCGGAGAAGGGTCGATTTTCCGACGCCGGACGCGCCGTGGAGAATGACGGCTTCGCCCTTCTTCACTGTGAAATCGACCTGCGCGAAAACAGGCAACGACACGCTGTTCTGCGTGTGCAGAATAAATTGCTTGGAGAGGCCTTCAGCGCGGAGCATTGTTGTCATGGTGATTGTCTTTCCTTTGTCGTCCTAGTCCCGGTCGATGACAGTTTCGCGACATCTGTGTCAGGCACTCAGGACGGCGGACGTCAGAAGCTGGGTGTAGGCATGATGGGGATCGTCGAGGACCTGATCCGTCAGCCCCTCCTCAACGACGCGCCCGTCCTTCATCACCATGAGACGGTCGGTGAGAAGGCGTGCAACGGCAAGATCATGGGTGACGATAATGGCCGCGATGCCCAGATCGCGTACGAGCACGCGCAAGAGATCAAGGAGGCGCGCCTGCACCGACACATCCAGCCCGCCCGTGGGTTCGTCCATAAAGACAAGGCGCGGCTCGGGGACGAGGACGCGCGCGATTTGCAGACGCTGTTGCATGCCGCCGGAGAATTGGCGCGGGCGGTCGTCGATCCGGTTGCCGTCGATCTCGACGCGCCCGAGCCAATCGAGTGCGGCATCCCGGATCTTGCCATAGTGGCGGTCGCCGCGATCCATGAGCCGTTCGCCGACATTGCCGCCGGCAGAAACATCCATTCTCAACCCGTCGCGCGGGTTTTGATGCACGATACCCCATTCGGTCCGCATCATCTTGCGACGGGTCGGTTCGGGAAGGTCGAAAATATTGACGGGATCTGCACCGTGCCGAAAGAGCACTTCACCTGCTGTCGGGGTGTCGATGCCAGCGAGACAACGCAGCAGCGTCGACTTGCCCGAGCCAGACTCGCCGACAATGCCAAGCACTTCGCCGGGCCATAGATTGAACGATACATCAAGGCATCCGACGCGATCGCCATACATTTTCGAGACCGATTTGGAGAGCAAAAGCGGTTCGGGTTCAATGGCAAAATTTGTCATGGGTTGAACAAGGGTCATGCCTGATCCTCTGATTTTTTGGTCACGTAGTTGAGCTGTTCCGCGGTCGCGAGCTCTTTGCCGACATGGCCGTCGGCGCGTCTCGTTTCGCAGTAATTACTGTCCGAGCAGACGAACATCCGCCCGCCTTTGTCATCGGTGATCACTTCATCGAGATAGGAATCGGCGGCACCGCACAGGGCGCATGGTTCGCTCCAGCGCTGGATCGTGAAGGGGTGGTCCTCGAAATCGAGGCTTTTCACGCTGGTGAAGGGCGGGATTGCATAGATGCGCTTTTCACGGCCCGCGCCGAAGAGTTGCAAAGCGGGCATTTGATCCATTTTCGGATTGTCGAATTTGGGGATCGGGGTTGGCGACATGACGTAGCGACCATTGACGAGAACGGGGTAGGAATAGGTGGTTGCAACATGGCCGAAGCGGGCGATGTCTTCGTAGAGGCGCACATGCATCGGGCCGTATTCGGCCCAGGCGTGCATTTTCCGCGTTTCGGCCTCCGAGGGTTCGAGTTTACGGAGCGGTTCGGGTTGCGGCACCTGGTAGACGAGGATCTGATCGGCGTTCAGGGGCTTTTCCGGAATGCGGTGGCGCGTTTGAATGATCGTCGCCTCGTCCGTTTCTTCGGTGGGCTTTGCACCCGCAACGCGCTCGAAAAAGCGGCGGATCGAGACGGCATTGGTCGTGTCGTCAGCGCCTTGATCGATGACTTTCAGCGTATCATCGGGGCCGATGAGGGAGGCGGTGATCTGGATGCCGCCTGTGCCCCAGCCGCGCGCAAGCGGCATTTCTCGTGAACCGAACGGCACCTGATAGCCGGGGATGGCGACGGCTTTCAAGAGGGCACGACGGATCATGCGCTTCGTCTGCTCGTCGAGATAGCCGTAATTATAGTCGGGGTCGTGCGTGTGATGCGCGGTGGTCTCTTGGGCGGGGGTCTTTTGGGCGGTGCTCATTCTGCGGCCTCCAACTGCGCTGCTTGCGCGGCGCGCTCTTCCTGTTCGCGGCGGATTTTGCGGAGAAGCTCCAATTCGCCCTGAAAATCGACGTAATGGGGCAGCTTCAAATGCTCGACGAAGCCCGCGGCCTCGACATTGTCGCAGTGATAGAGGACGAATTCCTCTTGCTGCGCCGGATATTCCGCGGCCTCTCCGAAATGACGTGCTTTCAGGGAACGGTCGATGATCGCCATCGACATGGCTTTGCGTTCGGAATGTCCGAAGGCGAGGCCATAGCCGCGCGTGAATTGGGGTGGAATGTCTTTGCCGCCCTGAAACTGGTTGACCATCTGGCACTCGGTCAAGGTGACATCGCCAAGATCAATGGCGAAGCCGAGTTCTTCTGGGATGAATTCGACAGAAACCTCGCCCAGCCGGATTTCGCCCGCGAAGGGATGATTGCCGCCAAAACCGCGCTGGACGGAGTAAGCGAGGCCGAGAAGAAAGCCTTCATCGCCGCGTGCCATGGTTTGCAGACGGACGTCACGGTCAGCAGGAAATTCGATGGGATCACGGGTCAGATCAAAGGGACGGGGATCGTCAGCGGGTGGGGATTCCGCTTCCATCAAGCCTTCATCGCCGAGAATGTCGGGCACGCGCGGCATTGTGTCATCCAGCGGACTGACAGCCAACTGTGCCTCGGGCTCCGAACCAATCTCGGCCATCAAGGCAAAATCGAACAAGCGATGGGTGTAATCATAGGTTGGTCCAAGCACCTGCCCGCCGGGCAAATCCTTGTAGGTAGCCGAAATGCGCCGGCGGATCGCCATTGCCGCGGTATCCAACGGCACAGAGGAGCCGAAGCGCGGCAGGGTCGTGCGGTAAGCGCGCATCAGAAAGGCGGCTTCGATGACGTCGCCCTGCGCCTGTTTCAATGCCAGCGCGCCCAAGTCCCTGTCGTAGAGTGAGCCCTCATTCATGACGCGTGCGACGGACAACGCCATTTGCTCGCGAATTTGCGTGACGGAGAGTTCGGGAATTGACGGGTCGCCGCGGCGTTCTTCGGCGATCAGATCATGGGTGGCGAGAATGGCAGCTTCGCCGCCTTTGACTGCGACATACATTATGCTGCTCCGTCGAGAGGGGTGACCTTTGAGGTCCGGGGTAAGCCGACAATTTTATCGTCCGAAACAAGAAGGAGATCGACACCAAGCGGGAACCGCTCGTGATTGGCGGCAAACTCGTCCCAAAATCCGTTGCGGATCCCTTGCGGAGCAAAATTGACCGACGATTCAATGCCGGGACCGGTGACCCGCAACGGCGTGCCATTTTCCAAAGATGAACACAGCACGATCAAGGTTGCGGAGCGGTCGGGGTAACGGTCTTCGCCAGTTGCGAAGCGCGCGAGAGCGGGATCGGGTGACGCTCCGTCAATGATCGCAAAGAGAGCGTGCTCTGGGCGTTCGCTGATCGGAGCGCCTGTATGAAACACGAGCCAGTCGCGCATCGGACCCTTGACCAAATGATCCGGAAGCCAGACCGGCGTTTCGTAATCCGCCAAAGCGAGCAGGATCGCGGCGGCGGCGGGCGGCAGATCCTGCGGCGCTTCAAGTGACGGTGTTTCAACCCTGAGCAATGCCCCGGGAGTGGAAAGCGCCTGCAAAATCAGGCGGAATATGGCTTGTGACTGGAAGATGGGGTCGGAAAAGCCGCGACCCATAATGAGGGGAACATTCATCAGCCGTCTCCACGAACGAGGGTGAAAAAGTCCACTTTTGTCGCAGCCGCCTTCCGCGAGACGTCGATCTTCTTAGAGGCCTGCTGCTCGGCGAGCGGGCCGATCACGGAATTGTGCACGATCGCCGCGTGCGCCGGTAGTTGAAGCATCCCGTCGAGCAGGGCGGCCAGTTGCGCCTTCCGTTTGTCGCGACCGAGGGCGTAAGAGAAGCCCATCGTGCCGTCCTTCAGGCGGACGACACAGCGCGTCATGGTTGCTTCGCCGACATTGAACCGGCGACCGGCGCCACCGGCGCGCCCTTCGATCATGATCGTGCCCGTTTCGGCAGGCTTCATCACGTCAAAGGCCGGCATCGGGCCGAGAGAAGCAATGGCTTGCTCCAGATCTTTCAGCGAGGCACGGGCCAGAACGGACATCCAGTGCTGCCGCGGTGTTTTTGGTTCGGTATGGGGATTGACGGTCAATCCGTGCTCCTCAATTAACAATATTTGACAAATCGGGGCATTCATCTGAATGCCATAAAAGGTCTATACCTTTCATATGACGATTGAATGACGCGTTTCGCTTTTTTGCAGAAAATCGGGAATGATAATGAGCACAACGGGAACAGCCTGGCGGCGGATCGCGGATGACCTTGCGGCTTTAATCCAGCGCGGCGATTTTGCAATTGGTGCATCGCTGCCGACAGCGCTTGAATTGGCATCCCGCTATGGTGTTCATCGACATACGGCGCGGCAAGCGTTTCGTCATTTGCAGGATCTTGGTCTTGTTTCCGTGGAGCAAGGACGGGGCACATTTGTAACGGGAAAGCCGTTTCCTTACCGGATCGGGCGGCAGGTCAGTTTTCGGCAGAATTTTGCCGCGGCGGGTATTGAAACGTCGGGGCAAGTGATTGCATCCGAGGTGGTGGAGGCGGGGAAGCTTTTGGCGCGAGCGCTTCTTGTTCCAGAGGGAACTTTGGTCTGGGCACTCCGGACATTTAATCTGGCGGCCGGACTGCCCATCTCGACTGCAATGCATTATTTAGACGTTGAGCGATTCCCAAATTTCGAGACCGTTTTGCAACAGGAGCATGCCTCGATTTCCGCTGCTTTCAGAGCGTATGGCATTGATCACTATCAAAGGTTGGCGACTCGTCTTTCGGCCCGGTTGGCGACGCAGGCCGAGTGTGAACTCTTGGCAATTTCCGAGGCGGCGCCGGTTTTGACATCGGAGGGGCTTGACGGGTTGGCGGGTGGCGAGCCCATTCATCTCGTCCTCTCTGCGTTCGCGCCCGAACGCGTGGAGTTTGTGATCGAGCCCGACGCGTTGACTGCGGCATAACGTGATTATCTGGCGATCAGCGTGCTGTTGGCCCGATGATTGAAAACCGGATGCGGGTGGAAACGAAGTCGATCATGGCGACGGTCACCAAAATCATCAAAATGATGAAGGAGGTCTGCTGCCATTCGAGCATTCTGATCTGCTCGGACAGGTGCATCCCGATCCCACCGGCACCGACGATGCCGATAATGGTCGCAGAGCGCGTATTGGACTCGATATAATAGAGAACCTGACTGGCGATGACGGGTAGAATTTGTGGAACCAGGCCGAAGCGTACCGACTGGATGTGCGAGCCGCCGGTTGATTTGATGCCTTCGACGGGCCGCCGGTCCGCCGCTTCCGCTGCCTCCGAGAATAATTTGCCGAATGCGCCGATGTCGGCTGTCATCACGGCGAGCACGCCAGCGAACGGGCCAAGCCCGACAACATTTATCCAGATGAGTGCCCAGACAAGAGTGTCCACACCGCGGATCGAGTCGAAAAATCGTCGGGACAGAAGCTGGAGAATGCGGTTTGTCATGACGTTGCGTGCGGCCAGAAAGCTCAAGGGAAACGCAATCAGCAGGGCCAGCAATGTGCCGAGAATGGCGATGGCCAAGGTCTCGCCCATGGAGATCGCATAGCTGATGACCTTGGCCCATGATTCCGGGTTCGGGGGCAACATCAGATAGGCGATCGTCCCGAGTTTTCCGACGCCTTCGATCATCCGTGCAGGTGAAAATTCGAGGTGAACGAGGCCGAACACCAGCATTGCGAATGCTGCAAGGACGAGGGCGATTGTTCGTGACCGGCTTACCCAATCAACCGAGAGCGTTCCGGCATATTTCTTCCGAACGGTATCACGGTTTGCGAAGCGCTGGCGCGTTTTGTCCATCATCGTGACTCCTCGCCGATCAATTGATGTCTGACACGTTCCGTGATCGCATCAATCAGCATGACAGAGATGACGATCATCAGAATGATGGCGCTGACATCCGAGTAATAAAATTTCCGGATGGATTCCAGAAGGGTGTGGCCAATACCACCGGCACCGACAAAGCCCATGACAGCCGCACCCCGCACATTTATTTCAAAGCGGAGCAGACCATAGCTGACGAAGTTCGACCAGATTTGCGGCAATGCGCCGAAGCGGACGCGTGCGAGCCACCCGCCGCCTGATGCGGAGACGCCCTCAACGGGCTTCATATCGATATTTTCGACGACTTCGGCGAACAATTTGCCGAGCGCCCCCATTGTGTGGATCACAATCGCAAGGACGCCGGCGACCGGGCCCAGCCCGAAGGCGACCACAAAGATCAGAGCAAACACGATTTCCGGCACAGTCCGTGAAAATTCGAGAAGGCGTCGCGTCATTGCGACAATCCAGAATGAGCGGGTTATGTTTTTGCTTGCCGCGAAGCAGAGCAGAAAGGCGCCCGAGGCACCGAGCAATGTCCCCACATAGGCCATCAACAAGGTTTCAAAGAGACTCATGGACCATTTTTTCAAACCCCAAAACCATTCGGCGGGGTCACTCAGCACGCTCTGTCCGCTGTCGAGAACCAGGAGCCTACCAAAATAATCGGTGAAGTTACCGGCATTTTTCCAGAATAATGCAGGTCTCACCTCTGCGACAATACATGAAATGATGATGACGAGAATCATGACAGCCAGAAACAGCACGGACTGGCGGCGTTTTTCCGAGATCGCGTCCTGATAATTCCTCAGGAGGATCCTTGACCGTTCACCGGAAATCTGGATTGCACTGGCCATGTTGTTTTGATCCATGGAAAAGGGGGATGTTTGCGGCATCCCCCTCATCACGTCGGTTTATCAGGATGACTTCTTCTTGAGCTGGTCGACGAACTTATTGAGTTCGATCACCGCATCATACGCTTTGTTATCGACAGCCTCATAAGGCTTCTGCTTGCCATCCGTCGCTTTCTCGAAGGCCTTCGGATCATTCTTTGCGACACCGAGCAAGGCATCCTTGATCGCCATTTTCAGCTCTGTGGGCATGTCGCCCAGGACTGCGATCGGCGAATTCACGATCTGGTCGGATTTGAAAATCATCTTGAAGTCGGCAAACTTCGCCATGCCCTTGCGGTCCATGCGCATGAGCAATGATTCGTTCTCGTCATTGTACCAATTGAAGGCGGCATCGCATGTGCCCTGCTGGACGCCGATGATTGCGTTCTCATGGCTGCCAGCATAGGCAACTTTTCCAAAGAACTTGTCCGGATCGATGCCCATTTTATCCATGGCAAATCTCGGGACATTGTTACCCGAGGTCGAATTCGGATCGACGAGGCAGAGATTTTTGCCCTTCAAATCCTGCACCTTCGTGGCGGGATTGTCTTTCTTGACCCAAAGCACCGAATAGTAGCCTTTGGTGCCATCGGCGTTGACTTCCTGTGCGACGGCTTCGACCTTCGCGCCGATCATCAGCGCGCGGGCGAAAGCGGAGGGGCCGTAATGGCCGATGTGAATTTGACCGGCACGCTGGCCTTCAATGACGGCCGCATAGTCGGCGGCGATGCGGAGCGTCACCTTCACGCCGAGTTGCTTGCCGAGATACTCGACCATCGGGCCGTAGCGGTCATTCACGCTTGATGCATTTTCCGAGGGGATAACGGCAAAAACCAATTCCGGATATTTCGATTTCCAGTCAGCAGCATTTGCCGTGCCGACGGTGGCGAACATGGTGCTGGCGGCAACAGCCAACACTACCGAACGACGATCAATCATTCTCTCTCTCCTCAGGTTTCAGGGTGGTTTTTAGAAAATTCAGCTTCTCAGGCGACCGCTGAAAGCGGTTGACCGATGAAGTCTGGAGCAGGCTGGCTCGTCCCCATGACATCCCCAGCCTCAAGACCGTAGAGCTCGCGGGAAATCGTATCCGTAAGCGCTTCGGGAACATCATCAAACGCGACTTTGCCGCTGGCCATGCCGACCAGACGGTCGCAATAGGTGCGGGCAATATCGAGCGAGTGGAGATTGCAGATAACCGTGATGCCGAAATGCTTGTTGATGCGAAGGAGCGCATCCATCACGATTTTGGTGTTACGGGGATCGAGCGAGGCGATCGGCTCGTCCGCCAGAATGATATCCGGCTCCTGAACCAACGCCCGGCAGATCGCGACGCGTTGTTGCTGGCCGCCGGAAAGCTGATCGGCGCGCTGGGCCGCGAGACCTGCAATATCAAACTGGTCAAGAGCCGCGAGTGCGATTGTGCGATCATCTTCGCCCCAAAGACGGAGCATGGAGCGCCATGAAGGGGTTGTGGCAAGGCGGCCCATCAGAACATTTGTCAATACATCAAGCCGCCCGACCAGATTGAATTGCTGGAAGATCATGGCGCAGCGGCGACGCCACTCGCGAAGCTCGGTTCCGCTCAATTCGGCGATATTTCTGCCTTCGAAAACGATGCTGCCCGATGCGGGCTCGTTCAGGCGATTGATCATGCGTAACAAGGTGGATTTGCCCGCACCCGAACGCCCGATCACACCGACGAAGCTACCGCGCTCGATCGTGAGAGATACCGAATCGACTGCTTTCGTCTGACCGAAGGTTTTGCTCAGACCGTTTAATGTCAGCATCGTCTATCCTCCTGTTTCTGAACGACGCCTAACGCGATTCAATGACAGGTTCGTGACATTCTGTGGACAATCGGCCGCGGCAGTGATGCCATTTCCAATGCCTGACCGAAGCGCTGCGAGAGACGGGGGAGGTGATTGGCCCAATGCAGCGAAATCGTCTGGCTCTAACGGTGAGAGAATGGCCGGGGCTAAGGGTGACGATGCATTTCGTGCGTAAAGACGCACGCTCAAATGTCGACACCCATCCGCCTTCGATTTATATCATCATCGCAGCGATGCAGGAATTGAGTACGGAGACTCCGCAGGAGACGAACCGCCATGAAAATGACCACTGAAGAAGCCTTCGTGAAAGTGCTGCAAATGCACGGTATCGAGCATGCCTTTGGCATTATCGGATCGGCCTTCATGCCGATTTCGGATCTTTTTCCCAAAGCAGGGATCCGTTTCTGGGATGTCGCTCAGGAAACCAATGGCGGGCTGATCTGCGACGGCTATACCCGCACGACGGGCAAGATCGCGATGGCGATTGCGCAGAACGGGCCCGGTGTTACGGGCTTCGTGACCGCTGTGAAGACGGCGTATTGGAACCACACGCCGATGCTGCTCGTCACCCCGCAAGCGGCGAACAAGACGATCGGCATGGGCGGGTTTCAGGAAGTCGAGCAGATGGCGATGTTCCGCGACATGGTTTGCTATCAGGAAGAAGTGCGCGATCCATCCCGCGTGGCTGAAGTTTTAAATCGTGTGATTTTGAAGGCGAAACGGCTTTCTGCCCCGGCCCAAATCAACATTCCGCGCGATTACTGGACGCAGGTGATTGACATTAATTTGCCGTCGATCCTCGAATTCGAGCGGCCTGCGGGCGGCGCGCACGCGATTGCGGAAGCGGCGAAACTGCTCTCCGAAGCAAAATTTCCGGTGATTTTATCGGGCGCGGGCGTTGTGCTCGGTAATGCTATTCCCGATTGCGTCGCGCTCGCCGAGCGGCTTGATGCTCCGGTTTGCAGCAATTACCAGCATAATGACAGCTTTCCCGGCAGCCACCGTCTGGCGGCGGGTCCGCTCGGCTATAATGGGTCGAAGGCTGCGATGGAATTGATTGCGAAAGCGGATGTCGTGCTTGCGCTCGGAACACGGCTGAATCCGTTTTCGACATTGCCGGGGTATGGTATTGATTACTGGCCGAAGACGGCGAAAATCATTCAGGTTGATATCAACCCAGACCGAATCGGGCTGACAAAGCCTGTGACGGTTGGTATTTGTGGTGATGCGAAGCAGGTTGCCCGGCAGATCCTCGCGCAACTTGCACCGAGTGCAGGAAATGACGGGCGTGACTCTCGTAAGGCGCTGATCCATCAGACCAAATCGGCGTGGTTGCAGCAGCTCTCCTCAATGGATCACGAGGATGATGATCCCGGCACAACGTGGAACGAGCGTGCGCGGAAGGCCAATCCGGAGCGTTTGTCGCCGCGTCAGGCATGGCGGGCCATTCAGGCGGCCTTGCCGAAAGAGGCGATCATTTCATCCGATATCGGGAATAATTGCGCGATCGGCAATGCATATCCGACCTTCGAGGAAGGCCGGAAATATCTGGCCCCCGGCCTGTTCGGGCCTTGCGGTTACGGGTTCCCGTCGATTATCGGCGCGAAAATCGGCAATCCGGATATTCCTGTCGTAGGCTTTGCCGGTGATGGTGCGTTCGGCATCTCGATGTCGGAGATGAGCTCGATCGGCCGCGAGGAATGGCCCGCGATCACGATGGTGATTTTCCGCAATTACCAGTGGGGCGCGGAGAAGCGCAATTCGACGCTCTGGTACGATGATAATTTCGTCGGCACCGAACTTGACCCGCATCTCTCCTATGCGCGTGTGGCTGAAGGATGCGGCCTGAAGGGCGTTACCGTGAAAACGCAAGCCGAGATTACGGCGGCTTTGAAAGAGGCGTGCGAGGCGCAGAAGAAGGGTGTGACGACTTTTGTCGAGATCATCCTTAATCAGGAACTTGGCGAACCTTTCCGCCGTGATGCGATGAAGAAGCCAGTGGAAGTGGCAGGCATTGATCCGAAGGATTTCCGCCCGCAAATGGTTGGCTGAACCGCGTCAATAGCGTGACGTTTTTCACCCCGCCGACTGCATCGAAGTAGTCGGCGGGTTTTTTTGCGTGGAGGACAAATTTTCGCCGATAACCGGATTGTAAGCAGAACGCAGAAGGTGCAAAATCAGTACATGGAGACGCTGAAAGGCGTACGCTCGATTTCAGGATTCGTATGACCCATTCCATCACCATCCAGTCGGTTGCACTGGCATCCGCGCTCCGGTTGACCACTGAAGCGATCAAACACGCGCAGTCCCGCAACTGGAAGATCGCTGTTGTTGTTGTCGATTCGGCCGGCGCGGCTGTCGCCTCGGCGCGGATGGATGGCGTGAATGCGATCACCGGTGATATCGCGCTGGACAAAGCCTATACGGCGGCCTCGCTCCGCCGGACGACGAAGGCGCTCGCCGAGCGGATGGGAAGCTCGCCTGATTTGACAATGGGCATGGCCAACCGTCCGCGTTTGATCACATGGCAGGGCGGTGTACCCATTGTCGAGGATGGAACGATTATCGGCGGGATCGGCGTTTCGGGCGCAGTCGGACATGAGGATGCCGAATGCGCGGAGACGGCACTTGCCGCTTTGGGTCTTACTTCGAAATGAGCGGCATGATCGGACAGGAGAGGCGGGGCGCGACGCTGATTGTCACGATTGATAATCCGGCCAAAGGCAACGCTCTGACGCTCGGGATGCTTGATGCGCTCGAGGACTGTGCGATAACGGTCGAACGCGACCGCACGATTCATGCCGTTGTGATCACAGGTGCCGGGGAAAAGGCGTTCTGTACGGGTGCGGATATCAATGAATGGTCGGCGCTGGATGCTGTACAATTCTCGCGGGAATGGGTGCCGAAGGGGCATCGTTTGTTTGATCGCCTCGCGCGCTTGCCGGTGCCCCTGATTGCGGCGGTGAAAGGCATGGCGTTTGGCGGCGGGTTGGAATTGCTGGCGACAAGCGATCTCAGAATGAGCGCACCGCATGCCCAGTTCGCGCTGCCGGAAACAACAATCGGGATCGTTCCGGGTTGGTCGGGCGCGCAACGTCTCGCGGCGCTCGTGCCGCAGGCTGTTCTGCGGGAAATGGCATTGGCTGGTTCGCGCATCTCAGCCGAGCGGATGCATCAGGCGGGATTTCTCAACGAGATTTCACCGGATCCGATGGCAGCGGCACTGGCGGTTGCCGAGCGGATCGCGACCCTGTCACCGCGTGCTATCGAGGCAACAAAGCTCGTGCTGAATGCTGCTAATGGTGAGGGAACAGCCGCAGCACTGGACAGTTTATCAGGTGCATTGATCGCTGCCTCATCCGACAAGGCGGAAGGTGTTGCGAGTTTCAAGGAAAAGCGGAAGCCCAATTTTCACGATTGAGCAGGCTCAACAGACGGTCTGTAACCGCTCGCTGCACATCGCCAGAACATCATCCATCGAGCGTTTCCACCAATCGAGGGACGAGAATATCTCGACCTCGACGGGGCCGTTATAGTTTGCTGATTCCATCAGTGTGCGGATCATGCGCAGGTCGATGACGCCATCGCCCATCATACCGCGATCCGTCAGCAGATCGCGGGTCGGCACAAGCCAGTCGCACACATGATAGCCGAAAAGCCGGTTTTCGTTGCCTGCGCGTGCAATTTCTCTGGCGAGATCGGGATCCCACCAGACATGGTAGACATCAACTGCAACGCCGAGTGACGGCAGGGACGGTGAACCCGGTTCGATCTTGTCCGCCAGATCGAGCGCTTGTTGCAGCGTGTTGAGGCAGGAACGATCTCCGGCATACATCGGATGCAAAGGCTCGAGTGCGAGACGAATGCCGACCTTTTTTGCGTGCTCGAGCAGGCGCGAAACGCCATCTTCGACCTGAGCGCGCGCAGCAGTCAAATCACGCGAGCCTTCCGGCAGAGAGCCGACGACAAGCACAAAGCACGCAGCGCCAAGGGTGGCAGCATCTGTGACGGCTTTGATATTGTCAGCGATATTCGCCTCTAATTCCTGCGGCGTGAACGCCGGGAAATAGGTGGAGCGGCAATAGCCCGAAACAGTCAATCGGGCATCACGGATCTGGCGGGCAATGGCTGCGACGTTCTCCTCTTGAAGATCGCGGCGCCACGGGCAGATGGCGCCATAGCCGTGTCGTGCGACGGCGTCGACCACCGTGCTGATTTTTTCGCGATGACCCAGTGTCGCTGTGTTGATCGAACAAAGATCGAGACGGTTCGCGAGATCACGCATCACGAATCGACGCCGTAGAGTGCGAGGAAACGCTGCATCCTGCGAGCGGCGTCATCGGGGTTGGCGAGCAATCCTGCTTTGTCTGCAAGCGTGAAAAGTTCCGTGAAATAGGGTAGCGGTCGCATGGATTGCGCGCCGCCAATCATGGTGAAATGCGGCTGGAAGCCGTTAAGATAGGCAAGAAACACAATGCCGGTTTTGTAATATTGCGTCGGGCTGCGGAAGATGAGGCGGGATAACGGCACGGTTGGTGCAAAAATCCGGTCATAGGCGGCATTATTGCCTGCTTTGAGCGCGGCAAGTGCTGCCGACGCAGCAGGGGCAATTGCATCGAAAATGCCAAGCAAAGCGTGGCTGAACCCCTGCGCATCGCCTTTGATCAATTCGGGATAATTGAAATCGTCCCCGGTATACATTTTGACGCCATGGGGAAGGCGGCGGCGCATGAGAATTTCTTTCTGACCGTCCAGCAGCGATATTTTGATGCCGTCAATTTTTGCGGCATTGGCTTCGATGACACGCAAAGAGGTTTCAAGTGCTGTCTCGAACGTATCAGCGCCCCAATAGTTTTTCAGTTGCGGATCGAACATATTGCCGAGCCAATGCAGGATGACAGGCTTGTCGCATGCAGCCAGAACCTTGGCATAGACGGTCTCGTACTCTTTTGCAGAATTCGCGCTCCTGGCCAAGGCGCGGCTCGCCATCATGATCATCCGGCCACCGCGTTTCTGGACGGCCTCGACCTGTTCAAGATAGGCGCGGATCACGTCATCAATCGAGCGGGCATCGTTGGGCGACAAATGATCCGTGCCGATGCCTGAGAAAATCCGGTCGCGCTCTTCCGGCTTTGCTGCTTGCAGCGAATGGGTAATCAGCTCGAGGGCGCCCGGCCAGTCGAGGCCGCCGCCGCGTTGCGCGGTATCCATCGCTTCGGCAATACCCAGTCCGAGATCCAGCAAGTGACGGCGATAGGCAAGGGTTGCGTCCCACTCAATTGCCGGGCCGATACTCGGCTCACGGGCAGAGAAGGGATCCGCGACGACATGGGCTGCTGAAAATGCGATGCGGCTGAAATCATGCGGGCCCTTGGGCGTTTCAATCGGGACGCCGGTCAAGGTGTAGCGGGTGAGGTGGCCCTTCGTATCGGGGAGCAAAATCGAGGTCATGATCGTGTCCGATGTCTAAATGTTCAAAATCTCGGGATGACAAGGCCGCCATCGGCGGAGAGGACTTGCCCGGTGCAAAATGCCAATTGGCCAGTGGCGAGTGCGATGGTCATATCGCCGATATCTTTTGGTTGTCCCATCCGTTGGATAACGGTCAAGCCCTCTTTGATACGCTTGCGGTAATGGTCTTGAACAATAGCAGTCATCGGCGTTTCGATGAGGCCCGGGCGAATATCGTATGAGCCGATCTCCTCGCCGCCGAGACGCACGGCGAACACTTTTGCGACCATCGCCGCACCGGCTTTCGACACGCAATATTCGCCTCGCGCGACTGCGACAGCTTCCGCATTTGCCGACGAAATCGTGATCACGCAATGATGGACATTGGCTGGCCGCTCACGCTGTAAAACGCGCTTCGCCCAGGCTTGCGTGAGAAAAAACGGTGCGCGGGTGTTGATCGCGAGGCACCGATCATAACTTTCCGGTGTGACATCGAGTAAATCACCGCGTGACAAGACGCCGACGCCGGCATTGTTGACGAGGGTTGTGAGCGGACCAAGTATCGCCTCCGCGCGATCAAGAAGGGCGGCATGGGCTGAAATGTCAGCGACATCGCCGGGGATTGCGACGGCCTTGGCACCAAGCGCATTCAACTCCGATACCGTTGCGGTCACTTCGTCATCGGCAGTCGGTGCATTGATCCCGACGGCATAGCCGACGGAAGCGAGCGCCAGCGCAATCCCCTTGCCGATCCCCCGGCTCGACCCGGTGATGAGGGCTGCACGATGTGGTTGCGTTGTCATGTCGCTTATCGTCCTTCAGAGGCGTGACCCGTTCTTGATCAGCTCGCGCGCAATCACTGTCCGTTGAATCTGCTGTGTTCCCTCGTAGATTTGGCAGATTTTGGCGTCGCGATAAAGCCTCTCGACCTCGAATCCGCGGATAAAGCCGGAGCCCCCAAAAATCTGCACCGCATTGCTGGTCTGGGCAACCACCATATCGCCGGCGAAGAGTTTTGCCATCGAGCAGGCGGCGTTGGCGGGTTGTTCATTATCAATCAGGAGTGCGGCGTGATGCACGAGTGCCCTTGCGGCGGCGATCTCCTTCGCCATATCGGCGAGCATCCATTGCAGGCCCTGATTATCGATGATGGGGCTGCCAAATTGACGCCGTGTCTTTGCGTAGTCGAGCGCGGCATCAAGCCCGGCTTGCGCAATGCCTATGGCGAGTGCTGCAATACCCACCCGCCCTTTCTCGAGTACGCTCATCATGATGTGAAAGCCGCGGCCGGGTTCGCCTAAAAGGGCGTCATCGTCGAGTATTACATTCTCGAAATGCAATGCGCCGACCTGACTCGCACGCTGACCCATCTTGTGCTCTTTAGGTCCGCGCGAAACCCCTTTTGCGTCCAGCGGCACGATAAAAATCGACATGCCGCGATGGCCGGCAGCAGGGTCGGTGCGGGCGAGCACGAAGCCGATATCGGCAATCGGTGCGTTATGAATCCAGATTTTACTGCCGTTCAACATCCAGCCGGATGCCGTTTTGACGGCGGTTGTTTTGATGCCCGAGACATCCGAACCTGCTTCCGCCTCGGTAATGCAATAGGCGACTTTGGTGCGAAACGAGAGAACCTCGCCGAGCCAGCGCTTCTGCTGGGTGGCAGAGCCATATCGCGTGAGCAATGTGCCAATCAGTTCGACGAGGCCGCATTGATCGGCGACAGAGGAATAGCCATGCGCAAGCTCTTCCATCACAATCGCGTAGGCGACGCAATCGAGCCCTGCTCCGCCGAGTGCGTCCGGCACCGTAATTCCAAAAAGGCCGAGTTCCGCCATTTGCTTATAAAGATGATCAGGGAAAAGTTCATCCCGATCAAGAATTTCCGCCTCCGGGCGAATAGCGTCGGTTGCAAAACGCCGCGCCATCGCCTCAATGTCGCGATAGGTTTGCGGCTCGTTTTTTGGAAGGACTACCATCTGATAGCTTTCTGGCATACCTGCAGTGTGCAGAACTTATTGACGGAATATCAAAACGTGGATTAGAAAAAGCCGTTATGTAACTATCTGGTTATTTAGTTTCAGGTAACGCTTTCGTCAAGGATATCCTGCCTTTGTGGCCCATCACAAGCTGCTCCATCTGCCGTCATCATCTGAAGAAAGACTCAGAATGACACGTCCTGTGCCGAGTTTGAGTGCCGAAAACATCGCAAAAATGATTCC
The DNA here is from genome assembly GCA_046092445.1 of Hyphomicrobiales bacterium. Taxonomy (GTDB): domain Bacteria; phylum Pseudomonadota; class Alphaproteobacteria; order Rhizobiales; family Beijerinckiaceae; genus CAIUPE01. Next base: position 19,274 of record JBJTDR010000081.1, on the reverse strand, counting down.
CGATGGTACCACTATCGCACTTGCGGCTTCGGGTATTTTTCTTGAAGCCGACGCGCTTTATGCCGCGCTCGAAACGTCGTTTCTGGAAACGGGCCATCCGCGCGATCTGACGCTCGTTCATGCGCTCGGCATTGGCGACGGCAAAGGCACGGGCCTTGGACGTTTCGCGCATGAGGGGATGGTGAAGCGCGTTATTGGCGGGCATTGGAGCTGGTCACCCGCGATGCAGAGATTGGCGGCCGAGAACAAAATCGAGGCCTATTCTTTTCCGGGCGGGGTGATTTCGTCGCTTCTGCGTGAAATCGGGGCGGGTCGCCCGGGATTGATCACCCGGATCGGTTTGGGGACCTTTGCCGACCCGCGTGTTGATGGCGGGCGGTGCAATGAGAGGGCGACCGAAGAGCTTGTCGAACATGTCAGTTTCGATGGCCGTGACTATCTGCGGTATAAACCGCTCAAGATCGATTTTGCCCTGATCCGTGCCAGTGATTCGGATGAGCGTGGAACGCTCTCGCTCTTGCGTGAGCCTACGGACCTCGATGCCCATGCCGCCGCACTGGCAGCGCATAATTCGGGCGGCAAGGTGTTTGCACAAGTCGAGCGGATCGTGACACGACGCGCGCATCCCGCAAGACTCAGCCGTATTCCCGGTATTCTGATTGATGGTATTCTTCTCGCGCCTGACGCACGCAAAACCTATTTGCCGGGATATGATCCCAGAGTATCGGGGGCTGCCGCACTCGCGCCCGAGCAGGGCGAGGATCATCCGGACCGGCCGACGGGCATTCGCCGCATTATTGCAGAGCGTGCGATGCAGGAATTGGGTGACGCACGTTCGGTGAATTTCGGCTTCGGGATTCCGGGCGGTATCCCGGCACTTGTCAAGGCGGCGGGTGACGTTCGCTATTGGGGCTCGGTGGAACAGGGCATCCACAATGGCGCGATGATTGACGGACCGATGTTCGGCGCGGCCTTCGACCCTGATGCGATCATTCCGTCAGTCGACCAGTTTGATTTCTATTCTGGCGGCGGAATTGATGTCGCCTTTCTCGGTATGGGCGAGATGGATGAGCATGGCAACGTCAATGTCTCGAAGATTGGCGGCCGCCTTGTTGGTCCGGGCGGTTTTGTCGATATCACGCAGACAGCGCGTAGAGTTGTTTTTTGCGGCGCTTTTGAAGCGAAAGGGCTCGATGTTGAAACCACGTCTGATGGCAAATTGCACATCGCATCTGACGGCACGGTGCCTAAGCTGGTGAGGGCGGTCGAACATATTACCTTCAGCGGCAAGCAAGCCCTGCTGAACGGACAGACCGTGCTTTATGTGACCGAACGCGCCGTGTTCAAACTGACGCAAAAGGGCGTGGCACTCATCGAGGTTGCGCCCGGGATTGATCGGGATCGTGACGTTTTAAGCCGGATGGAATTTACGCCCGTCCTTTGAAATTATCAGCGTTTTGGGTTCGGCCTGGGGATGGCTGGCGCATATTTTGAGGCAATCAGAATGATCCTGATGGCGAGCGCGCCCGACGTAAACCTCTTCCGAGGGGCGGCGGGCAGATTATGCAACGGTCCGCATTCTTGACGGCGAATGGTCCTGACCTTCAAACACGACACTCTGATTGATGGACAGAAAATCATGGTGGAGCATTGCGGCTCCACCGATTGCTGCTGCATTCTCGCGGAGGCCTGATACAAGGATCGGCGGAAGGGGATGCCCGGGCAGCAAATGCTGGCGCAGAGACCGGATCGTTTCCTGCTCGACATGGGGATAGAGTATTGCGAGCGCGCCGCCAACGACGATTTTTTCCGGATCAAGAACAGATGTGAGAACGGCAAGCCCGCGCCCGAGCCACCAGGCCCATTCATCGAGTGACTTGCGGGCGGATTGCTTGCCCGCTTCGAGCGCCCGAACAACGGACTCAATGTTCTGACCGCTTCCGCCATGAAAGGCATAGCGCGCGAGCAGGGCTTTGATGCCGACGAAGCTCTCGAAGGTGCCGGGCAAGGATGAAAACGCGGAGAACCCATCGGCGCCCAAAAAGATGTGACCAACCTCGCCGGCATAGCCGCGAAAGCCGCGCATGACGCGGCCATCGGAAATAATAGCTCCGCCGACGCCACTGTCGATGAAGACGCAGAGGGCGTTGAGTCGTGACGAATCGCCCGAGCGATAAAGCTCACCTGCTGCGAACGCATTCGCGTCATTCTCGACGAGAAGCGTGCTGTGAACGTCGAGTGCATCGGCAAGCATCTCGCGGGCCGGGATTTGCTTCCAGTTCAGTGACGGAGCACGGACGAGCACGCCCTGCTTGTCTACAACGCCCGGAAGCGTGAGGCAGATCCCCCGAATCGATTCGGGATTATCAAGCGTTGTGATCAGAGACCTGATCATTTCGGCGAGGCGCCCGATAGCTCTCTCTGGAGATGTTGCAAGGTGGTCGAAATTTTCGGTTTCCGTTGCAACGAGATGACCACGAAGATCGAGCGCGACGACGCACAAACGATCCGCGCCGATATCGGCCCCGACGAAAAAGGCACCAGATCTGTTGAGATCGAGTCCCTGACTTGGCCTGCCCGAGCGTGACTCGATCTCTTCCCCGCCCGCGTGATCCATTTCGGACACGAAACCTTCGGCCATCAGATTATTGACGATATTGCCAATCGTCGATCTTGTAAGGCCGAGTTTTCGCGCGAGGTCAGCACGGCTGAGGCCACGGTCCTCGAACAGGGCTCTGAGGACACGGCTTTCATTGATATGCCGGACAGAACGAGGCATGCTCATAGCGCTTCAAACTCCCTCTGCGGCACCTGGGCGGGCTCGGTGCGGCGGCAATCCGCCCGATCAAGACCTGTCACGCCGCCTTTGCCCTGCATCAACGCCGTTAGTTTGCGGGATCATAAACATATTAATTGACAAGGCAATAATAAGTGTGTTTTCAAAGCAAACAAATAGCAATTTGGAAATCACGAACGATTTCCAATCCGGCGCACATGCCGGTAACCGTGGGAGGCATGAATGAAGCTTACTAAGACAAGTAGTGCGATTGCCGCGCTTGTCGTGCTCGGCACGATGGCGACGGCGAAGGCCGCCGATGTGGAAGTGATGCATTGGTGGACATCCGGTGGTGAAGGTGCCGCCGTTGCTGTTCTCAAGAAGGATCTCGAGGGTAAGAGCGTCAACTGGAAAGACATGGCGATTGCAGGCGGCGGCGGCGAGGCTGCGATGACCGCTCTCCGCGCGCGAGCAACTGCTGGTGATCCGCCAACTGCGGCGCAGATGCTCGGCATGACCGTGACCGACTGGGCCCGTGAAGGCTTTCTTGGCGACCTCAATGAGGTTGCCACGAAAGAAGGCTGGGACAAGGTTGTTCCACCTGCTGTCCAGCGTTTCGGCAAGTATGAAGGCAAGTGGGTTGCTGTTCCTGTGAACATGCATCGTCCGCATTGGGTCTGGATGAATGCGAAAGTGTTCAAGGACAATGGCCTGACACCGCCAAAGACATGGGACGAGTTCAACAAGACCGCAGAAGCGCTCAAGGCCAAGGGTGTTATTCCGGTGGCAATGGGTGGCCAGCCCTGGCAGGAAGCGACCGCATGGGAAGCCGTGCTGTTGGGTATTGGCGGACCGGATTTCTACCAGAAGGCAATTATCGACGCTGACGAGAAGGCCATGACATCTGATACGATGATCAAGGTTTTCGACCAGATGCGCAAAATCCGCGGCTATGTCGACCCGAACTTTGCAGGCCGTGACTGGAACCTTGCGACGGCGATGGTCATCAAGGGCGAAGCCGGCATGCAGCTGATGGGTGACTGGGCGAAGGGCGAAGTGATCGCTGCCAAGCTGAAGCCGGGCGTCGACATTCTCTGTTCTGTTGCGCCGGGCACGCAGGGTTCGTTCCTGTTCAACACCGACTTCTTTGCGATGTTCAAGGTTGGCAAGGACAAGGTTCCGGCCCAGCTCGCAATGGCATCGTCTGCAATGTCGCCGAACTTTCAGGAAACGTTCAACCTTGCCAAGGGTTCGATCCCTGCGCGGACAGACGTTTCAGGCGACAAATTTGACGAGTGCGGCAAGAAGTCGATGGCTGACCTTAAGGAAGCCATGGGTGCAAACCACCTTTACGGCTCACTTGCGCATGGCCATGCTCAGCCATCTGCGATCCAGAAGGCCTATATCGACGTGATCACACAGCACTTCAATTCCACCATGTCGTCGCAGGACGCTGTGAAGGCTTTGGCTGCGGCGGTCAAGTCGGCGAAGGCCGGTTGATTGTTGCATCTTTCTGCGCTTATTATGGGGAGGCGCCTAACTCCGGCGTCTCCTTTTTCGCAAGACGCAATAAGTCGTATCCGTTTTTGAGTGATTTTTCCGGCAGGGTGTAGTGCATGGTATCGCTCAGGTCCCTCTTAAGCCGCCACCAGCCGCAGCTCGTGCTTCTGCCGAGCATTGTGATCGTCACGATCACGGTGTACGGGTTTATTGTCTTCACCACGGTGCTTTCGTTCACCGGCTCGAAAATGTTTCCGAATCTGACGCGTTTCGTCGGCTTCGAGCAGTATGCGAGGCTCTGGCAGAATCCGCGTTGGGAAGTTGCCGTCGATAATTTCTTTATTTTCAGTGGCCTTTATATTTTCCTGTCATCCGTTATCGGGCTGGTGCTGGCGGTCCTGCTCGACCAGAAAATTCGCGGTGAGGGCGTCCTGCGCACGGTGTATCTCTATCCGATGGCGCTCTCGTTCATTGTAACGGGCGTTGCATGGCAATGGCTGATGTCACCTGATCTCGGCATTGAAAAGGCTTTCAATATCTGGGGGTGGGACAGTTTCCGGTTCAACTGGATCAAAGACGAGCGTATGGCGATCTATTGCGTTATCGTGGCCGGTGTCTGGCAGGCTGCCGGATTCGTGATGGCCCTCTTTCTGGCGGCACTTAGGGGACTGAATCCCGAGATACTCTCGGCGGCGCGGATTGACGGTGCATCTGGCTTTCAAGCCTATCGATACGTTGTTTTGCCCAGTCTCCGGCCTGCGTTCCTGACGGCCTTTGTTGTTCAGGCGCATCTCGCGATCAAAAGCTATGATCTTGTCGTGGCGCTCACGCGCGGCGGGCCCGGTTTCGCAACCGAACTGCCGTCGACCTTCATGTATAATTTCACGTTCACACGCAACGAGATGGCGATGGGCTCGGCGAGTGCCGTGCTGATGCTGTGCACCTTGCTGGCGATTATTGTTCCCTATCTGTATTCGGAAATACGCAATGAACGCCGCGATTAAGCCCCAAGAGCCGTATGTTCGCCGGATGGCACCGCGCCAGTGGGTCGCGAGAATCGCGGTTTATGCCGTGCTGATTGTGGCGGCTATCGGGTTTCTCGTTCCGCTTGCCGCGATGGTGTTCACGTCGCTGAAAAGCATGCCTGAAATCACCGGAATGGCACCATTCGAGAGCAACACAATCCTGACACCGCCGCGCGAACCCTCGTTCGAGGCGTGGGGATTGGCGTGGTCAAGTGCGTGCATTGCGGTGGATTGTCAGGGGTTGAAGAATTATTTTTTCAACTCGATCGTCATGACGGTATTTGCGGTGCTGATCTCGGTTTCGGTCGGCGCGATCAACGGGTATATCCTGACAAAATGGCGTTTCAAATATGACACTGTCATTTTCGCTATGATGTTATTCGGATGTTTTATTCCCTTCCAGATTGTTCTGATTCCGATCGCGCGGGTGCTGGGATTACTCGGGATTGCGGGGACGATGCCCGGCTTGATCTTTGTTCATGTCATTTACGGTATTTCGTTTACGACCTTGTTCTTCCGGAATTTCTACATTGCGGTTCCTGACGAATTGGTGAAGGCGGCGCGCATTGACGGCGCGGGGTTTTGGTCGATCTTTTTTCTGATCCTGTTGCCGATTTCGTGGCCGACGGTTGTTGTGTCGATCATCTGGCAATTCACGAATATCTGGAATGATTTTCTGTTCGGCGCCTCGTTTGCAGGGCCGGATAACAGGCCGCTCATGGTGGCACTGAACAATCTCGTGAACACGTCTACGGGGACCAAGGCCTATAATGTCGATATGGCGGGCGCGATGATTGCGGCGCTGCCGACAATTGCGGTCTATGTCTTTGCAGGCCGGTATTTCGTGCGTGGCCTGATGGCCGGTGCGGTGAAGGGTTAAAGGGGCTCAAACATCATGGCGACTTTGAACATCGAGGGGGTCACGAAGCGGTTTGGCTCCGTTGATATCTTGAAGGGGATTGATCTCTCGATCGGGGACGGCGAGTTTCTTGTTCTGGTCGGTCCGTCGGGATGCGGCAAATCCACATTGCTGAACATCATTGCAGGATTGCAGGATCTGTCGAGCGGCGCGATCGTGATCGACGGGAAGCCGGTCAATGATCTCGAGCCGAAAGAGCGCGATATCGCGATGGTTTTCCAGTCCTATGCGCTTTATCCGTCGATGACAGTTGGAAAGAATATCGCATTCTCGCTGAAGATGCAGGGTGTCGCGCCAGAGGAACAGGCGCGAAAAGTGAAGGATGTGGCAGATCTCCTCCAGATTGGGCATCTTCTGGACCGGAAGCCGCAACAATTGTCGGGGGGACAGAGGCAGCGCGTCGCCATGGGGCGGGCGCTGGTCCGTGATCCGAAAATCTTTTTGTTCGACGAGCCGCTCTCAAATCTCGATGCAAAATTGCGCGTCGATATGCGGACCGAAATCAAGAAGCTGCATCAGCGTCTGGGAACAACGATTGTGTATGTGACGCATGATCAGGTCGAGGCCATGACCATGGCGACCCGTATTGCCGTGATGAAGGATGGCGAGGTGCAGCAATTCGGTACGCCGGCGGAAATCTATGGCAGGCCTGCGAATATTTTTGTTGCCACCTTCATGGGATCGCCGGCGATGAATCTCGTCCCGGGACGGACCGTTGCAGGCAACGCGATCCAGCTCGAGGGAACGGACGTTACTCTGCCATTGCCGCATTCGGCGGGTGCGCTCGCTGCGGGACGTGAGGTATTGTTCGGACTGAGACCCGAGTGGTTTGCGCTGTCGGAGGCAGTCCTGCCTGGCCATCATCCGATCACGGCTCATGTGGAAGTACTCGAACCGACGGGGCCTGATATCTATGTATCGATGCGAATCGGTGGGCGGGAGGTTATGGCGCGTCTTCCCGCAGGTGCGGACATCCGCACGGGCGTCGATCAGGCTTTTCAGATCAACCTTGAAAAGGCAGTTGTCTTCGACGCCGGTTCAGGGCAAGTGATCTAGCGAAGGGCGATTACGGGCGGGATTTACGATGACACGCAAGGATGCGCGCACCTTGAAGGTGGGCGTACTGGGGGCCGGGCAGATTGCGCAGGCGGCGCACTTCGAGAGCTGCACCAAAGCACGCAATGCGGATCTCTTCGCCATCTGCGACGTTGCCGATGATCTCAGAGAGCGCATGGCGATCACCCATGGCGCGCAGAAGACGTTCAACGATTACGATGCAATGTTGGCTGATCCCGGGATTGATGCCGTGATCATCGCGACGGCGGATGCTTTTCATGTTCCGGCGTCGATACGAGCGCTCGAAGCGGGCAAGCATGTGCTTTGTGAAAAGCCAGTTGCAATCGGCCTTGATGAAGCTTTCGCCTTGGCTGAAGCAGTCAAGAAGTCTGGTTTGACGTTCCAGATCGGACATATGAAGCGGTTCGATGCTGGATTTATGGCCGCAAAGCACTTTATCGACACGGAAATGGGCGAGATGATTGCGTTGAAAGCCTGGTATTGCGACTCGACCCATCGGTATCCAATGACGGATGCGGTGCAACCTCTCATTGTGTCGAGCGCGAATGTACGCAAGCCACCGGGCAATCCGAAGGCTGATCTGAAGCGCTATTACATGCTCGCGCATGGCAGTCACCTTGTGGATACAGCCCGCTATTTTGGCGGTGATGTTGTCGCGGTAACAGCGAAACTATCCGACGCGAAGGGGGCCTATTGCTGGTTCGTCGATGTCGAGTTTGCCAATGGGTGTCTGGGCCATCTCGATCTGACGGTTGCTGTAAGGATGGATTGGCACGAGGGATTCCAGATTTACGGGCAAAATGGCAGCGTGATCGGGAAGACGTATAATCCGTGGTATTACAAATCGAGTGATGTCGAGATTTTTCGTGAAAAAGAGGGTGGTACGTTCCGGCCTCTGGGCGAGGATGGCCATTTTTACCGCCGGCAACTCGAAGGGTTTGCCGACACCGTCCTGAGCGGGGCCCCGATGATCGGAGCCGATATCGAGGACGGGATTGCGTCTGTTCGGGGGATGATTGCAATTGCACGTTCGGTTGAAACAGGGCGAACCGTCCGGCTTGCGGATGTTTCGGGTCTGTTGTGATGCAGCTTGGAATCTTCGCAAAAACCTTTCCGGGATCAACCCCTGATAACGTACTCGGTCAGGTGAAGGCGGCGGGGTTCTCGTCGGCGCATTACAACATGGCGTGCTCGGGCCTTGCGGCGATGGCCGATGCGATACCGGATGCCGTGACAGATGTGATCGCAAGTGCCGCTTCCCGAAGCGGGGTGACGCTTGTCGGGATGTCCGCCACATGGAACATGATCCATCCCGATCCGGTTGAACGTGCACGGGGATTTCCGCGTCTTGATCTGCTGGCCAAAGCAGCGCGGCGGGTTGGGGCAGGACTGGTGACGCTCTGCACGGGAACGCGTGATCCGGTCGATCAATGGCATGCGCATCCGGACAATCAGTCGACTGACGCTTCGCGCGATCTCCTTGTCTCGATGGAAAAGGCTGTTCTGATTGCCGAGCGGCATGATGTGTTTTTGGGTGTCGAGCCGGAACTGGCCAATGTGGTGGATACAGCCGCAAAAGCACGTCGACTGATCGATGAAATGGCGAGCGACCGGATAAGAATTGTGCTTGATCCGGCCAATCTGTTCGAAATTGAAACCGCGGAGGTTCGGGAGCGGCTTGTTGACGAGGCGATTGACCTGCTGGGTGACCGGGTAGCCATGGCCCACGCGAAAGATCGTGATGAACAGGGGCGCTTTGTGGCAGCGGGACGGGGCGTGATCGATTTTGGTCATTTTGTCGGCCGGTTGAAAGATGCGGGATTTTCAGGACCGTTGGTCACGCACGGACTGGCAGCGGCCGAGGCCGCCGACGTTGCCGCGTTTCTCAAAAAGACGCTCGGTGATGCCGGGATTGATCATTGATCATGACGGTGACAAATTTTCATCATGACGGGGTGAGATTTGCCGTGACCGATCGTGGCGGCGACGGCGTTCAATTCCTGTTCCAGCATGGTCTTTGCGGCAGCGCGACGCAAACGACTGAAGTTGTTCCCGAGTTGCCGGATATTCGTGCGATTACGCTGGAATGCCGTGGGCATGGGAACTCCGAGGCGGGAAACCCGGATGGATTTTCGATTGCGACCTTTACTTCCGATGTCGATGCCTTGATCGATGCGTGGCATTTGGCGCCCGTGATTATTGGCGGGATTTCGATGGGGGCGGCGATTGCACTTCGTCTCGCTGTGCGACACCCTGAAAAGGTACGGGCACTGGTTCTCGCCCGTCCGGCATGGGTTTTTGATCGTGCGCCGGAAAATATGCAGCCAAACGCGGAAGTCGGACATTTATTGCGTGCGCATCCATCAGACGAAGCACGGGCAATGTTCATGGCATCGCCAACGGCGAAACGTCTTGCTTTGGAAGCACCGGATAATCTTGCATCGCTCACGGGATTTTTTGAGCGAACGCCGCAGGAGATGACTGCGGCATTGTTGACGCAGATTTCAGCGGACGGCCCCGGTGTGAGCGCAGCGGACATTGCGGCGATCACGTGCCCTGTGCTGATTATCGGTCATGGCGACGACGTCATCCATCCGTTTTCCTTTTGCGAAGCGTTTGCCGAACTCATGCCTTCAGCAAAGCTTGTGCGTATTCCGGCAAAGACAAAGGGTAAAGCGCCCTATATCACTGCATTCAAGGCGGCGTTGGCCGAATTTCTAGAGGATGTATCTCATGGCAAAGCCTGACTCCACTTGGTTCGATATGCTCCCCAAAAACCGGTTAATGGCCGAGTTTTCGATGTGGTCGGCTGATCTTGTGCGGATTGCGGATGATCTCGCTCGTGTTTCGAGCCATGCGGATCTCTTGCACATTGACGTTGCGGATGGCCATTTTGCACCGGCTTTGTTGTTTTTCCCCGATCTTGTCGCGCGGATTCGGGAGGCCAGCGCGATTCCGATCCATGTGCATCTGATGATTGCCGATGTTATCCTGATTGACCAGATCGACCAGTTTGCGGAGGCGGGAGCCGATCTGATCAGCGTTCATGCGGAGAACGGGAATGCGGCAGCGGGGCTTGACCGTATTGCAGGGCATGGCCTCAAGGCGGGCATGGTTCTCAAAGTCGACACGCCCGTGATTACGGCATCCCCTCATCTGACACGTCTCGATATGTTGACGCTGCTCGGCACGGCAATCGGTGTGAAGGGGCAGAGCCTGAACGAGCGTGCGCCTGCACGTTTGAAGGAGGCGCAAGCACTGATCGAGGCGACAGGCCGACGTATCGTTCTGGCGGCTGATGGCGGTATTCGGGACAATACCGTTCCGGTGCTTCGTGAGGCTGGCGCGGAGACTGTCGTGATGGGTTCTTTGGCGTTCGGGGCACCCGATTTGGGTGCGCGGATTGCCTGGGTCCGTGGTCTCTGAGCGAAAGAAGTGATGATGACCGACGCCTATGCCATCGGCATTGATCTTGGAGGCACGCAAGTTAGGGCGGGTCTTGTTGACCGGTCAGGAAAGCTGATTGCCCGGGAGTCGATGCTGACGGACAGGATGGGTGGCCCGCACGCCGTTGTCGAGCAGATCGGGCTGCTCGTTGATAAAATCATCGTGACCAAGCCGGAATGCACGGTTGCCGGCATTGGTGTTTCCGCACCCGGGCCGCTTGACGCCGTAACGGGACATATTCTCGAAATCGCCACGCTGAGAGGCTGGGAAAACATCCCGATTGTCGAGATGCTGCAAGCGCGTCTCGGCCGGAATGTGGCGATCGAGAATGACGGATTGGCGGCAGCTCTCGGCGAATGGCGCCATGGCGCAGGCAAGGGTCTCGCGCATTTCGTTTATGTGACAATTAGTACGGGAATTGGCGGCGGCGTTGTAGCGGACGGCCGTTTATTGCGGGGACGACGCGGCATGGCGTGCCATGTCGGGCATATGAGCATCGACCCGAACGGCCCACGATGCGGATGCGGCAATCCCGGGTGCTGGGAGGCGATTGCCTCGGGGACAGCGCTCGCAAGACGGGCGCAGGTGGCGATGACGGGCGATCCCGCGTCAGCATTGCATAGCGAGACTCAAACCGTTGACGCCGGTGCCATTTTTGCGGCTGCACGGCGTGGGGACGGGACGGCTCTCAAGCTCGTAAACGAGGAAGCAAAATGGCTTGGCATTGGCTTGGTCAATTTGCTGCATCTGTATAGCCCGGAAAAGATCGTGCTGGGTGGAGGGCTGTCGCAGGGGCTCGATCTGATGCGGGCGGACATTGAAGCGGAGATTATCGCGCATGCGATGTTGCCATTCAGGTCAGTGCCGATTGTATCTGCGGGGCTTGGCGGAGACTCAGGTATTATCGGGGCGGCATCGCTGTTCCAGTTTTCCGAACGGATTTGATCGGACTTGCCTCAAGAAAATGTTCCGGCTCTCTTGAACCGTTGCGGTTATGCGGCTAGTTTTGTCGCTATCGATTGGAACCTGCTCGGATGGGCTTTTGGGAGATTTGCCATGTTGCGATTAGACGAAAAGCTCGCGCGAATCCGATCCGGCGCGTATAAGCGGGCAGATTTTATCATTGCCGATGCCAAAGACCCCGATATGGGGCCGGGCCTTTACTCGCATGGTCCGATTCGGTTGAATGATGGTTCGATACCGCGGCTCAGGAACCGCGCGGAATTTCTGGAAACAATCCGCGAGGTGATCAATCAGGACATTGTCGACATCATGTTGACGTCTGCCTCGAATCTCGAGCAATTGATCAATGCAGGCGCCTACAAGAATTCAAAAATCAAGCCTGCGATCCGGGCGAATGACACAACCGATATTTGGCGGCATCGTGGTGCGACCCATCATCATAAGCCATCGCGCCCCTTCCGAACTGCAAATCTGAAGCGCGTCAGGGAAAACCTGACGGATCTGGGGCTTTACTCGATTACGTTTACCAATGATCTTGATGCTGATCTAGAAGCCATGCACGCATTCGCCGGGTTCCGCGAAGATGCGCTGGCGCACGGGTTCACCTATTTTCTCGAAGTTTTCAATCCGAATGTCGGTGGCCCTTCGCCTGAGGAAATGCCGCACTTCGTCAATGATGCGATCATTCGGTGCCTTGCGGGTCTGACCGAGATCGAACGTCCGCGGTTTTTGAAGATCGCCTATAACGGGCCGCGTGCACTTGATGAACTTGCGAGTTTTGATCCAAGCCTCGTTGTGGGTGTTCTGGGCGGCGGCGCAGGCACGACGCGCGATTGTTTCGAATTGATCTTTCAGGCGGAAAAATATGGTGCGCGGGTGGCTTTGTTCGGTCGCAAGATCAATCTGGCAGAAGCACCACTCGAAATGATCCGCCATATGCGCGCTGTTGCCGACGGCACTCTTGCACCGCTCGACGCCGTGAAATCCTATCATGACACGCTCGCGCGACTGAAAATCGTTCCGGCTCGCTCGCTGGCGGACGACAGCCAGATTACCGAAGCACCGTTGAAGGCAGGCTGATCCTGTGATGCCGGCGCGACGGGGTATCCTGACTGCAGGTTCGTGGGTTGTCGACAATAACAAGACGCTTCAGGCCTGGCCCGCCGAAGACACGATGAATACCTATGTCGAACTGGATCGGCAGGGTGGCGGCTCGGGCTGCAACATGGCGATCGACCTGAAAAAGCTTGATCCGTCCTTCCACGTCGAGACAATGGCTATTGTTGGTGACGATGATGACGGGCGTTATCTTCTGGGGCAATGCGATCAATACGGCATTCAGCGGCGGCATATGCAGGTAATCAAAGGGGGCACGACGCCTTTCAGCGATTGCTTCAACTCCATCGAGAGCGGCAAGCGGACGCATCTCTATTACCCCGGTGTCGCTGAAGAATTATGCCCGGACCATTTCGATTTTGGGGATACGGACGCCCGGATTCTGCATCTCGGCCTTCCGGGCGCACACAAGAAGATGGATGCTCCCTGGGGCGAGGACTCGACCGGATGGGCAACCGTGCTGAAAGCAGCGGGCAGGGCGGGGCTCAAGGCCAATCTCGAAATGGTATCGACGACACGCGACAGGATCCGGCATTTCGGGCGGTCCTGCCTGCCGCATCTCGATTTCCTGATCGTCAATGATTACGAGATCGGCGCGGTGGCGGATGTTGAAACGCGAGCTGGCACACGAACGCTTTATCCAAAGGTTGTCGAGGCATTACGGGCGGTTTTTGATCTTGGCTCGATCTCGCTGGCCGTAGCGCATTTTCCTGAGGCCGCCATTGCGGTGACGCGTGACGGCGACGTGGTTGTAGCCGGGTCCGTATCTATTCCGTCAAGCGAGATTGTCGGCGTTAACGGGGCGGGCGACGCCTTTGCTGCGGGCGTCCTCTACGCATCCCATGAGGGGCAAACAATCGAGGATGCGTTGCGGATGGGCCATGCCTGCGCCGCGGCATCGATGCGATCGGCAGCGACCACGAATACGGTTGTTTCGGCTTCCGAGTGTTTGGCACTGGCTGAAAAATGGGGCTTCCGTCCCGCGCCACTCTGACGAATTCGTTTAACCGGTTTTCAGAATAATCGCCTAGAGATAGTTCGCCAAACGCGGCTGCAACGGCGTGGCAAAGAAGCGGTCAATCGTTTGCGGGGTTGAGGCAGTTCCATCAGCCACAAAAACTGCGTGGGAAGCGATAGCTTTGAGATCATCGGGATCATGCGAAACCATGAGTACGGTGAGATCGAGATCCTGTTGCAGTTTGCGGACCACCTCGAGCATGTCCCGCCTCAGACGCGGGCCGAGCCCGCTGAAGGGTTCATCAAGCAACAGGATCGGTTTCTTCCGCAAGAATATCCGGGCAAGTGCGACCCGTTGGCGTTCTCCGCCGGATAATTCGGCAGGACGATGCGTTTCGCGACCTTGCAACCCGAGACGGGCGAGCGCGGCGTCAACTTCGCGCCATTCTGCCTTATCGAGCGAGAGATCAGGTTTGAGACCAAGGGCAGCGTTTTTTGCTGCATCCAGATGGGCGAAGAGATTGTGTTCCTGAAACAGGATACTCACGGGGCGTTCGGAGGGTGCGAACCCTGTCACATCATGTCCGTTGATCCGGATCCGGCCCGATTGCGGATCGGTGAAGCCTGCAACAATATTCAGAAGCGTGGACTTTCCGCCGCCCGACGGACCAATAATCCCGATTATGCCGGGACCGGGAAAGGACAGCGAAAAGCGGACGTTGAAATCGTCAGTGGTCCATTGTACATCCTCAAGATCAATCATGCGCATGCTCCTTTCGGCCAAAGGCGGAGAATGCCTGCGTCATGAGGATTGAAAAAACGGCGAGAACAAAGGCGATCCCCGCCGCGTCATCCGTCCGGTAACTCCCAAGGCGCTGATAGATCAAGAAAGGCAGCGTCACGATCGAGTCAGAACCAAAAAAGGCGATCACGCCGAAATCTCCGAATGAAAGCAGAAAAGCAAAGGTGAAAGCCGCACGAAAGGCGGGTTTGAGAATGGGCCAATCGATCAGGCTGAAACGTGACCAGCCTGCAATGCCGAGGCTTTCACACAGCGGGTCTTCATGCGCAACAAGCCTGCGCAAGGACACCGCGAGGCTGCGATAGACAAAAGGCAGAGCCATAATCGCATTGATCAGAACGATCAGAACGGGCGCATAGCCAACCGAACTGGCCGACGGCATCAAGATCAAGAACCATCCCGCGCCGAGCAGAACAGGCGGCATCAGGAGCGTCAGCTCAACGGGTGCTTCGAAGACGCGCGCTTGCTTTACGGCGCCCTTCGATTCAAGTCGTATCGCGGCCAAAGCGAGCGGATAGGCAATGAGCACGGCGATGAGTGCAGCCGTGAACGCGATGCCACCGGACGTGGCGATGGCCCGCCAGAGGATCCGCTCCGTTAAAAGGCGCGAAAAATCGGCGGTCAAACCAGAGAGGATGACCGACAGGATCGGCAACAGGATAAACAGGGCCGAGAGCACGATGATGATCATATCCGGAACGGGATTGCCGGATCTTGACAAGGACGCTCGTTCAGGACCGAGGGACAGGCGCGCTGTTTCAGCGAAAGGGGGCCGAAACTTGGCCAGAAAGGACAAAAGCAGCGCGCATAGACCGATCTGACCCATAGCCAAGACCAGAGCGAGCCCGGGATCGTAATCGAAGCGAAGAGCCTGATAGATGGCGAGTTCCAATGTTGTCGCCGCCGGACCTCCGCCGAGTGTCAAAACAATCGTGAAACTCGTGACGCAGAGCATGAAAACGAGCCCGGCAATGCCCGGGAGCGCATTTTGAAGCACGGGCCATTCAATCACCCGGAAGATGGCCCGCTCGGACATGCCAAGCATTTGCGCCAGACGCCATTGCTCTCGCGGCACCTGTTGCAGGGCAATCAGGGTGAGAAGGGCGGCATAGGGCAAATTGAAAAACACATGCGCGAGCAGAATTCCATTCAGCCCGTAAATTGACGGAAGCTCGGGCCAGAAGCGGGAGATGAAGCCAGCGCGTCCGTATAAAGAGACGAGCGCCAGAACGGCAACCAAGGCTGGCAATCCCTGAGGAAGCGCGAAAAGACGCAGCAGAAATCCGCGGCCGAAAAACTGGCGACGTGAGAGCGCGCGCGCCAGCAAGACGCCGAGAACGACTGAAATCAGCGTGGACAAAACGGCCTGAAGCAGGGTGAAGCTCGCCGCCCGCCAGAGAAAGCTTGCTGACGTCGAGCCCATTTCCGGGCTTGACCAACCAAGCGCGACAAGAGCCGGAAGCGCGATCAGTGCAAGCACAGCGAGCGCTAGAAGTGCGCCCGCGGAAGGCCAATTCTTGCCTATTGAGCCATGCTGGCTTGCCATTCCTCAGTCCAGACCTTGCGCTTGGATGCAACCTCTTCAGGTGTGAACAGGAAGCTTTTTGATGGATTAACCAGCTTTCCGAAAGCGTCGGGAAGCGGTGCCGATGTTTTCGCAGCAGGCATCATCCAGTTTGTCGTCGGGATGATATCCTGAAACTCCGTGCTGACCATGAATTTGAGAAAATCCCTGGCGAGTGCCGGCTGTTTGCTAGATGCCATGATGCCCGCAACCTCGATCTGGAGATAATGGCCTTCAGAAAAGGCTGCTGCCTGATAACGGTCGGTTTTCTCTTCGATCATGTGATAGGCGGGTGATGTCGTGTAGCTGAACACCATGGGTGCCTCACCCTTCGTAAAGAGCCCGTAGGCTTCGCTCCAACCGGGTGTGACGGTGAGAACGCGCTTGGATAATTTTTTCCACGCTTCCGGTGCCTTGTCGCCATAGACCGAGCGCATCCAGAGAAGGAGGCCCAGACCCGGTGTTGACGTGCGGGGATCTTGAATGACAATCTTCTCCGCAGGATTGCCATTAACCAATTCATCAAGGCTCTTCGGCGGGTTCCTGATCTTTCCCGAATCATAGATGACCGCGAAATGAGCAAAATCAAAGGGTAAGAAATTAGAGTCGGACCAGCCGTTCGGAACTGTTACCGTCGATATATCCGCGCCATGCGGTGCAAAAAGATTGGTGTTGCGGGCCTCTGCGGTGAGGTTTGTATCCAGCCCGAGAATGATATCGGCTGCGGAGTTTTTGCCCTCCATTTTGAGGCGGTTCAGAATGGCAACGCCATCGGCGAGCGAGACGAAACGCACTTCGCAGCCGCATTTTACCTCAAAGGCTTTTTTCACAGCGGGGCCGGGGCCCCAATCGGCGGTGAAGCTTTCATAGGTATAGACGGTGAGAACAGGTGCGGCATGGGCAGGGGCAAGAGCCGCAAAAAACAAGGTGAGAAGTGACGCCAATCTTAACATTTCAGCCTCCATCTTTCGGCGGGAGGCAAGACAAAAAGACGATGCTTCTTGCACTGGCTCATCCTCCCTCCGCCGGCATTATCCGGATCAGGTTCTGCGGGTTAATGGCTCAGCACCATCTCTCAGCCTCGAAAATTCAAGGCACCCCGTTGAGCAATTGCTATCCTAGAGACGAAAAAACGAAACTGCAAGGGCATCGGACCGTGAGGTGGTATTTGCGGTATCGCTCGATTATATCTCGCATATGGCTGACCTTGGTGACGCGCATTTCAGTATCCTGCTCGGCGGCACGCTGACGCCAACGCCACGCCTTCTGCGCCAGATCGCCGGCTCACGTGTGATCGCTGCAGATGGCGGTATTCTGCATGCCGAGACGTTGGGCGTGTCTGCCGAATTGTGGGTCGGTGACTTTGACTCTACGCCGGATGCCACGCGGAAACGTCTCGATCATATTTTGCGAGAAGAGCATCCGACCGACAAAGACCGGACAGATGGCGAGATTGCAATCGAAGCGGCGATTGCGCGCGGTGCCACAAGCTTGACGCTGGTAAGCGGGCTCGGTGGGCAGGCCGACCACGTTCTCGGACATTTCATGCTGGCTCTGCGCTATGCGCAAGAAGGGCTCAGGGTTTCCATCACGAGCGGCGATGAAGAGGCCTATCCGTTGCTGCCGGGCGTTCATGAGTTTGATCTGCCTGCCGAAAGCAGGATCAGCATTATCCCCCTGAGCAAACTCGATGGTCTTTCGTTGAAGAATGTCTATTGGCCGTTGAACGATACCGTTGTTGCACTCGGCAGTACACGGACACTCTCGAACCGCGCGAAAGGACCCGTTCAGGTCGAGCTCGAGTCCGGATACGGGATGATTATCGCGTATCCCGAGTGACGGTGTCGGGGGTCATCAATTCACGATCTCCATTCCGGGCGAATTGTCGGCTATAAATGACCTTGAAATGCGGCACAATCTTCCGCCCAGAGCCCGAAGTCCCGGAAAGGGGCGTGGATTGGCAAACTGCTCGGCTCGTCGGCTGCCGTTCTCGTTGCGGGCACGCTTCTCGTCCCGACATGCTGCCTGACCGGCCATGTTCATGCTGCAGACGACGTCGTCCCGTTCCCGATGTGTATGTCACGCTGACTTAGACGAGACAGGAGGGGGCACCTCAGTCCTTACCAGCTTGTATAGCCGCCATCTGCAAGCACAATCGATCCGGTCATGAGGCTTGAGGCCTCGCTCGCCAGAAAAAGGATCACGGAGGCAATTTCGTCCGTCCGGCCCATCCGGTTCATAGGCGTACCGCCCACCCAATGCTGGAACATTTTCGGGTCGTCATAAACGAACGATGTCAGTTCCGTCTCGATATAGGTCGGTGCGACGGCGTTGACGCGAATACCCCGCGTTGCCCATTCGGCAGCAAGTGAACGTGTCAGATGGTGAACACCGGCTTTGGAGGCATTGTAATGCGCCTGCTCCTGCGGCCGATTGACGATGAAACCTGACATCGAGCCGACATTGACAATATTGCCGCCGCCCTTCTCGAGCATACTCTTGCCGAAAGTGCGGCAACACCAGAACAATCCGTTAAGATTGACGTCGATGACCTTGAGCCAGGTTGCGTCATCCATGGTTTCGGCAGGCCGGTTCGACAAAGCGATGCCTGCATTATTGACGAGAACATCCACTTTTCCGTGGCGGGCGATGATCGCCGCGTGAATTTGTTCGACGGCGCGGGCATCCGTCACGTCGAGCTTTTCCCATTCAACTTTGCGGCCCTTGGCCTGCAGTGCCTTGCTGGATTTGGCAGCTGTATCCGGGTTCATATCCGCGATGATCACGGTAGCACCCGCTTCGCTGAGCGCATCTGCTGTCGCAAGCCCGATACCCTGCGCCGCACCGGTGACGACGGCAACTTTTCCATTGAGACTGAAACGTTCGAGATACATGGCGGATGATCCTTTGCAGAAAGAAAACGAAGCGACTGAGAAACATTACCGACTAATATGCGACAAACACAAGGCTGGTCCAACCCGTTGGCTCGAAAACGGAACGCAATTCACCCGTTTCAATGGGCAAGGTAAAATAGATCAGTTCGGCGGCAGAACCGCCGCTGGCAGCGCCTCCCGCCCGCGAATGATATCCGACCCTTTTTCACCTGCCATAATCGTTGCAGCATTCGT
>JBJTDR010000080.1:0-31468 GCA_046092445.1 Hyphomicrobiales bacterium | reverse complement strand
ATGAAGCCTTATGAATATGCTGCCCGCCTGAATTCGTTTCGGGTGAATGAAAAGCAGTATTGGCAGGGCCATAACGGCAAAATCACCACGCTAGAAGTGCTTGACCGGGCCGCGAGCGTGCCGGGCTTGAATGCCGTTGATTTAAATTATCCGGATCATCTCGAAGGGCTGACCGAGCAGGAGGTTGTGGAAAAGCTCTCCAGCCTGAATGTCAGGTTAAATGGCTACGCGATGCGCTATTACACCGATCCGGGCTTCAAGCTCGGGGCATTCACCCATCCGGACGATACGGTGAGGCGTGCTGCGATTGATATCACCAAGCGCGGGCTTGACTCATTGGCGCGGGCAGGCGGGTCGCTGATGACGCTCTGGATGGGGCAGGACGGGTTTGATTATTCGTTTCAGGTTGATTATGGCCGCATCTGGGACCAGACGATCGCGGCGATCCGCGAAGTGGCGGACCATAATCCTGCAATCAATATCAGCATCGAATACAAGCCGAACGAGCCGCGTTCGTTCAGCCTTATGCCGGACGTGGCGACGACTTTGCTGGCGATCAAGGAGATTGACCGCCCCAATCTGGGCGTGACGCTCGACTTCGCGCATGTGCTCTATGCCGACGAGATGCCCGCGCATGCGGCGAGCCTGGTCGCGCGCCATTCGCGTCTGCTCGGCATTCACCTCAATGACGGCTATGGCAAGCGGGATGACGGATTGATGGCGGGATCGGTGCATCCGATCCAGACCATCGAACTGCTCTATGAACTGGATCGTATCGGGTACGACGGCACGATCTATTTCGATACGTTTCCGGACACGACGGGGCTTGATCCGGTGGCGGAATGCGCGACGAATATTTCCACAGTCAATGCGATGCGGCGGATTGTCGATAAATTGCGCGGAGACACGCGGTTGGCGGCGGCAATCCGGAAGCAGGATGCGGTGACAAGTCAGGCCATCGTTCAGGCGGCGCTTTTCGGGTTTTGACGGAAATGGTGCGGTTGACCCGCCGAATTTGAGACTGATTGCACGCAGATGTGGAAAAAAGCGATATGACCCCTAAGGCCCTTGATGTGATTGTGTGTGGCAGTCTTCACCTCGATATCATGGTGCAGTCGCCTTATTTGCCGCGCCGCGACGAGACGGCGGTGGGTTCGGCGTGGGGTATGAAATGCGGCGGCAAGGGAGGCAACCAGGCGGTGATGGCCGCGCGGATGGGGGCTTCGACCGGGATGATCGGGCGGGTGGGCAAGGATGATTTCGGCCGCAGATTGCTTGATCATCTGACTGCCGCCCGCGTGGATATCAGCGGCGTGTCGGTTGACGAGACGGCGGGATCGGGGATGAGCGTCGCGATTGTCGAGGCGACGGGCGAATATGGCGCGGTGATCGTGTCGGGCTCAAATCTCGCGATTGATCCTGCATCCATTGCAAGGCATTGGGCGGCGCTGGACGGGGCGCGGATCCTGATCCTGCAGAATGAAATTCCCGAAGCGGCCAATATCGCTGCGGCGCGTGCTGCAAAAGCTGCAGGCGCATATGTCGTGCTGAACGCCGCGCCGGCGCGGGGGATGACGCAAGAACTTCTCGATCTGGTTGATCTTCTGGTCGTCAATCGTGTCGAGGCGGAGATGTTGAGCGGGGCGCCGGTTAGGGATGCCGAAAGCGCGATCCGGGCGCTGCCCGCGCTCGGCGGCGGGCGCAAGGATGTGGTGATCACGCTCGGCGGCGAGGGGCTGGTGGTGCAGGCACGGGGTGGCGAGCCAGTCGTGAGCGCGCCGCATCGTGTGACGGTTGTCTCAACACATGGTGCGGGGGATTGTTTTCTTGGGATGCTTTGCGCCGATCTCGCGCAGGACAAGTCTCTGTTGGAGGCGTGCCGGGCGGCGAATTCTGCCGCGGCGGCATTTGTGAGTATGACTGAGGCGGCCCAGCGCGAGGTGACGCGGGCGACACTTCAGGCGGGGATCGGATGATCGCGGCGGCCGGTTTTTGATGGGCGCGAGGTTGGCCTTCCCCTCTTGCAAGCGGAGTGAAACGGGCAGTAGTCTCGGATGCACCATCCCGATCAATCGAGGACGCACGCCATGCCCGATTTCCCCATTATTGATTCCCATGTGCATCTCTATGATGTGGAGCGCCTCAGCTATGGCTGGATGAAGGGGCTTCCAAAGCTCAACCGCACGCATCTCGTGAAGGATTTCGATGCCGCGCGGGGGGCGGTGCAGGTTGACGGGATCGTGTTTGCGGAAGTGGCGGTTGACCCCGGGCTGCATATCGAGGAAGCGCGGTTTATTGCCGAGATGGCGGCAAAGGAACCGCGGCTCTGTGCGACGATAGCGCATGCGCCGCTGGAGAAGGGAAAGGCTGTCGAGGCTGATCTCGCGACGCTAGCGGCGATCCCGATGGTGAAAGGCATCCGGCGGCTCATTGAAACGGAGATGAACCCGGCTTTTTGTCTGGAGCCTGCTTTTATCGAGGCGGTCAAGATTCTGCCGCGGTTCGGCTTCAGTTTTGATATTTGTGTGAAGCATTTCGCGATGACATATGCGATCGAGCTTGCGCGGCGGTGCCCTGATACGCAGTTCATTCTCGACCATATCGGCAAACCCGACATCAAGAACGGGCTGAAGGATCCGTGGTGGTCGCAGATCCGCGAATTGGCGCATTTGCCGAATGTTGTCTGCAAGATTTCCGGTGTAGCGACGGAGGCCGATCACACGCATTGGCATCGCGACCAGCTCCGGCCCTATATTGATCACGCGATCACCGTTTTCGGGTTCGAGCGTGTGATGTATGGCAGCGACTGGACGGTTTCGACGCTGGCGCTGGACTATCCGACATGGGTGGAGATTGTCGATGAAGCCGTTGGCGGGGTGTCGCAGGCCGAGCGGCATAAGCTCTATCGCGGAACCGCCGCCCGTATCTATCGCCTGCCACTCGGCTGAGGCGATAGACCGGACGGCGGTGCTTGGGTCGCGGGGATCAGATGCTCAGTCGATCATCGACATTCTGGACGCCGGGGACCGACCACGCCGCTTTTTCGACAACATCGCGCTCGTGCCACGCATTGACCTTGCCTTCGAGGCGAACGCTCGTATCGGTGACGGTAACGCGGATGCCTTGCGCCTCGATCTCGGCATTGCGTTTCAAGGCCTCCTCGATCTTGTACTTCACGTCGGTGGCCTGAACCTTCTGCTGGATCGTGATCAGATTGGTGATGCCGGTGACGCCCGAGATTTTTCTGACGCCGGATTCCGCGGCCACCCGCTGGTAATGCCATGGCACTTCGCCGGTGAGGGTTACCCAGCCGCGCTCGGCCTTCACGCTGATCTTGCCCTCGGGAAGTGTCGTGTCCCAAGCGATGATATTGACGCAACGCCGGGCGATTTCGTCGTCCGAGGTTTTCTTGTCGGTCGGGTAGCGGATTTCGATTTCCTGGGCGATCCCCATGACGCCTTTCACCCGACGGGCGGCGCGTTCGGCGGCCTGCTTTTCGGCATAGCTCGACACGTGACCCGAAAGCGTGACGATGCCGTTCTTGGCGGCGACGCCGATCGAGCTTGCCTCGAAGCTCGGATCAAATTCGAGTTCATCAATGACATTTTGTCTCAGATCACTATCATTCATGGTGGTCTCCTTCTGGGTTTGGTGAGGAAGCCCGATTGCGGGGTTCGGGGTAGTTTTCTTTGATCGCGGGAATGGCGTCATTGACGCTGATCAAACGGCCCGGATTTATCCGTGAACATAGATTCCGGGAGCGTCATCCAAGGGGAGGTATCCCTTTTCGGTATTTCCCAGTGGCGGAGGCGCTGTCACCTCAGGATTGTATGCTGCCAGCCAGTGGCTCCACGCCATCCACCAGGAATCGTCAACCTGACGCGCCGTTGCGACCCATGTTTCCGGATCGACATAGGGTGCATGGGCCGCGCGGCTGGCGATTCGATAGGATCGCCCGGCATGGCCAGGCTCGCTGACAACACCCGCATTATGCCCGCCTGTTGTCAAAACGAATGTGATCTCGTTTTCGACTTCAAGATGGATTTTGAAAACGGATCGCCACGGCGCAACATGATCCCATTCGGTGCCGACGACAAACATCGGCACATCAACGTCGCGCACGACAACCGGCCGGCCATCGACGTTCAGACGTCCTTCGGCGAACTGGTTTTCGAGGTAGAGTTTTCTCAAGTATTCGGCGTGCATCCGGTATGGCATGCGGGTCGTGTCTTCCGACCAGAGCATGATGTCGATCGGGCGTTCGCGCTCGCCCATGAAATAGTTATTGATCATCCGGGACCAGATGAGATCGTTCGAGCGCAGAATATGAAATGCGCCCGCCATCTGCGCGGATTGGAGATAGCCGCGCATCCACATCATGTCTTCGACCAGTGCCAACTGGCTTTCATTGATGAAAAGACGCAATTCGCCCGCTTCATGGAAATCGATCTGCGAGGCGAAGAGGCTGAGGGTCTTGAGGCGGGTATCACCTTCGCGCGCCATGGCTGCCGCGGTGATTGCGAGGAGCGTGCCGCCGAGGCAATAGCCTGCAGCATGGAGATTTCGCGAGCCGGTAATTGCGGTTGCGGCATCAAAGGCAGCCATGACTCCATCGTGCCGGTAATCGTCGAGCGACAGATTGCGGTCTTCCGGGCCCGGGTTTTTCCACGACACCATGAAGACGGTGAACCCTTGTTCGGTCAGGTATCGCACCAGGGAATTATGGGGGGAGAGGTCGAGGATATAATATTTCATGATCCAGGCAGGAATGATCACGACGGGTTCGGAATGGACCTTTGTTGTTGTCGGCGAATACTGGATGATTTCGGCCAGTCGGGTGCGGGCGACGACTTTGCCTTTCGACGCCGCAACATCGACGCCGACTTTGAAGTCCCCGGTATCCGACGGTCTTTTGTCCGAGACAAGGCGGAACCAATCATCGACAGCATTGACCGCGCCTTTTGCGAGGTTTGTGCCCTGAGTCTTGACAGTTTGCTCGAGAATATCGGGATTGGTCGCAATAAAATTGCTTGGGGCGATGCTATCCAGCATCTGCCGCGCGATGAAAGCGATCAGCGCCTGATGGCGATCGCTCACCCCGTGGACGGCGGCGGCCTGATCCCACCAGCGTTCCATCGCCCTGAAATTACGGGCATAAATGGAGAAGGGCGCCTGATGCCAATTCGTACTGATGAAGCGGCGATCAGATGTCGCTGGCGGCTGTCCGCCATTTTCGGACCCGGTACGCCGGAGATCGGTGGCCATGTGATCAAGGGCGCGCATGGTCTCGATGGCAGCGCATTGGACCAGTTCGATCTGTCGTCCGGGGGCTGTTGCGAGATGGCTAGCCCAGTCAAACCAGGCGAGCCCCAATCCGATCATCGACACACCACCCGTGAGTCGTGCGGTGCCGGCGTGGATCATCCGGTCGAGGACAGTATGCGGCTGGGCTGACCCGATGTCGCGTTTCAGGGATGCCCGTTCCGTCGGCTGTCTGCGTCCCTGCCGCACATTCGTGTATGATCTCGAGAGAGGAGTCAGTGTCACGTCAACCTCCTGCTGATATTCGTCGGATCAAGCTCGTTGAATTCCCCGGGCTTATGGCTGGTTCCACGGCAGACGCATGCGCCAATCCGGACGTAGCGCATCCATGCGCTTTTTCTGGTTATCCGAGAGCGAGTTGTAGAGCGTCTCCAGCGCCGGCTTGATCGTCTTGATTGCAGTCAACATCGCATTGAGATGTTCTTCAGCTACGGTGAGCCGTTCGACGGGCGTCCAATTGCCGCCGCGGGCTTTTTCGCAAAGACCCGAAAGTTGCGACTGGGCGGAGTCGAATGCGGCCTTCAAAGCGTCGGCCAGCGGTCTCTGCGCGTCTGTCGGTTTGATATCGCGCGCGATGAGCGCCATGAAGCGGGCGACGTTGCGTTCGCCTTCCTTGCCGCAGAAATGCTCGGATCGTCCCCAGCCCATCCAGTTGCGTGTCGGGCCACCCCACATCATGGCATGACCCGGGCCCCAGCCCGGCCCTTCCTGAGCCTGAGCGGCACCCAGCCCCAATGTGCCGACCGTCAGACCGGCTAATATCAGTGCGCTTGCAAAAGCATGATTTTTCATCGTCCGTTTCTCCTTTTCCGGACGTACACGATGGCCTATCTCGCCAGTAACGCGCTTTGATAAAAATCAGCGCGGCCCTTTGATCTCTCACAAAGCAGACCGAGCCATTCCGCCCTAGCGTGAGAGTTCCATGCCCGGACGAAGTTGCGGCAAGTGACGGCCCAGAGAAAGGTGACACCATGGAAAGCCAATTATCACCTGAGGATATTATTCAAATCATCGGCCCGATCGATGATGATGTTCTCAACGCAATCATCGCGAGCGGCGCGGATGTTGCCGATATCGAAATTGCCTATCAGTGGTATGCCGGAATGGACGATATTATAGGCGAGAAAGGGCTTCCGCTTGAAGGCGCGCGGCTGGAAGTTTATGAAATCCTTCAGGCGGGAGATGTGTTCGATGCTGGTTCCTGAGAAAGGCGAGGAGCCCTTCGAGGGCGTTTCAATGCCGGAAATCAATACGGACAAGGTGTGCTTTGTGATTGTGAAATCGCGGGAGAGCGTGGCGGTTGATTCCGGGATGCCGGGGGATTCATCGAATGCGTCGGATGACAGATTTCTGAGTATTCTGACGGAGCGTGGTTCAGTGTCGAGTGGTACTGAGCTTGCGGCCTTTATCGACGCCATGGACGAAGACGAGCAGGCGGCGCTTGTCGCGCTGATGTGGATCGGACGCGGGGATTATGCGTCTGCCGACTGGAAAGTTGCCGTGGCCGATGCGCGGGCGCGACGGACGGGTTCTGTTACGACGTATCTGCTCGGGACGCCGCTCCTGTCGGATTATCTTGAAACGGCTTTGGCCGAATACGGAGAGACGTGTACCGCTTTCGAGATGGGCCGACTTTAGGGCATAGGCACGGGAGGGGCATTCGGCGTGGTAGAAAAGCTGACGGGCGCTGTCTGACTCTGGACAGGATCACGTCGTATTGTTAACGCTTGCGGGATGAAGACCCACTTTTCGACCTTTTCCGTTCAGGCTGCTGCCGCCGGATTGCTCGCGGCCTTTGTCGGCTTTTCAAGTACCTTTGCCGTCGTTGTGCACGGGTTGCGGGCCGCGGGGGCCTCCGAGGCAGAGGCGGCGTCCGGCTTGATGGCCGTTTCGATTGCGATGGGTGTCTGCGGCATCTATCTGAGCCTGAAAACAAGAATGCCGATATCCGTCGCATGGTCGACACCCGGAGCGGCGCTGCTCGCCAGTTCGCAGATGGTTGAAGGCGGGTTTCCTGCGGCAGTCGGGGCGTTTCTCGCTGCTGGCGTACTGGTTGTTGTCGCCGGGCAATGGAAACCGCTGGCGCGGGCCGTTGCCGCGATTCCGGCATCGCTCGCGAACGCGATGCTTGCCGGGGTCCTTTTGATGCTCTGTCTTGCGCCGGTACAGGCGGTGGCACAAATGCCATTGATCGCGTTGCCGATCGTGGTGGCTTGGGCCGTTGCCGCACGTTTCAAGCGGCTGTTTGCGGTTCCGGCGGCCGTTCTCGTGGCGGTCGTTGCGATTGTTCTCACGGCCGATACGGGCGTTTCCATTGGATCCCTCTGGCCGCAGTCGATCCTTGTCACGCCAGTATTCAGTTTTTCCAGCCTGATCGGGATCGCTATCCCGCTCTTTATCGTGACGATGGCCTCCCAGAACATTCCCGGCATGGCGGTTCTGGCTCTCAACGAGTTCCGCCCTGATGCCGGGCCCTTGTTCACCGCAACGGGCCTCTTCAGCCTTTTGGCCGCACCCTTTGGGGGGCATGCCGTGAATCTTGCGGCAATCACAGCCGCGATATGCGCGGGGCCGGACACGCATCCGGACCCGACGCGAAGATATTGGTCCGGTTTGGTGGCTGGAGGCATCTATGTCGCTTTCGGTTTGATGGCGGGGTTGGCGACGGCGTTGATTGCTGTTTCGCCGCCAGTTCTGATTGAAGCAGTCGCGGGGCTCGCTTTGCTCGGCGCTTTCGGAAATTCGTTGCTTGCAGCAGTCTCGGGACCGGCAGATCGGGAAGCGGCCGTAATCACGTTCGTGGTGGCCGCATCCGGGTTGACGCTGTTCGGAATTGGCGGGGCGTTCTGGGGCTTGATTGCCGGCGGAGCAATACGCATGCTCGCGCGCGCAAGATTTGGTTGATTTTGTGATC
This sequence comes from Hyphomicrobiales bacterium, assembly GCA_046092445.1. Lineage (GTDB taxonomy): Bacteria > Pseudomonadota > Alphaproteobacteria > Rhizobiales > Beijerinckiaceae > CAIUPE01. Next base: position 23,232 of record JBJTDR010000080.1, on the reverse strand, counting down.
ACAATTCGCCGATTTCCCTTGCCGTGAACTGTCGGATATGGTGGATCGCCGATTGCAAGAACCGAGCTGGAGATGATGATGACTGCTCTTCCGAATTCCGCTGCTGCCCGCGATATCGAGTTTTATTTTCATCCCGTGACCAATGCGCGGCGGCACGAGCAGGTCGGCCCGATGATCATCTCCAAGGGCAAGGGCATTCATGTCTATGATGACGCCGGCAAGGAATATATCGAGGCGATGGCGGGCTTGTGGAGCGTGGCAGTCGGCTTTGGTGAAGAGCGGCTTGTGAAGGCGGCGGCGCGGCAGATGGGCGAATTGCCGTTTTATCACTCATTTTCGCATAAATCGCATCCGCAAGCGATTGATCTGGCCGAGCGTCTTGTCAAAATGGCACCGGGAAAGATGGGCAAATGCCATTTCACCAATTCGGGTTCAGAAGCGAACGACACCGCTGTAAAGCTCGTCTGGTTTTACAATAATGCCCGGGGGAAGCCCGAGAAAAAGAAGATTATTTCCCGCATCAAGGCGTATCACGGCATTACATTGATGTCGGCGAGCCTGACGGGATTGCCGAATAATCATCGCGATTTCGATTTGCCGTTCCCGCAGATCAAGCATGTCGGTTGCCCGCATCATTACCGCTTTGCCGAGCCGAACGAGACGGAAGAAGCGTTCGCGACACGTCTTGCCAAAGAGCTCGAGGACCGGATTTTGAGCGAAGGGCCGGAGACTGTCGCCGCTTTCATCGGAGAGCCTGTGATGGGCGCGGGCGGCGTGTTCGTGCCGCCGCGAACATATTGGGAAAAAATCCAGGCTGTCTGCCGGAAATATGACGTGCTGATCATTGTCGATGAAGTGATCAACGGCTTCGGGCGGACGGGAAATACGTGGGGCAGCGATACCTACGGGATCAATCCCGACATGATGATTTGCTCGAAGCAGATCACTTCGTCTTATGTGCCATTGGCAGCACTGCTGTTTACGGATGAAATCTATCAGGTTGTGGCCGACAATACGGCAAAGATCGGCACCTTCGCCCACGGTTTCACAACAACGGGTCATCCGCTCGCAATGGCGGTGGCGATGGAGAATCTGAACATCATCGAAGAGCGCGATCTGATGGGGCGGGTCAACGTGTTAAGCCCGGCATTTCTGAAGCGTTTGCATAGCTTTGGCAGCCATCCGCTGGTCGGGGAAACCCGCGGCGTCGGGCTGATCGGGGCGCTTGAACTCGTCTCCGATAAAACCACGAAAGCGGGCTTCGAGAAGCCCGGTGCGACGGGCCTCAAACTGGCTGAATTGGGCCACGAAGAGGGGATCATCTTCCGGGCGATCGGCGATATCATCGCGTTCTGCCCGCCTTTGATCATTTCCGCGGCGCAGATCGACGACTTGTTCAACCGGTTCGAACGGGCTTTGATGCGGTTGACGGTTTGACGAGTGTGCAACTGTTCGACGATTGAATTCCATATTAAGAGCGAGATATATCAATGAGCGGAAACGGCAAGGTTGCGATGATTACCGGTGCGGGATCGGGGGTCGGACGATCTGTGGCGCTGGCGATGATGAAAGAAGGGTATTCCGTCGTTCTCGCCGGACGGCGGCAGGACGCGCTCGACGAGACGATCGCGCTCGGCGCGTCGTTCGGCGCCCCTGCGCTCGCTGTCTCGACGGACCTTGCCAATCCCGATGCGGTGAAGAATCTCTTTGCCAGGACGAAAGAACGCTTCGGCCGACTGGATGTTCTGTTCAACAATGCCGGGACGAATGCGCCGCCGATCCCGATCGAGGATCTCAGCTTCGAGCAGTGGCAGAATGTGCTGGGTGCCAATCTGACGGCAGCATTCCTGTGCACGCAGGAAGCATTCCGGATCATGAAGGACCAGACACCACGGGGTGGCAGGATCATCAATAATGGGTCGGTTTCGGCGCAGGCACCACGTCCGAATTCGGCACCCTACACAGCGACGAAGCATGCCATCACCGGCTTGACGAAATCGACATCGCTTGACGGCCGGAAATATGACATTGCCTGTGGCCAGATCGATATCGGCAATGCGGCAACCAATATGACGCAGAAGATGAGCACCGGCGTTCTGCAGGCAAATGGGACCGTGGGTGTCGAGCCGACGATGGATGTCGAGAATGTTGCGCGCGCGGTCGTGTTCATGGCAAGCCTGTCGCTTGATGCCAATGTGTCGACGATCACCGTAATGGCGACAAAGATGCCGCTTGCGGGGCGCGGGTGACACTCCTGCGCGGCCCGCGTTTTCCGGTTTGTTTCGCATGCGGATCATCGGGAGCGTCGAGCAGCAGATGACCGGCGGCCGAAAAGGTCCGCATGATTGCCCCGTGGGGTGCGGTGATGAAAATCCCAATTGGGTCGCATCGACCGGATCATTGCGACATCGTTGATGGCGGCGCGGGACAAAAGTCCGGTGACCTCGCCGGCATCATTTGTTACGATCAGGACCGGCGAAAGTGTTGTTCCGAAGAGGTCAAGTGCTTTTGAGAGATTGTGTTTTTCACTGATAACGGCATCAGCCGCCCCCATCATATCGATGACAGGAAACGTCTCGCCATGTTCTTTGAGTGCGGCGACGATTGCACCGCGCGTGACGATACCGCTTGGCCGACCTGATCGATCGACCACGGGAAAGTCCGTCATCGCCGTATTCAGGAGATGCTCGACGGCATCACCAATCCGGGCATTTTCAGGGATTGCGACAATCGAGGTTATCATTGCGTCCTCAACTGTCAGATCGCGGGCGACATCGCGGATTGAGACGGCATCGGCTTCGGCGCCTGCGGCGATATAGATGAAGATCGCAATAAAGATCAGTATCGGATTGCTGATGAAGCCGAGAAAGCCAAGAATGAACGCAAAGCCCTGGCCGATCATCGCGGCTTTCCTCGTCGCATCGCTATACTTCATCCGCATTGCGAGCAGAGCGCGCAGAACACGCCCGCCATCCATCGGGAAGGCGGGAACGAGATTGAAGCCCATCAGAATGAGGTTGGCGGCGGCTAGGCGCATGACGAGGCTTGAGCCTGCGATATCGAGTTGTGCCAAATCTTCCGCAGTGATTGTCGAGCCAAGCGCGACCAGTAATCCTGCGGCGATGACAAGATTGACGGCTGGTCCCGCGATCGAGACGAGGAGTTCTTGCGACGGTTTTTCCGGAATGCGCTCCATATTGGCAATCCCGCCGATCGGGAACAGCGTGACATCGCTGGTTTTGATGCCGAACCGTCGTGCCATCAGGATATGGCCGAATTCATGGAGCACGACACAGAAAAACAGCAGACTGATAAAGGCCAGCATATCCCATGCCGCCGCCGCACCCTCAAGCCGGTATTGGCTGACGCCGATCCAGAGCAGAAAGAGCACGAAGGTGAGGTGAATTCGGACCGAGGTGCCGGCGATACTGCCCAGATTGATCGACCAACGCATTGTACAGTGCCTTTCCGGCAGAGGAGAGAAAACCCCCGGGGACGATCAAGGGGTGCTCATCCATTAACGCAATGAACCCATGAGCGTTGCGATGCGTTGTTCCGGATCAAGGGAGCGCAGGTATGTTTGATGATCGGACAGAGGCGGGTAGGCGATTGGCGGATAGGCTGGGTTCTCTCGCGGGAGGGGATATTGTGGTGTTTGCGCTGCCGCGGGGTGGCGTGCCGGTGGCGGCACCTATTGCGGAGCGGCTCTCGGCGCCGCTTGATCTGGTGCTTGTGCGGAAGATCGGAGCGCCGTGGCAGCCCGAATTGGCGATTGGTGCTGTAACGGACGGGAACGAGCCGGAATGCGTGTTCAATCAGGAGATTATCCGCGGGCTTGATGTCAGCCAGGCAGAGATTGACCGGATCAGCGCGCGGGAAAAGGCGGAAATCGAGCGGCGGCGAAACCTTTATCTCAAGGGCCGACCGCGGGTGGAGGCACGGGGACGGACGCTCATAATTGTCGATGACGGGATCGCCACCGGAGCGACGATGAAAGTGGCGCTGAAGGCACTGAAACGGCACGAACCGGCGCGGATGATATTGGCAGTGCCCGTCGCCTCACCGGAGGTGATTGCAGATTTGAAGTCCCTGACCGACGAGGTTTTCTGTCTGGAGTCGAGCTCCTATTTCCCGGGCGTCGGGGCGTTTTATCGGCATTTTCCGCAAGTAAGTGACACCGAAGTGATTGCCGTTCTTGATCATTTTCCGCCATCGAGAACAGTTGAGTGACACAGATGGCGACCCCGTGCGGGCGCTGATCTCTTTGGTTTCATTGATTTTCCAACAAAATCGGTATGGCAGAGTTGACGAATGAACGTTCATTCAATAAAGACGTGCGATGACCATTCACTTAAGAGATCGACGGCTCGATCGTCAACAGGATAAGCGGACGCACATTCTTGATGCGGCGGAGCGCTGTTTTGCGCGCTCGGGCTTCCACCGCACGACCATGCAGGATGTGGCCCGCGAGGCGGGAATGGTGCCGGGCAATCTCTACCGTTATTTTCCCTCGAAGGATGCGATGATCGCGGGGCTGGCGGAGCGCGACCGGCTTGAAATTGCAGCCGATTTTGCGTCCCTTTCAGATGCGCCGGATTTTCTGGAGGCGTTCAAGGCGCTGGGCCGGAAGTATTTTCTCGAGGAGCCTCGGGAAAGGGCGATTATTGCGCTCGAGATCTGGGCCGAGTCGAGCCGTAACCCTGATATGGCTGAAATGCGGGCTTTTATTCACGAAGACGTTCACTCCGGTATCTGCCGGATCTGCTCGGAGGCGCAGAAAAGCGGCGCGGTCCACTCCGATATTGATATTTCTGCCGTAGCCCGGTTGATCATGATGCTGTCCGATGCATTGACCAAGCGCCGGGCTATTGATCCTGATTTCGTTGCGGAGCGGGACGTTCAATGTGTCATTGAACTTATTGGTGCCATGCTGGGCGGCGCCTGTATCCGCAATCCAAACAGCCCAACCTCATCTACTTTGACCACTGGAAAAAAATCATGATTTGGAGTCGAATTATTGCTGTCCTTCTCGTTGCTGGTGCCGTCGGATGGATTGCTTCGGGGCAACTCGGCACAAAGGAAGAAGCGGCACCGCAAACTGCGTCGTCGGAGCCGGCGGCACCCGCTTTGTTCAGGGTGGCGATCCAGGAAGCCGTGGTCGAGCAGCGGTCACGGAAGCTGACGCTTTCGGGCCGTACCGAGGCCGATATCCGCACGACGGCGGTAGCGCGGACAAGCGGGACGCTGACGGCGGTCAAAGTGCGACGAGGTTCGGTGGTGGCGGCGGGCGATGTGATCGCTGTTCTGTCGGACGAGGCGCGCGAGTCGAATGTCCAGCAGGCTCAAGCCCGCGTCGAGCAGCGGATGAAAGAATATGACGCCAAGCGCCTGCTTGTCGAGAGCGGAAACCTCGCGAGGCTGAGCCTTGCTCAGTTCGAAGCCGATTTGAAGGGTGCGCAGGCGCAGCTCGCGCAGGCCGAGGCGGAGCGTGACCGCGGGGTCGTTCTTGCGCCGGTTGCGGGGATTGTCAATGAAGTGCCGGTAACCCTTGGCGAGAGCTTGCAGCCGGGTGCACCCGTCGCGGAAGTGATGTCGCTTGATCCGATGCTTGCGGTTGTCGAGATTTCCGAGCGCCGTTTGAGCGGTGTGAGGATCGGCGAGAAGGCCGATGTGCGGCTGATGAACGGCGAGGAAGTTTCCGGAACCGTCCGGTTCATTTCGAACCGCGCCAGTCCGCAGACACGGACTTATCGGGTCGATGTCAGTATTCCGAATCCGAACAACACGATCTTTGACGGGGTAACCGCCGAAGTGGGCCTTTATCTCGCGCCTGTGGCTTCAACAAGGGTCGCACGGTCGGCTTTGACGTTCTCTGCCGATGGCCGTCTTGGCGTCCGTGCCGTGAGCACTGAAAACAAGGTGCTGTTTGTCCCTGTTGATCTGGTTGAGGATCAGACTGAATACCTCTATGTCGCGGGTATTCCCGAAGGCACGCGGATCATCGTTCAGGGGCAGGACTTCGTGACTGAAGGCCAGCCGGTTGAACCTGTGCCGGCCAAAATCTCCTAACCCCCGATGTGCAAGAGCGGAACGAAGCGATGAGAACTCTGGTCAATTACGCGATCACCCATGCGAGGCTGACACTGGCTTTGCTGATCTTCCTCCTTGTTGCGGGGTTCACCGCCTATCAGACGATCCCGAAGGAAGCTGAACCCGACGTCAAGGTTCCGATTGTCTATGTCCAGTTGTCACAGCGCGGGATCAGCCCGGAGGACTCGGAGCGCTTGCTGCTTCGGCCGATGGAAACCCAGCTGAAATCGGTTGCAAATGTGAAGGAGATGCGCTCCACCGCTTATGAGGGTGGCGGTTTCGTATTGCTCGAATTCGAAGCGGGCTTTGACTCGGCAAAAGCGCTTCAGGATGTGCGGGCGAAAGTCGACGACGCCAAGCGTGATCTGCCGAGGGACGCGGACCAGCCCTCCGTTCAGGAAGTCAATCTGTCGCTCTTTCCGGTCCTCGTTGTTGCTCTGACGGGCGAGGTTCCCGAACGTACCCTGCTCAGAATCGCGCGAGGCACGAAAAATGCCCTTGAGCAGATCCCGGGCGTCCTGTCGGCGGATTTGAGCGGTGCACGTGATGAGGTCGTTGAAATCATCGCCGAGCCAATGCTGCTGAAAAGCCACGATATCAGCCTTGATGCGCTGATCGGCGGCATTTCGCAGAGCAATAATCTCGTCGCGGCCGGCGCGCTCGAGGGAGATACCGGGCGTTTTGCGGTGAAGGTTCCTGCCTTGATCGAAAAGCCGGAAGACATTCTTAAACTCCCTGTTTCGGCGTCGAGCGGTGCAAGCGTCACGCTCGGGGATGTCGCCGAAGTCCGACCCACTTTCAAGGATGCAACCTCGATCACCCGTGTGAACGGCAAGCCTGCCATCGCGATCGAAGTCTCCAAGCGGACGGGATCAAACCTGATCGAAACAGTTGATGCGGTCAAATATGTGGTTGGCGAATTGAAAAAGACGTGGCCGGAAACGGTGTCTGTCACCTTCAGCCAGGACAAGTCGAAAACGATCCGCGACATGTTGCATGAACTGCAGAACAGCGTGATTACAGCTGTTCTGCTGGTGCTCGTGATCATGATGCTGGTGCTGGGTGGTCGTGCATCGCTTTTCATCGGAATTGCGATTCCGGGCTCGTTCCTTGCAGGCATTCTCGCGCTCCAGTTGGCGGGTCTGACAGTCAATATCGTTGTGCTGTTCGCGCTGATCCTTGCGGTCGGGATGTTGGTTGATGACGCGATCATCGTGTCCGAATACGCGGAACGCCGAATGGCGGAGGGGATGCAACCGAAGCAGGCCTTCGAACTTGCCGCATCCCGCATGGCGGGCCCTGTGACTGCTGCAACGATGACCCGGATCGCCGCATTCTCGCCCCTGCTTTTCTGGCCGGGCGTTGTCGGCCAGTTCATGAAATATCTGCCTCTGACGTTGATCGCGACGCTCTCCGCCTCGCTTGTCGTGGCGTTGTTCTTTACACCGACGCTCGGTGCCTTGCTCGGTCGTGCGGCGGACAAGCCGCATGATGACCGCGCCAAGGAGAGGGGACTCTACATGCGGGTGGTCCGTTTCTGCGTGAAGCATCCTGCTTTGACACTGGCGGCAACGTTGTTCCTGCTCGTCACCGTCATCAAATCCTACGGCACATTCGGGAAGGGTGTGGAATTTTTTCCGGATGTTGAACCGGATTTCGGCATCGTCCAGATTCATGCGCGCGGCAATCTGTCGATCAGCGAGAAGGACGCGTTGGTTCGCAAGGTCGAGGAGCGCATTCTGCCGATGGCGGAATTGCGGACGGTTTATGCGCGTGCCGGCGAGGGCCGGAGAGGCTCCGACGAAGTCTCCGAGGACTCGGTGGGTTCGATCCAGTTCGAGTTCGTCGACTGGCAGAAGCGACGTGCGGCACATCTCATCATGGATGATATCCGTGCCAAGACCGCAGACATTCCGGGAGCATCAATCGAAGTGACCGCGCCGAACGCAGGTCCGCCGACCGGCAAACCTATTCAGGTGCAATTGGCGGCCATTGATCCGGACGGATTGATAACTGCGGCGCGCAAGGTCGAAGCAATCCTGAAGAATTATCCGGAAATCCGAGATATCAGCAACGGTCTGCCTCTGCCGGGTATTGATTGGAAAATGAACGTGGACAAGGCGGAAGCGGCCAAATTCGGCGCAAGCGCCACGAGTGTGGGCACGGCGCTGCAATTGGTGACGAACGGTCTCAAAGTGTCCGAATACCGCCCGAACGACACGGACAAATCGGTCGATCTGATCATTCGCTTTCCGGAAGACAAGCGTACACTCGACGATATCGAGGAACTGCGGATGAATACTGCCGTCGGATCCGTTCCGATCGGAAATTTCGTGACACGCACGCCGAGCCCGCGTGTAGGCCAGCTCAACCGCGTCTCCGGAGGCCGGGTGATCACGGTGTCGGCCAATGTCGCGGAAGGCGTGCAGTCTGCGGTTGTCCAGCAGTCCGTGATGGATGCCTTGTCGAAAGCTGATCTCGGGCCGGGCATTACCTTCAAAATGAAGGGTGAGGATGAAGAGCGTGAGAAGGCCGGCGCGTTCCTGACAAAGGCGTTCGGGACGGCACTGTTCCTGATCTTTGCGATCCTGCTTGCTCAGTTCAACAAATTCTCGAGCGTGCTTCTCGTGCTATCTGCGGTCGTCATGTCAACGATCGGCGTCTTGCTCGGATTGATGATCATGGGGCAGGCCTTCGGTGTGGTGATGACCGGAATCGGCGTCATTGCCAATGCGGGGGTGATCGTGAACAACAATATTGTTCTGATCGATACCTATGACCGGCTGCGTCGGGAAGGTGTTGCGGCCTATGATGCGATCATCGAGACGTGCCGTGAACGTGCGCGCCCCGTGGTACTGACGGCGGTGACTGCCATTCTCGGCGTGCTTGCCATCGCCTTTGGCATCAATGTCGATTTCATCAATCGGAGTCTGGCTTTTGGTGCACCATCGACGCAATGGTGGGTGCATTTGTCCTCGGCAATCGTGTTCGGCTTGGGTTTTGCAACGATCCTGACGCTCGTTGTGACGCCTGCAGCGCTGATGGCGATTGCCAATCTCGGCGACTGGCGGCAGGCGCGCAAAGCACGCCGGCTGGAAGGACGCGAGGCCAGGCGCCGCGGCCCGGAAAAGGTGATTATAACCGAAGCCCAACCGCAAATCGCGGCGGAGTGAGACTGCGCGAACGCATGACCCGTCAACGTTTCGACGCTTGACGGGCGGTGCGTTCGGCGTCATGTGCGGATGTTCTCTGCACGTAATTGCCGGATGATGATGATCGATGACCGATACGCTTCGAAATATAGTGAGCAAGGTGACCGTGGTGCCGGTGTTGACGGTGCATGGTCCCGAGGATGCAGTGCTGCTTGCCCGCGCGCTCGTTGCGGGCGGTCTGACAGTCCTTGAAGTGACATTGCGAACCGAAGGCGCGTTGAGAGCGATTGAAGCGATTGCCCGCGATGTGCCCGAGGCAATGATCGGTGCAGGAACGGTGCTGACCCCGTCCCAAATCAGCGAGGCGATGTCCGCCGGTGCAGGGTTTATCGTGAGCCCGGGATCGACTGTGAAGCTGGCGGAAGCGGCGCAGCACCGGAACATTCCCTTTTTGCCCGGTGTTGCCACCGCAAGCGAGGCGATGCTGATGGCGGAACTTGGCCACCACGTGCTGAAGTTTTTCCCGGCGGAACCGGCGGGCGGTGTCGCCTATCTCAAATCACTCAGTGCCCCGCTGCCGCATCTCACCTTCTGCCCGACGGGCGGGATCGACGCGGAGAAGGCGCGCGCCTATCTCGCACTTTCGAATGTGATCTGCGTCGGCGGATCATGGGTGACGCCCGCAGCCGCCTTGAAGGCGGGGGACTGGGCGACTGTCACGCAATTGGCGAAAGAGTGCGCGGGGTTAAGGTGATGTCTCTTTACGTCATCGCGAGTGGAGGCGAAGCGATCCAACTTAAACCGTCATCGCGAGGTGAGGCGTGTCCACTGGAGGTGGCAAAACGAGCCCGCTCGTGTCGTTATCGCGAGTGAACACCAAGCGATCCAGCCTATGTCCGATATTTCTCTCCCACGCCAACAGCCCTCCCCCAAATACCATCTGGATTGCTTCGCTTCCGCTCGCAATGACGGGTGAGGGCTGGATTGCTTCGCAAGCTCGTAATGACGGGGTGGTTGCTTTCTACTTTGGCGGGTGTTCCGTCAGGAATTTTCCGATCCGCTCAAGCGCCCGCAGAATATTCCCGGTTGAATTGGCGTAGGAGAGGCGGATGAAGCCTTCGCCATAGACGCCGAAATCCGGGCCGCCAATGGTTGCGACGCCTGTTTCTTCCAGCAGGGCCGAGGCGAGCGGTTTTGCCTTCCAGCCGGTTTTTGAAATATTGGGGAAGGCGTAGAATGCGCCTTTCGGCGTTGCTGCCGAGACGCCGGGTAGCCTGTTGAGCCCGTCAACAACGACTTTCCGGCGGCGATCAAATTCCGTGACCATGCTGTGCACCGCGTCCTGCGGGCCTATCAGGGCTTCGAGCCCCGCATATTGCGCCGAGGCATTGACGCAGGAGAATGAATTGACCGCGAGTTTGCGCGCCGCATCATAAAGCGGCTTCGGCCAGACCGAATAGCCCATACGCCAGCCGGTCATCGCGTAGGTTTTTGACCAGCCATCGAGCAAGATCAGCCGGTCGCGGATTTCGGGGTAGGCGAGCAGGGTTTGATGCGCCTCGCCATCATAGGTCATCTGGGCATAGATTTCGTCCGACATGATCGCGACATCGGGGAATTTCTCGAGGCCCTTCACGAGTTTGTCGATTTCGGCCTTTGGCGTCACACCGCCTGTGGGATTGGCCGGCGAATTGACGATCAGAAGCCGGGTTTTCGGCGTGATCAGGGCCAATGTTTCCTCCGCCGAGAAGGCAAAGCCGTTCTCCTCGCGCACCGGAACCGGAATGGCCCGCGCGCCGGTAAACTCGATCATCGAGCGATAAATCGGAAAACCGGGATCGGGATAGAGAATATCGGCACCGGGTTCGCCAAACATCAAAATCGCCATGAACATGGTGACCTTGCCTCCCGGCACGATCATCACGAGTTCGGGCGAGACCTCGACATTGAAACGTTTGTGCAGATCGGCTGCGACCGCTTCGCGCAGCGGGAGAATGCCGGTTGCAGGCGTGTAGCCGTGATGGCCGTCGCGCAGTGCCTTGATGGCGGCCTCGACGATATTTTCCGGTGTCCGGAAATCGGGCTGGCCGATGCCAAGATTGATGATGTCTTTGCCCTGACGCTGCAATTCGGTGGCCCGCGCGAGAACGGCGAAGGCGTTTTCTTCGCCAATACGCGAGAAGGCTTCAACGATGTGCAACATGGGCAGGGCTCCCTTCCTCAGGAAGACGAACTCAGGTGATTGATTTCCGATGCCATTTTGAGCGATGGTAGCAGAGAAATCAATTGAGTGTTTCGCGTCTCATGCGCAGCACAAACTTTTTTGAACGGGAGAGCAGCATGTCGGCAGGTAATGGCAAGGGTGTTTCGCAAGCCAGGAAAAAGGGACTTCGCTCGAAACTCTGGTTCGATAACCCCGAAAACCCCGGCATGACGGCGCTTTACCTCGAGCGCTACCTCAATTTCGGCCTGACACGGGCTGAGCTGCAATCCGGCAAGCCGATTATCGGCATTGCGCAGACGGGTTCCGATTTGTCGCCGTGCAACCGGCATCATCTCGAGCTTGCCAAGCGCGTGCGCGAGGGAATCACGGCTGCGGGCGGTGTCGCATTCGAGTTTCCGGTGCATCCGATTCAGGAAACCGGCAAACGGCCGACTGCGGCGCTTGATCGCAACCTCGCTTATCTCGGTCTCGTGGAAGTGCTTTATGGCTACCCGCTTGACGGCGTTGTGCTGACGACGGGCTGCGACAAGACGACGCCAGCCTGCATCATGGCGGCGGCAACGGTAAATATTCCCTCGATTGTTCTCTGCGGCGGGCCGATGCTGAACGGCTATTGGCATGGCGAGCGGACGGGTTCCGGTACGATTGTGTGGAAGGGTCGCGAGCGGTTGGCGGCGGGCGAGATCACCTATGACGAATTCATGGATATTGTGGCGTCGTCCGCACCATCGGTCGGCCATTGCAACACGATGGGCACGGCCTCGACGATGAATTCGCTCGCTGAAGCGCTGGGCATGACATTGCCAGGGTGCGCGGCGATTCCGGCTCCTTATCGCGAGCGCGGCCAGATTGCGTATGAAACCGGCAGGCGTGCGGTTGAAATGGTGTGGGAAGATCTGAAGCCTTCCGACATCATGACCCGCGAGGCATTCGAGAACGCGATCATCGTCAATTCGGCCATTGGCGGATCGACGAATGCGCCGATTCACATCAATGCGATTGCCCGCCACATCGGGGTGAATTTGTCGATCAATGACTGGCAGGAAATCGGCCACAAGGTTCCGCTTCTCGTCAATCTCCAGCCGGCAGGGAAGTATCTCGGAGAGGAATATCACCGAGCGGGCGGCGTACCTGCGGTTGTCGCCGAACTGATGAAGAAAAAACTCATTCGCGAGAAGGCGTTGACTGCAAACGGCAAGACGATGGGCGATAATTGCCGCACTGCGAAGGTGATTGATGCAGACGTGATTTTCCCGATCGACAAGCCGATGCGGCAGGATGCGGGCTTTATCGTGCTGAAGGGCAATCTGTTTGACAGCGCGATCATGAAGACAAGCGTGATTTCGAAGGAATTCCGCGACCGGTATCTCTCCAACCCGAAGGATCCGGAAGCATTCGAGGGTCGGGCGATCGTGTTCGAGGGTCCTGAGGATTACCATCACCGGATTGATGATCCGGCGCTGAAGATTGACGAGCATTGCATGCTGTTCGTTCGTGGCACGGGTCCGATCGGGTATCCGGGTTCGGCGGAAGTGGTCAACATGCAGCCGCCGGCGGCACTCATCAAACGCGGTATACTGGCTTTGCCGTGTATCGGTGACGGACGTCAATCGGGGACATCGGGGTCGCCCTCGATCCTGAACGCGTCACCGGAAGCGGCGGCCAATGGAGGTCTTGCTTTGCTCAGGACAGGCGACCAGGTGCGGATCGATCTCAAGAAATGCTCGGCCGATATCCTGATTTCGGACGCGGAATTGGCGCAGCGCCGCGCCGATCTGATGGCGCATGGCGGATTCCAGTATCCGGCGAGCCAGACGCCATGGCAGGAAATCCAGCGCTCGATGGTGGATCAATTATCACATGGCATGGTGTTGAAGCCGGCCGTGAAATATCAGCGCGTGGCACAGACTTTCGGCGTGGCACGCGATAACCACTGAGGTCGGGTTGCTTGAAACGTGCGGGCAGAGACAGGTCGGCATTTTGTCGACCACCGCCTCGCCTCTCAAGGTGCGATGAGACGAGAGAAAGTAACCGTAATGGCCGCCTTTATCCCCGTTTCGGTCCCTGATCCCGTATCCGGCCTGCCGATCGGGTTGGAAATTGCGGCGCATTCGGCACTACGCCCGGAGCGTGTTGTGATCGATGGGCGCTATGTCCGGCTTGAGCCGCTGGCGGCGGCCACGCACACGGATGATCTTTATGAAGCCTCGCACGGGCCGGACAAGGACACGCTCTGGCAATATTTGTTCGAGCCGCCCTTTCCGGACAAGTCTGCATTTCGCGCTCATATCGAGCGAAAATCTGCGTCCGAGGATCCGCTGTTCTTCGCGATTATCGACACGGCGTCTGGCAAGGCGGTCGGGTACGAGACGCTGATGCGGATCGATATCGCGCACCGTGTGATCGAGGTCGGCAATATTTTGTATGGCACGCCCTTGCAGCGCACGCCGGCGGCGACCGAGGCGCAATATCTCTTGATGCGCTATGTGTTCGAGACGCTCGGATATCGCCGGTATGAGTGGAAGTGCAACGCGCTGAATACGCCCTCGCGCTCTGCTGCAGAACGGTTCGGGTTCAGCTTTGAGGGCATTTTTCGCCAGCATATGATTGTTCGGGGCCGGAATCGCGATACGGCGTGGTTTTCCATTCTCGATCACGAATGGCCTGTGCAAAAAGCGGCTTTTGAGGCATGGCTTCAACCCGACAATTTCGATACAGATGGCCGCCAGCGGCGGAGGCTCTCGGATTTCAAAACACATACAACAGGGGGTTGATCATGGCGGGACGGTTGAAGGGTAAAATCGCGGTTGTGACTGCGGCAGGACAGGGCATCGGGCGCGCCATTGCGGAAGCCTTTGTGCGGGAAGGTGCAACCGTCTGGGCGACGGACCGCGACACCGACAAGCTTGAAGGTCTCGCCCGGGCGAAGCGCCGCAAACTCGATGTTCTGTCGGACCGGGCCGTGAATGCCTTTGCCGGGAAAGTCGGCACGATCGACATTCTGGTCAATGCGGCGGGCTTTGTACATCATGGCACTGTGCTTGATTGCGGCGACAAGGACTGGGACTTCTCGTTCGATCTCAACGTCAAGTCGATGCATCGCACGATCAAGGCGTTCCTGCCGGGTATGCTGGACAAGGGGCATGGTTCCATCGTCAATATCGCGTCGGGCGCTGGCTCGGTGCGCGGCATTCCGAACCGCTATGTCTATGGTGCCTCGAAAGCGGCGGTGATCGGGCTGACCAAGGCCGTGGCAGCGGATTTCATCAAGAAGGGCATCCGCGCCAATGCGATCTGCCCTGGCACGATCCAGTCACCCTCGCTCGACGAGCGGATTGCCACATTGGCCAAAACGCAAGGCATTACGGAAGCGGCGGCGCGGCAGGCCTTCATTGATCGCCAGCCCATGGGACGCCTCGGAACCGCAGAAGAAATGGCAGCTCTCGCTGTCTACCTCGCCTCTGATGAATCGAGCTATACGACGGGGCAGATCCACCTCGCCGATGGCGGGTTCGCCTTGTGATATAGTGAGATCAACTTGACGTTTCCTTGGGGAATTGATATATTCTATTTGTCCAGTGGAGTAGCGACGTCTTTCCGCTCGACCTAAAAAAAGGGCTCCTGCGGGAGCCCTTATTTTTTAAGTTCATCCGATGAAAAGCACCGCATTCTTTGTCGATTCCGGATATCTTTTTGCTCAGGGTTCATCTCTGATCACGGGTAAAAAGCAAAAGCGACCTGATATCGATATTGATATTGAGGCTTTCAAGAATCAATTATTAAATCTCCGAACGAAAATTGGCGTGCCCGGAATTTTACGGATCTATTGGTATGACGCCGCATCGCCAGGCGAGTTGACAGGCCAACAACGCGCCATTGGTGAAACGAGCAGTATCAAATTGCGTCTTGGGACGTTTAATAATCAAGGCCATCAGAAGGGCGTTGATTCCCTTATCGTGACCGATTTACTTGAACTTGCGCGAAATGGAGCAATTGGAGACGCTGTTGTACTGGCTGGTGACGAAGATATTCGCATTGGCGTAAGCATGGCGCAGAGTTTGGGGGTTCGGGTTCATTTACTGGGGATCAGTCCGGCAAGAGTGTCGCAATCACTTCACTTGCGAATGGAAGCCGATACATGTTTTGAGTGGGATGAGGGACCTGTCGGTAATTTTTTGTCGGTTCGTCAGGGCCCTCAAGCTCTGAAAGAGGGTATTGAAAATACCAAGAGTATTCTGAGCGAAGACTTGACCGAGAGTATGCTGCATTCGGCTGTTTGCGGTGCACTCGCCTTGATTAGGGCCGAATCCGTTAACATACAACGTTCTACGCTTAAGGAAGATTCGTCGAGTAATTTGAACTCCGATGTTGATCGACCTTTGATCAAGACGTTGGGAGATAAAATCGGACGTGAACTAACTCCTGCTGAGCGAAGTAGGGTTCGGGCTCTGGCAAAAAGAATCATCTTAGCTTAACTTTATTACTCAAGTCTGCGATCAGTGTGCCGACGCAATACCGTTAGGAAACAAAAGGACGTACTTAATGCATATTCTCATTATCGGCGCAGCAGGAATGGTCGGTCGCAAGCTTGCGGATCGGCTCGCGAAAGACGGTCATCTCGGTGGCAAGGAAATCACCAAAGCCACGTTGCATGACGTGGTCGAGCCTTCCGCCCCCACGGGTGCAAAATTTTCATCGACGGTGCTTGCGTCCGATTTCTCGCTTCCCGGCGAGGCGGCAAAGCTGGTTGCAGGGCGTCCCGACGTGATCTTCCATCTTGCCGCGATTGTGTCGGGCGAGGCGGAGCAGAATTTCGATCTCGGCTACCGCATCAATCTGCACGGCACGATGGAGCTGTTTGCGGCAATCCGGGCGATTGGAGACGGGTATCGCCCACGCGTCGTGTTCACCTCGTCCATTGCCGTCTATGGCGCGCCGTTCCCGGATGCGATTGGCGACGAATTCTTCACGACGCCGCTGACCTCCTACGGTACGCAAAAGGCAATCGGCGAATTGCTGCTGTCGGATTATTCGCGCAAACGGTTTTTCGACGGAATCGGCATTCGCCTGCCGACGATTTGCGTGCGTCCGGGCAAGCCGAACAAGGCGGCCTCGGGCTTCTTCTCGAATATTATCCGCGAGCCGCTCGCGGGCCACGAGGCCGTTCTGCCGGTTTCCGAAAGCGTTCGGCATTGGCATGCCAGCCCGCGCTCGGCGGTCGGCTTTCTGGTTCATGCTGCGACGCTCGATCTCAACCTTGTCGGCCCGCGCCGCAACCTTGCCATGCCCGGCCTTTCAGTGACGGTCGGTGAGCAGATCGAGGCGCTGCGGAAGATCGCGGGCGAAAAGGTTGTTGCCCGTATCCGCCGCGAGCCAGATCCTGCGATCATCAAGATCGTCGATGGCTGGGCAACACGGCTTGAGCCGAAGCGCGCGACGGCGCTCGGGTTCAAAGCCGAAAGCACATTCGAGGAAATCATCCGCGTCCATCTCGAAGACGAATTGGGCGGAAAAATCGCCTGATCCGGCGACGAATACTCTGCGGATAGCGAGGCGGATTTTGACGAGGATCTCTCCGATCGAAAATCCGCAACCGCTACCCGTTGTTTTACCAACCCTTGAAGGGTGTCTCGGCGACGGGGCTCACCGGGCTTTTGCCCGTGATGAATGCCTTGATGTTGTCGACAACGCGCTGGCCCATCAGATTGCGCGTGTGATGCGATGCGGAGCCGACATGCGGGAGCAGCACGATATTGTCCATCGCAATGAGTTCGGCGGGGACATTCGGTTCGTCTTCAAACACATCGAGGCCGGCGGAAAAAATCTTCTTGTGTTGTAGCGCCTTGATCAGGGCGCGCTCGTCCACAACGCTGCCGCGGCCAATATTGATCAGCACGCCCGTTGGGCCGAGTGCTTCGAGAATCTCCGCATTGATGATGTGGTGCGTGGCGGCGCCGCCGGGTGCCACGCTCATCAGAATGTCGACATCCTGCGCCATGCCCTTCAGCGTCGGGTAATAGGTGTAGGGCACGTCTTTTTGCTCGGTGCGGGTGTGATAAACAATCGTTAGACCGAACGCTTCGCATCGCGTCGCAATCGCCTTGCCGATGCGGCCCAGCGCGAGAATACCGAGCTTCTTGCCGCGCAACGTATTGTGCGTGAGCGGATAGGCGCCTTCGGAAACCCATTTTCCTGCACGCAAATAGCGTTCGGATTGCGAGAGTTCCCGCATTGTCATGATGAGAAGGCCGAGTGCTGTGTCGGCGACTTCCTCGGTGAGCACGTCGGGCGTGTTGGTTACAATGATGCCGTTCTGCCCGGCCCATTTCGCGTCGACTGTGTCATAGCCGACGCCGAAATTGGCGACGATTTTCAGGTTCGGGAACTGCGACATATACGCACCGTCGACTTTGATATGTCCCCCCGTCGCAATCGCCTGGAACTTTGCCGCGTTCGCCTTCAGGTACGCGTCCGGATCGTCCTTTTCCCAGAGGCAATGCAGGGTCGAGGAGGCACGAAGCCCCTCTATGATCAATGGCATCATTGGCTTAGGTGCAAGAACATCGACAGGCATTTACGTGCTTCTCCTCAAATCCGCTGGCCGGACGCATCGTTGAACTCAAGGATGCGGCGCAATTGCTATGAACGTTTCTTGATTTTCATGCAACGCATGCGATGATCAAAGTTCGATTTTTAAACCACTGCCGTTCCGGTGGTGATCGGAGGTTAAGTGCGTTCTATTGGTTTTGTGGGTCTCGGCGCCATGGGGATGCCGATGGCGGAGAATCTCCTCAAGAAACAATTTGCGGTTTGCGGCTTCGATGTCCGCGCCTCGGCGATGCAGGCGCTTGAAGCGCTGGGCGGCACGAGCGCGCCCGATGCGGCCGGTGCCGCCCGCAATGCCGACGCGCTCATCCTGATGGTCGTGAATGCGGCGCAGGCGGAAGCCGTGCTGTTCGATGCGGGCGCACTCGACGCCATGGCAAAGGATGGCATCGTTATTCTGATGGCAACCTGCGCACCGTCAGCGGTTCGGGCGATTGCCGCACGCGTCGAGGCGACCGGGCGATCTTTGGTGGATGCGCCGGTCTCGGGCGGCATTGGCGGAGCCAAGGGCGGCACGTTGACCATTATGGCGTCGGGTGCCGAGGCTGTTTTTGCCCGCGCCAAGCCTGCGCTCTCCGCGCTTGGCGACAAGCTGTTTCATGTCGGACCTGAGCCCGGGCAGGGTGCCGCGGTGAAAACCGTCAATCAATTGCTGTGCGGTGTGCATATCGCGGTGGCGGCAGAGGCGTTTGCTTTGGCCGAGAAGGCGGGTATTGACGGCAAGCTCGCGCTGGAAATTCTCGGCGGGTCGGCGGCAGGAAGCTGGATGCTGAACAATCGCGGGCCGCGCATGTTCGAGGATGAGCCGATGGTCGCCAGTGCGGTCGATATTTTTGTGAAGGATCTCGGCATTGTGGCGGATGCGGGCCGGGCGTCGAAAACGCCATTGCCGATTGCGGCTGCGGCGCTGCAGATGTTTTTGACGGCTTCGGCCATGGGCCTTGGTGCAAAGGATGACAGCCAGGTCATCGAGGCGTATCGGCATATGGCCGGATTGAAAAAATCGTAACGGGAGAGAACGGGAATGACGCAGGAAACAATCGGCTTTATCGGCGTGGGTTTTATGGGCCATGGCATGGCCAAAAATATCGTCGAAAAGGGCTATCCATTGACAGTGATGGGACACCGCAACCGGACGCCGGTCGAGGATCTGATCACGCGCGGTGCGAAAGAGGCGAAAAGCGTCAAGGACCTCGCCAAGGCATCGACCATCGTGTTCCTGTGCGTGACAGGCTCGAAGGAAGTGGAAGCTCTGCTGCGCGGACCGGACGGGCTTGTCGCCAATCTGCCGAAGGGCGCGCTGATCGTCGATTGCTCGACCTCCGATCCTACGTCGACCATGGCGCTGTTCAAGGAATGCGATGCGCACGGTATCACGCTGGTTGATGCGCCTTTGGGCCGTACTCCGAAAGAGGCTTGGGAAGGCACGCTTGATACGATGGTCGGCGCGACCGATGCCGTGTTTGAGCGGTTGAAGCCGGTTCTCGCGACATGGTCGGGACGTGCGGTTCACATTGGCGGGCCGGGCGACGGGCACAAGATGAAGCTCGTCAACAACTTCCTCTCGCTCGGCTATGCCGCGCTCTATTCCGAAGCGCTGGTGCTGGCGCAAAAGGTCGGCATCACGCCGGACCGGTTCGATAGCGTCATCCGTGGCGGGCGTATGGATTGCGGCTTCTATCAGACCTTCATGAAATACACGCTGGAGCGTGATCGCGACGCGCACAAATTCTCGTTGGCAAATGCCTATAAGGATATGCGCTATCTCGAATCCATGGCCGATGATGCCGGTATTTCGAACCCGCTCGGCAATGCGGTGAAGAATCTCTATGCCGTGGCCATCAATACCGGCCGCGCGAACGACTTCGTCCCGATGATCGGCGATGTCGTGGCGGAACTGAACGGCACGTCGCTCGCGAAAAAATAAACCGTGATCAGGCAGCCGGTTCGAGGGGAATCGGCTGCCGACTGCGCTCGCGCGACAAAAGATACAGGCCGGAACCCACGACGATAACGCCCCCGCCAAGCGTAAACATGTCGGGCACATCACCAAAGACGACATAGCCGAGAATGATCATCCAGATCAGCTGCGTGTAGCCAAACGGCGAGAGCACGTTGGCCGGGGCATAGCGATGCGCGCTGATCAGCATATAGTGCCCGATCGCCGCAAAAGCGCCCATGGCGACCATTAATCCAAGGACCAGCAGGTCTGGCGGATTTTTCCAGATGAACGGCATCACAAGGCTCAGCAGACCTGCGCCGACCAATCCTGAATAGACAAGCGTTGTTTCCGTCGAATCATGCGCGGCAAGGTGCCGGGTCATGATGGCGAACAAGGCATAGCAGGTGACGCCGATGATCGAGAGGAAGGCAACCGGGTGGATGCCGCCAAAGCCGGGCCGCGTCACAAGCAGCACGCCGCAAAACCCGACACCAATCGCGATCATGCGATCCCGGCTGATGTTTTCTCCGAGCAGCGGGCCTGACAAAAACGTGACAATCAGCGGGGCTGCGAAGGCAATTGCAGTTGTTTGCGAGAGTTGCAGATAGTTCAACGCGATGAAATTGAATAGGGTCGAGGCGAAGAGCAGGAACGAGCGTACCAGTTGCAACATCGGGCGCTTGGTCTTCAAAACACCCGGTTTTGACTTCGGATTGATAAACATCAGCACGAACAAGACGCTGAACACGTAGCGCGACCAAACCGTCTGCGATGTCGGAATAGAATGGTTCAGCCATTTCGCCGCCGTGTCGAGCATGGAGAAGAAAAAGAACGCCAGTGCCATGAGCGCAATGCCGATAAGGCGTTGGCGGCTCAAGAGCGCATGGGCGGTCGGTATTTTCTGATCGTCCATGCGGCAAGCTGTCCTGATCCATCGGCAATTTGTCTTCTAGCGTAATCTTTGGGGTTATGCGACCCGTCTGAAAGCGCGTCCGCCGTGCGTCACGTGCACGACTTTTGCCAATCCGGCTCATGCTGTCGCTTCAATCATCCCGCTTGCGCCATGCCCTCAACTCGGGTTTTCTGAGTGTCGACACATTAGGAGGCCTTCATGGCAGAACACTATCCCCGCGACATGCGCGGCTATGGCCGCCACACGCCTGATCCGCAATGGCCGGGCGCTGCAAATATCTGCGTGCAATTCGTCGTCAATTACGAGGAAGGCGGCGAGAACAATATCCTGCATGGCGATGCGGCATCCGAGGCCTTCTTGTCCGAAATCGTCGGCGCGGCGCAGTGGCCGGGCCAGCGCCACTGGAACATGGAATCGATTTACGAATATGGCGCCCGCGCCGGCTTCTGGCGGCTCTGGCGGATGTTCACCAAACGCAACATGCCGGTCACCGTTTATGGCGTGACGTCCGCCATGGCGCGCAGTCCCGATCAGGTGAAGGCGATGCAGGAGGCCGATTGGGAAATCGCCTCGCACGGGCTGAAATGGGTCGAGCACAAGGATATGCCCGTCGAGGAGGAGCGCCGCCAGATTGCCGAAGCCATCCGCCTGCATACCGAACTGACGGGAGAACGCCCGCTCGGCTGGTATACGGGCCGGTGTTCGATGAATACGCAGGCCTTGGTCATGGAGGAGGGCGGGTTTCTCTACTCATCCGACACCTATGCCGATGATCTGCCCTATTGGGTGAAAGGTCCGAAGGGGCCGCATCTGATTATTCCCTACACGCTGGATGCCAATGATATGCGGTTTGCAACGCCGCAGGGGTTCAATACGGGCGATCATTTCTTCGAGTATTTGAAGGACAGTTTCGACATGCTGTACCGCGAGGGTGCGGAGGGCGCGCCGAAAATGATGAATATCGGCCTGCATTGCCGCCTCGTCGGGCGACCGGGCAGGGCTTTGGCCTTGGAGAAGTTTCTCGATCACGTGCAAAGCCACGACAAAGTCTGGGTGGCCAAGCGTGTGGAGATCGCGCGGCATTGGCGCAAGGTGCATCCGGCGGGGTGAAGGCAGCGCGGGAAGAAATATTGAGCTATATAACGTTATGTGGTATAGATAACTCAGACTTTTGCAGATGGTGAAACAAAAGTTGCGTCTTATCTATCTGGCAAAATCCATCGAGGATCTGCGGGTTCCTCCGGGAAATCGACTTGAAGCCTTGACCAGTGATCTGAAGGGGAAATGGAGTATTCGCATCAATGACCAATGGCGCATCTGTTTCATCTGGCAAAATGGTGAGGCCTTCCGCGTCAGTATCGTCGATTACCACCGATGACCTGCTCTACAACCCGCACGCGGGCGACGTACTAGCGGAAGATTTTCTGAAGCCCTTGGGCATCAGCCAAACCGCGCTTGCAAAAGCCATTGGCGTTTCTCCGCGCCGCATCAACGAAATCATCTTGGGAAAACGCGCCGTAACCGCCAACACCGATTTGCGGCTGGCCCGCTATTTCGGCGTGTCCGAAGGCTTCTTTTTAGGCCTGCAAATGGAATTCGAGTTGATGGAAGAGCGAAGGGTGATGTCTGGCGTTCTTGCTGCCATAACACCACGACGGAGATGAGAAGGTAAGCCATCGATGACAAAAAGCTATTTTCTGCAAACTATAGTTGACAATTGATAACCATAGTATACAATCATGATCGAAGTTCTTAAAACTGATATATTTTTGGATTGGCTTCGATCTCTCCGCGATTTGACGGGGAGAGCTGCGATCGAGAAGCGGATTGATCGTCTTGAGCTTGGCAATGCAGGCGATGTTGCGCCTATCGGATCGGGTGTCAGTGAGATGCGTATCCATGTGGGGTCAGGTTACAGAGTTTATTTTGTGCAGCGTGGCAAAACGGTTGTTGTGTTGTTGTGCGGTGGAGACAAAGGCTCGCAGTTTCGAGATATTGTCCGTGCTCGCGAATTGGCCGCCGAGGTTAAGGATGAACTGGGATGGTGAAACTCTCACGCTATGATACCGCTGATTTTTTGAAAACCGCGGAAGATATCGAATATTACCTCGCAGCCATCGCGGAGGATAATGATCCGATTTTAACAGCCCATGCTCTAGGAGCCGTCGCCCGCGCCCGCGGGATGAGTCAGCTTGCACGCGAGACGGGCATCAGCCGAATGGGGTTGATGAAGGCCCTGTCCGCCGAGGGTAATCCCAGCTTTGCGACCATAACCAAAGTCCTTGATGCGCTTGGTTACCGGATT
>JBJTDR010000079.1:0-7245 GCA_046092445.1 Hyphomicrobiales bacterium | reverse complement strand
GTTGTATTTCCGTGTCGAGGTCGATTTTTTCGACTAACATGTAGAATACAGCTATTTATCCGTAGAAGAAGCGGTTTTGGACGATCAGGAACTCCTGTCAGCCTTAATCAACCATTACCACGCCCGATTAGCGGAGTTGGGGGTAAAGGGCGGGAAGAGGGCTGGGTAGGGGGGTAGTTTTTCGTCATCGCGAGCTTGCGACGCGATCCAGATGGTGATTGGCGAAAGATGAGCGGCTTACGATCCAGTGAACGTCTGGCGTTTGCGACAACCGACCGACATTAGCTGGATTGCTTCGTGTTCATCGTTCGAAAAGCGTCACCGGCGCTTTTCGTTCTTGCTTTGCAAGAACCACTCTTCACCTCGCAATGACGGGTGAGGGCTTCCCAAACAGAAAAAGCGGAGAGATTTCTCGCTCCGCTTTGGATATTCCCTGACTAGTCAGGCAAGGGCAGGGCGCGGATAGCTAATTCCCGATACCCTAACTCCGCTACTCGCTACTCGCTACTCACTATTCGCTCAGCTACACCCCGTCGTGCTGCCACACGTATCGCACTTCAGGCATGTGCCGTTTCGCACCAGGGTGAAGTTCGCGCATTCGGGGCAGGCTTCGCCGACATAGCCTTTCATCTTGGCTTCCGCGCGCTTGTCCATCCCGCCTTGCTTGGCGGAACCGGCATGGGTGCCGGCGGCTGCGAAGGGGAGGCTGCCAATGGCGGCTTCGCCCATGGTCAGCGTTTGGGCGGTGACGCCGAGTTGCTGTTCCAGCTCGCTTTTCAACGCATTCGCGCCGATGGAGACGGGGGCCATCATGCTGCCGCCGCCCTGCATCACGGTGAGGCGTTCGGCTTTCGAGCGGACGAGACCGCGCGAGACCTGTGAGGGAATGAAGCCCGCAGGGGCCTTGCCCTCGTCCTCGCCGCGCCCCAGTGCGCTGTGCCCGGGCGCGTCTGGCGCGACATGGGCGAGATCGGTGCGGCCAAGATAGGAGATTGCGAGTTCGCGGAAGACGTAATCGAGAACCGATGTCGCGCTCTTGATCGCATCATTGCCCTGCACGAAGCCCGCAGGCTCGAAGCGCGTGAAGGTGAAGGCCTCCACATATTCTTCCAGCGGCACGCCATATTGCAGGCCGAGCGAGATCGCGATGGCAAAATTGTTCATCAGCGAGCGGAAAGCAGCTCCTTCCTTGTGCATGTCGATGAAAATCTCGCCAATGCGACCGTCTTCATATTCGCCGGTGCGGAGATAGACCTTGTGCCCGCCGACAACCGCCTTCTGGGTATAGCCCTTGCGGCGGTCGGGAAGTTTATCGCGCTCCCGAACCCGCTCGATGCGCTCGATCACGCGCTCGACAATCTTCTCCGCCATGGCGGCAGCACGCGCAGCACTGGGCTGTGCAACCAATGCCTCGACGGCGTCGTCGGCTTCCTCCTCGTCATCCGCGATCAGCTGGGAATTGAGCGGCTGGGAGAGCTTGGAACCATCGCGATAAAGCGCATTTGCCTTGAGCGCGAGTTTCCACGA
This sequence comes from Hyphomicrobiales bacterium, assembly GCA_046092445.1. Classification (GTDB taxonomy): domain Bacteria; phylum Pseudomonadota; class Alphaproteobacteria; order Rhizobiales; family Beijerinckiaceae; genus CAIUPE01. The sequence goes on along the minus strand of JBJTDR010000079.1, from coordinate 5,718 downwards.
GAGCATATAGGCGCTCTTGCAATCCTCGACAGTCGCCTCGTTCGGCATGTTGATGGTTTTCGAGATCGCACCCGAGATGAAGGGCTGCGCCGCCGCCATCATGCGGATATGGCTTTCAACCGAGAGATAGCGCTTGCCGATGCGGCCGCACGGATTGGCGCAATCGAACACGGCATAATGCTCGGGTTTCAGGTGCGGGGCACCTTCCAGCGTCATCGCGCCACACACATGCACATTCGCCGCTTCGATATCGGCCTTCGAGAAGCCGAGGAAGGGAAGAAGTTCGAAGGATGGATCATCGAGCTTCTCGGCTGGTACTTTCAGATTTCCGGTAAGAAAATCAGCGCCCAAGTTCCATTTGTTAAATACAAACTTGATGTCAAAAGCGGAGCCCAGACTTTTCTCGAGCTTCTCGATCACGTCATCGTTGAAGCCCTTGGTGCGCAATGTCGAGTGGTTGATGCCGGGTGCCTGGGCGAGCGAGCCATGGCCCACCGCATAGGCCTCGATCTCGGCCAGTTCGTTCTCGCGATAGCCGAGCGTGCGGAGCGCTTCCGGCACGGCCTGATTGATGATCTTGAAATAGCCACCACCGGCGAGCTTCTTGAATTTCACCAGCGCGAAATCGGGCTCGATCCCGGTCGTGTCGCAATCCATCACAAGGCCGATCGTGCCGGTTGGCGCAATCACGGTTGCCTGTGCGTTGCGATAGCCATGCTTCTCGCCGAGTGCGAGGGCATTGTCCCACGCGGCCCTTGCATGGGCGGAGAGGCGCTTATCCTTGACGGAGGCGTGATCGAGCGGAACGGGGTTGACCTGCAATCCCTCATAGCCCTGCGCCTCGCCATGCGCCGCGCGGCGGTGATTGCGGATCACGCGGAGCATGTGGGCCGAGTTGTCCTTGTAGCCGGCAAACGCGCCGAGCTCGCTCGCCATTTCGGCAGAGGTTGCATAGGCAACGCCGGTCATGATCGCGGTGAGCGCACCGCAAATGCCGCGGCCCTCTTCCGAATCATACGGGATACCATCCGTCATCAGGAGTCCGCCAATATTTGCATAGCCCAGACCAAGCGTGCGGAATTTGAAGGAGAGTTCGGCGATTTCCCTGGACGGGAACTGCGCCATCGTCACCGAGATTTCGAGCACGATTGTCCACAGACGAACAGCATGCTCATACGATTCAATCTGGAACGTGCCGTCCGCATTGCGGAACTGCAACAGGTTCAGCGAAGCGAGGTTGCAGGCCGTGTCATCAAGGAACATATATTCCGAGCAGGGATTTGAGGCGCGGATCCGGCCCGAAGCAGGGCAGGTGTGCCAGTCATTCATGGTCGAGTTGAAATGCAGGCCTGGATCAGCCGACGCCCATGCCGCATGGCCGATCTGCTCCCAGAGGTCGCGAGCCTTCAGCGTCTTGTGCACCTTGCCATCCGTCCGGCGGATCAGGTTCCAATCCTTGTCGCCTTCAACCGCACGCAGGAATTCGTCCGACAGCGAAACGGAATTGTTCGAGTTCTGGCCGGAAACGGTGAGATAGGCTTCCGAGTCCCAATCCGTGTCGTAGGTCGGGAAGTCGATATCGGTATAGCCCTGCTTGGCGAACTGGATGACGCGCTTGATATAATTGTCAGGCACCATCGAGCGACGGGCGAACTTGATTTCGCGCTTCAGCGCCGGGTTCTTCTCCGGGTCGAAGCAGGACTCGTCCGGCCCTTCGCAATTGACGCAGGCCTTCATCACGGCCTTCAAATGCCTGGCGCAGAGCTTGGAACCGGTAACAAGAGCGGCAACCTTCTGCTCTTCCTTCACCTTCCAGTCGATATAGGTTTCAATATCCGGATGATCGGCATCGACAACGACCATCTTGGCCGCGCGGCGTGTTGTACCACCCGATTGGATCGCGCCCGCCGAGCGGTCGCCGCTCTTGAGGAAGCTCATCAGACCCGATGAACGCCCGCCACCCGCAAGACGCTCGCCTTCGCCGCGCAGCGCCGAGAAGTTGGAGCCGGTACCGGAGCCGTACTTGAACAAGCGGGCTTCGCGAACCCAGAGGTCCATGATGCCGCCTTCATTCACGAGATCGTCCGAGACGCCCTGAATAAAGCAGGCATGCGGCTGCGGGTGCTCGTAGGAAGACTTCGATTTGGTCAGTTTGCCGGTTTTGAAATCGACATAGTAATGGCCCTGGCTCGGGCCATCGATGCCATAGGCCCAGTGCAGGCCGGTATTGAACCATTGCGGCGAATTCGGCGCGACCATCTGGCGGGCGAGCATGAAGCGATGTTCGTCGAAGAAGGCTTGCGCGTCATCCTCTGTCTTGAAATAGCCGCCCTTCCAGCCCCAATAGGTCCAGCAACCCGCAAGGCGGTCAAACACCTGCCGCGCGCTCATCTCGGAGCCATAGCGCTGGTCGGCGGGGAGCGCCGCAAGTGCCGCATCGTCGGCAACCGAACGCCAGAGCCATGACGGAACCGAATTTTCCTCGACCTTTTTCAGGCGGGCCGGAACGCCGGCCTTGCGGAAATATTTCTGTGCCAGCACGTCGCTTGCAACCTGACTCCACGCATCAGGGACTTCGATGTTCTCGAGCCGAAACACGACCGAGCCATCCGGATTGCGGATCTCGCTCGTGGCGAGCCGGAACGCAATATCCGCATAGGGAGAGGTGTAAGCCTTCGTGTAATGACGCTCGATCCGCATTGCCGTCCATTCCTTCATCCACAGGTTACCGAACCTGCCAGGCCGTTTTCCGGCCATTTTCCAAACACTACTCTTCCAGCATTCCAGATCGCAACAAAGAGAAAGCGATCCGAAACATGAAATTCCCGAGTCTCGCGACGAACGCACGGTCAGGCCATGCCCGCAACGGGCATTGTATTTCGGCAAAGCGCAATCCGCCGGTGCCGCATTTCTGTCGGGATTTGCTCCGCTAACTTCGGGATCAAACCCTCGGCCACTCAGCGCATCTGACCTTGAAACCTAATTCTGGGCGCACGCGGCGTCAAGCGGTCAGACAAGGTTTAGTGCAGTAACGCGACCGTATATCTATATGTTGTGTATAAAGATTAAAAATCGGTGAATAGCGGGGTTAACTTCGCAAGTCGCGGATTTCACTTGCAGATTCAGAACGCTCTGTCAGGCGGTGCCGGTTAAGCGCGGCTCCGGGTCACGAAACCGTCAGCGCCAATGACGGCAAATCCCTCCCGACAGGGGCCAAGTGTTCCTCGAAAGCGGCGAATCAGTCGTCAATATCTGTTCATCCGATGACACTGCCATGACGCCGCCATGACGCCGCCTCCTGCGCGCGGCAGCCTCGATCAGCATGTCGTCTTTCCGCAGCTGCGAACCGATTCGATTGCCTTTGCGAGCGGATCACGGCCGACCGCACCGAACACCACTTCATCACCGATTACAAAGGCCGGAGTTCCCCGGATCTTGAGTTGGTCGGCGATTCGCATCGTCTCCTCCAATGCAAGGCGGGTCTCGGTTCCGGAGATGTCCTTCTCGAGTTTTGCCATATCCACACCGAGCTCTTTGGCGAGCTGGACGGCGCGCTCTTTACCGATGCGACCTCTCGATTCCATGAGCCTGGCGTGATAGTCGAGATACCGGGTTCCCTTCAACTGGTTGGCAACCGCTATCGCAACCATTGACGCTTCGACTGATTCGGCACCAAGAACGGGAAAGTCACGCAGCACAACCCGCAACTTAGGATCATTCTTCAAAAGGGCCTGCAAATCCGCCATCGCGCGTTTGCAATAGCCGCAATTATAGTCGAAGAACTCGACCAGCGTGACATCGCCATCGGGACTGCCGAGCACGATGGAGCGCTCCGAGTTAACAAGCATATCCGACACGCTGGCGAGTGCCTTTTTCTGCTGCTCAATTGCGGCAAGCTGGTCGCGCCGATCAAGTTCGACCATGGCGTCTCTGACCACTTCCGGGTTTTTTATCAAATAGTCTTTGATGATCAGCCCGAGTTCGGCCTTCTGCTCCGCCGAAAACGGATCATCGGCAGCACGAACAGGTTTCGACACCGGCGTCGCCAGCAGAAGCAGAACGGCCGCAATACCGAGTCCAGACGGGCGGCGCGACAACCAGGCTTTCAACATTGATCTCTCCCTCATGAGTAAGTCGTTATCTGATCCGTTTCGGACGATAGTTGAGGATATCTTCCGCCCTCAATGCGGCAGGCGTTCCATTTTTAAGTGTTTTCAATGCACGATCCGCGTGTGTTGCCGCGGCGCTATAATCGCCCATCGTGAAATAGGCCTGAGCCGTGCTCAGTTCCGCCATGCCGATATTGCCATCGCGCGCATAGGCAGTGGCAAGCTGCCGATGTGAACCTGTATCCTCGGGTTCACGCTGGATCGCATTTGTCAATTCTCTGATTGCCTCCGCCCGATTGCGGGGGTCGTCGGTTGCAACGAGCGCATGGCCCAGCATTCCCCTGATCAGTCCGGCATTCGGGGCGAGAGCGACGGAGCGGCGAAGGGCCGGAACCGCGTCTCTCGGGCGCCCGAATTCCAGCAGCACCTGTCCCTTCAATTCCCAGAAATACGGATTAGCGGGCTGAGCAGCGATCAACGAATCGATTCGCGAGAGTGCCTCCCCCAGACGCTTGTAGCGGTAGCTGAGTATGGCGCGGGCGTATTGTGCCGGAAGCGTGGTGTCGCCGACGGGGTAGCGTCGTCCGACTTCATCCTGTCGCCCGGCGAAGCCGAGCAATTTCGCTCGCATCATGTCGTGCCGGGCAATCAGTTCAGGCGGATCCTTGACGTTTCGGTGGGGGCTGTTGGCAACCAGTGCTTGAAGGCTGGCAATGCGATCGGTCGGCATGGGATGGCTCATCAGATACGGGTCAATACCGGATGACTTGAACATCATGTCGTCAGAGAAGCGCTTGAAAGTCGCGAGAAGCCCTTGCGCGGATTGGCCGGTTGCACTCAGATATTTGAGCGCGGCCCGATCTGCGGCCTGCTCTTCGCCGCGCTGATAGGAGAGCAGAGAGCGCCTGACAAGCTCCTGCGTCCCAAGCATGACGCCGACGCCACCTCCATCGGCATTCGAACTGGGCTGGCCGGCGCCCGCTACCATCGCACCAGCTCCGAGAAGAACGCCGGCGATCGTCATGATCTGCGCATTTGCGAGGCGCTCGCGTTGGAGGACAAGATGTCCTCCGGCAATGTGGCCGGACTCATGGGCGATGACACCGATGATCTCGTTCGGCGTTTTCGCATCCATCAAGGCGCCGATGTTGAAGAACATGCGGCGACCGTCGGTGACAAACGCGTTGAAGGATCGATCGCCAAGAAGCACGATCTGGATCGATCCCTTGCTGATTCCGGCGGCCTTGAAGATCGGCGTTGCATAAACACGCAACAGATTTTCGATTTCCGTATCGCGGATGACACCGCCGCGTGCATCCTGCGCGCGCGCCGGACCTCGCGCATCGCATATGAGCGGCAGCGTTACCAGTAACGGCAGAATGAGTCGGAAAAGGGCGCGGGAAAGTAGGGGCAACGCCAATCCTTCGCTTAGATGTAGTCTCTCACACGCCTTGTTAGATGACGCATGGAGCTGATTTCGAAACTCAATCGCGGTAATGTGAGAACACATATGTTTGTCATGATCATGGCAACAGAAACGTGCCCGAAGGCGCGATTTGTCAAAATGAGGCCATGACGTCCGGCGGGGTCGCTGTTACCCGCCGAGCGT